>DAOUAY010000168.1:0-5232 GCA_034432995.1 Anaerolineae bacterium | reverse complement strand
GAAGGCCGGTCCAGCCCGCCGAGCACGTTCATCAGCGTGGACTTGCCGCTGCCGCTCGCGCCGACGATGCCGAGCAGTTCACCGGGGCCGACGACCAGGTCGAGGCCCTGCAGCGCGACCACTTCCAACTCCGCGATCTTATAAATTTTCACCAGATTATCACAAATAACGAATGCTTCTTGTGCCATTATGCTGTTTCTCCTAACTTGATGGCTTGGAAGATCTTCATGCGCCGCAACATCACCACCAAAATGATGAGCGCGACCACAAAGAGCAGTCCGAACAGGGCGTAGACGCGGAAGATGGCCGACCAGGCGATGTCCACGCTGTAGGGGGGGATGCGCGAGGCTTCGTCGACGCCGATTTGCAGGAAGGGGATGAAGAACTTGCTGACCACGGCTCCCAGCCCGGTGCCGAGCGCGCCGCCCGTCAGAATCAAGAACGCCAATTCCCAGGCCAGGAATGCCGTCATTTGTGCGCCCGAAAGCCCCACGGCCCGCAGGACGCCAAATTCGATGAGGCGACGGCGGAACGAGAAGAGCGCGTAGAGCAAGAACCCGAGCACGGTGAGCACTGCCGCTGCGGTGAATCCTACCGAGAGCAGACCGAACAGGCCTTGCCGTTCGGGGAGTTGTTGCTCGGCCAGGATGTCGACGGCCGGCGCTTTCCAATCCAGGGCTTGCCCGCTCAGGGCTGCTTTGCCGAGCGTCGCGTAATCGGCATCCGGCGCGGTTTTCAGCCACACGCTGTAGGGGAATTGCCCCCCTGCGTATTCAAACAGATAATCCAGATTGCCCACAAAGAGCGGCCCTTCCGAGGGATACCACGTTGGGAATAGCTCGAAATGCCCAACGATTTTCAAATCCATTTCGTTGCTTTGACCATAGGTGGACACGTTGACGCGGATGGAGTCGCCGATGATCAGGGCTTGGTCATTCATAAAGCTGCGCGGGACGAGCACACCGTTACGGGTGACTGCCAGCGCGTTCATCAGTTCGCCCAGGCTCTCGGTGGCGAAATCTGTGCGCCAAAAGACAATTTGCCCGAACTCTGCCCGGTCGATGCCCATGAAGACGCCGTTTTTCCCACCGGTGCTCATCCGCACGGCGGCCGGATAGCGCCCGACACGGGTGACTTTTTCGACGCCCGGTGCGCTCAGGTAGTCTGTGATTGGCCGGAAAAACCAGCGCGGGCCTTCGCTGGCAGTCGTCGTGCTGTCGGTGGCTGTTTGTCCGAGCGCGGCATAAGGGCTGCTTTCCTGGCTACCTTCGCCCAAATCCACGAACCGCATATCCGCGCCGGCTCGATAACGCATTTGATCGTTGAGGTGCGTGTCGAGGGTGTAGGCCAGCGACGCGGTGAACGCGGACAGGCTCAGTGTCAGTACCAGCAGGATCAGCGGTGTGGTGTAGAAGCCCGGTGTGCGCGCCAGGTGCCGGGTCGCCATCAACAATCCCACCACCCGCGTGCGCGCTGTGATCCAGGCCACGATGGCCATAAGCGCGGGCATCAAGCGCAGGAAGAACAGCGTCAGCGCGAAAATTCCCAACGCCGGCACGAGAAACAGCAGCGGATTCTCGTAGGGTGTGTTCTCCAACACATCCCCCAGCATAACCAGACTGCCTTGTTGGCGCAGCAGATACGCGCCATATCCTGCCGGGATGAGCAGCAGGACGTCGAGCCACATGCGTTGCCACCAGGGCCGGCGCAACATGCGCGCCACCTCGCGCTTGTAGGAGACGATGGTGTGCTGCGCCGCGCCGAACGTCGGCAGCACCTGCGCGACGACGACCAACACCACACCGGCAAGACCAAAACGCCACCCTGCAGTCGTCATGTTGACCCGCAGAGCCTCCATTTGCGCGCTGAAGTCGAGGAAGCTGCGCGTTTGCCCGATCAGGCCGGCCACAAACATCCCTGTCGGGGCGCTGAGCACCAGCGCAATCAACCCCAACAGCAGCCCTTCCATCGCCGCGATGCCGACCATTTGCAGCGCCCGCGCGCCCCGGCTGCGCAACACGGCGACTTCGTTGCGCCGTCGCTCAACCGCCATCCCAGACGTGAGGGCGATGAAGGCAAATAGCAATCCCAGGATGGGGACGCTGAAGGCGTATAGCAGAATGGTCAGCAGGTTGGCCGAGCGTTGGTAGTCGATCAGCGCTTCCATGGGCGAACTGGCGAGCTTGATGTTGGGCAGCAGTCCGGAGGTTTGCTGCTGCACCACAAGCCCATTGCGGATCAACGTCAAAGCTGCGTCATGGCGAATGTCGATGGCGTCCATTGTCAGATACCATACCCCGCCATACACTTCACCCGTCAATTGCTGGCTGAGCCGCTCACTAAACGTGCGCTCCGGCACGATGAGGCGTTCCTCAAAGCTCGACGGTTTGAAAAACCAGAAGGTCTCTTGCGGGTCCCTCGCATCCCAAACGCCGGCGATGCGGATGGGAATCTGCACATCGCGCACGATCCCTTCCTGTGCGCGCAGTTGCAGATAGGCGATGTACGTTTCGTTGGATTGGAAACCCAGCTTGCTCGCCAATCCCTGATAGACCAGCACCTCGACAGGCTCGTCCACCGCGGTCGAGGCGACGTTCGGGAACCGGCCCTCGACCAGTGTGATGTGATTCTCGACGTCACTGATGGTGGCAAACCCGGCCCAGATGAGGGGGGAACGCATCTCCCGGAACGAGGAAACCGTACTGGGGAAAATGCCGAAGGGATCGGTGTTGAAGTAGCTTATCGTCGTTTGCGGGTTTAATCCCAGGTCGCCCCCGGCCCTTTGGGTGATGTAGGTGTGGACAGGTTGGATTTGTTCCCACTCGACAGCGCCAAAAATGCTGCCATCATAGCGGAACAGATAGGTCAGTGGAGGGATGGCGTCGTCACGCGTTGATGGGTTGTGCCCTGCAGCCTGGGCAATGTTCTTCAGGAAGATGCGATGGTAGACGGCATCGGCGTACAGCGGGATGCTCATCATCAACGCCAGGGCGATGATCAGCCCTAGCGTGGTCGCCAGCATCAAGCTCGGTTGCGAGATGATACGTTTGGCGACCACGCCAATGGTGGACCATCCGGCGGCGATATTCGCCCGTAAGTGTTGCGGCGTTTGCATGTCTGCTGTGTGCCTTACGGCGCAATGACGATCTGTCCCTCGCTCAACCCATCGAGGATCTCAAGCCGCTCAGTGGAACGAATGCCGATGGTAACGTCGAGGCGACGTTGCCCTCCATCCTCCTGAATGACCACGAAGTTGCGCCCTTCGAAGGTGCGGACAGCCTGCGGCGGCAGCCACAGCGCGTTAACGGCCCGCTCCAGCTCAACGGTAATGCGCACCCGGTCGCCAACTCTCATCCCTAGCTCGTCGATGGACTTTTCCAGCGTGATGCGTGTGGAAGTGTCTTCATCCTGCACGCCTTCGATCTTCCCTCCACCACCGTAAGGGTAGGGCAAGCGGCGGATGAAGCCGGGAATTTGCTCGCCCGGGCGGTTGGTGACTTCGGCCAGCAAGACGGCGCCCTCGGTCAGTTCGCTCATTTCATTGGTCGACAGATCGGCCATAATCTCCAACTCGGTCGGATCGGCGATGCTCATCACAGCTTTGTAGCCCTGCGCCTGCGAACCGGCGATGACGTTGGTTGAGAGGATGACGCCATCGAAGGGCGCGACGATACGCGCATCGGATAACTGCCCCTGCAGACGTTGCAGGCTCAGGAGCGTGCGCGTGATGTCCACGCCAGCTTCGATTTCCGCCTGCCGCATCTGGGCCAGATCGAGGTCTTGCTGCGCCAATTCGATGTCGTAGGTCAAACGCTCGTTGGCGCGAAGCGCATCGTTATAGTACGCTTGCGCGAGTTCGAGGTTTTGTTGGGCGTCGCGCACTGCTTCGGCGTACCGTTTACGGGCATCCTCGGTTTCCCAGGTGCGCTCCAACGATTCGCGGTATTCGGTTTGCGCATTGGCCAGGTTTTCCTGCGCGCGTTCCAAACTGAAGCGGGCGCTGAGGATTTGTGAATTTGACACACTCGCCTGGAGTTTGGCCAGCGCCAGTTCTCTGGCGCGCACGTTGGCCATGGCCTCTGCGACTTGGCGGTCGTTGTTCATTTTCACCGCGACCAGTTCGGCCTCGACCTGGGTGATCTGGTTCTTCAGGTCGGTGACTTCCAACTCGGCCAGCAGATCGCCCTCTTTGACGCTGTCATTGCGGCGCGCGTAGACGGTTTCGACGTAGCCATTGGCGCGGAAGAAAAGCTCCTCTTCGCGCACCGGGGCGGCCCGGCCCGAAAATTGCAGCAGCCGGACGACGTCGCCGCGCTGGACAGTATAGGTGGGATTGGTCGGCACGATCGAGGTGGGGATGGGCGTGGGCGTCGGTCCGCTCTGCTCAGCGGAAGAGGACGAGCCGGACGTGCCAGACGAGCAGCCAAGCGGCAGACTGACAAGGCCGACTATAATCAAGAGCAAAAAGAGTGATGACAACCTGCGTCGATTCATAAACCTGTTACTCCTTCATTAGTTTTGTCGCTGCGGGCGAACTTGTGGTCCGCCCCGCTAAGAGGTGCGGGATCGTGATCATCCCGCGCCGGCGCATCGATTGGGATTGCCTTGTGCGGCAGCTTCTAACCTTGCAAGGATACCACTTTTAGGCGAAATCACAAGCTAATTCACTGCGCTCATCGCCAGGCTTCTACGTCGGTCGCGTACTAGCTCCCACTGCGGCTCGATCTGCCGTTGAACTTCGTTGAGATACTTGTACAGCCCATCTCGCGTCATCAGTTCTTCGTGCGTGCCCATCTCCTTGATGCCGGCATCTTCCAACACCACGATCATATCGGCGCTGCGGATGGTAGAGAGCCGGTGCGCGATGATGATGGTGGTGCGCCCGACCATCAGGCGCTCCAACGCTTGCTGGATCAACATCTCGGTCTCCGTATCCACCGAGGAGGTGGCTTCATCCAGGATGAGGATGGGCGCATCCTTGAGCACGGCGCGGGCGATGGCGAGTCGCTGCTTCTGTCCGCCGGATAGCTTCACGCCACGTTCACCGATGAGCGTGTCGTAGCCGTCGGGCAGGCGGACGAGGAACTCATGGGCGTTGGCAATCTGGGCGGCAGCGATGACCTCTTCTTCGGTGGCGTCGGGACGTCCGAAGAGGATATTCTCGCGGGCGGTGCCGTGGAACAGGAACACGTCCTGCAACACGATGCTGATCTGTTCGCGCAGGCTCTTCAG
>DAOUAY010000167.1:0-2257 GCA_034432995.1 Anaerolineae bacterium | reverse complement strand
CCAATCCCAGTTCACGACGCCAACGGATGTTCGGCTCGGGCGGAACCGTCACCCCAGGATTGGCATTGGTACGCTGTGGGTCGCGCCCCTCCATCGGCCAATCATCAGGGCCGGGACCATCAGGGATTCGAATAAGGGAACCCATCGCGCGCATCACCGGTTTACTTCCAGAGCGAGAACGAGTTTGATTCCCATAGTTCTTCTCAAAGAATTGCCTAATGTGGTCTCGCGTTGCTCCTTCCATAGCAGAATCTCGACTCTTCTCCCAGAACCAATAGCGGTTATAAGCATCCGCGTTCGGTATCAGGCCCAAAGTGACCTTGCTGGCCAAGGCGGAGAAAGCGTGGCCATAGTCCAGAAAGGCCAATGCCAGACCACCTACTTTGAACTCTTCCCCGTGCTCGAGACAATCGTTCACATAAACACCTGCACCGATCAATCCGCCAGGTATCGTGTAACCCATATACCGGTGGGAATAGTAATCTTGGATAGCGTGTAAGGCGCGGCCAAATTCGACCGGATCGCCACTTTCAACCGCTGCCTGCGCCAGATCTTCTGCCTCCGACTCGGTATACCAGTGCATCCGGCTCCAGGCCGAGTTATCTGCTCCCAAATTGTCTACGCCCTGATTCGCGGCTGCGATTTGCCTGGCTAAGGATTCGGCTTGCGACTCAGACAGACCTTGTCTCAGAGCCTCCTCCCTCACCAATTGGTAGGTGAGTTCGTAGTGTACTTCCTCCCCGTATCGGCCTGAGGGGTCTACGTATCGCAACGGGTTGTTCAAGCAGTAAGCATACCGGTTGAGTGCTTGCGGGTTTAATGGCCCGCTGTCGGGGGCAGGGGCGCGGTTCTCCTCCCCAATGATGCTGGCGAACTGTGCTTCGAGGAACGATACTGTCAGCGGGGTCAGACGTTTGTTTTCGTCGCGTCCAACTGCCAACAATCCGCCGCCTGCGCTGGATGCAATGCCCGGCACGATGCTGTCCGCACTCACGAACCGCCCCAGCGCCGGATGGTAGTAGCGGGCACGCATATACACCAGCCCCAACGCCGCATGCCCCCGATGCCCCGTGAAGCCAACATCCGTTGGAAAGGTGCCCTCCTGCCAGCGCACGCCGCCGTAGGGGAGGACGCGCTGCCACGGGCCGCCGTCCACGCTCACGTCCAGGTCGTACCACGCAACGCCCGCCTGCGCGTCCGTGGCGCCCCAGGTGACGGTGAAAACGCCCGTACTGACGCGCGCCGGCACGTTCAGCCAGACCTGCGGCGGGGTGGCGTCCCGCGCAACGGTGAAGGCGCCCACGGTGCGGTTCGTCGCCCGGTCGGTCGCCGTGATGAGGCCCGGGCCTTTTAACTATGGTGACGCAAGGTGCTATCTTGGGGGCACTGAGTTTGTGGTTTCGGCACCGTCTCGTTCCCTCTGCCGTGAACCCCTATATAGCTCTAAAAGGCCCAGAACAACTATGAGAACGGATAGCAGAACGACCACCACATCGTACTTGTTTACCAAGGTTCCCGCCATTTTTCTTACCCCAGTTGGGTAAAGCCAGAAGAAAACCCAGATATAGACAATAAACAGCACGCTCAGCAGAATAGTGGACAGTCCCCTGCTCTTTCGCCTCCACAAGCCAAGCAAAAATGGGATCAAAGACAACACTCCCAACAACCTCGCCCATAGCCACTGCTCAGTAGACATTAAGAGCAATGCAGTCAGAAATAGCAATGTCAAGCTAATAGGAATCGCTACCTTCATTTTGGTCGGAACTCCTTACCAGCCCAGATGGTAGAGCAGATTAGGCGCTGTTTCTGGAGAAGTCAGGTTATATCGATAGACCGGGTCTGTAAATGTCTTGTATCCTGTCGCTCCAAGGTCAACAGCAAGTTTAACGCCACCTAGAATTGCAATCCACCACTGAGATGAGAGCAAACCACCCACAGTCAAAAGAGCATCAGCGCCAAAGTCGAGACCGGCGCCGACGGGTCTGCCAAACGAGGTATCTGCCCCCTCATTGATCAGGCCCGTCCACTGCACCGTGGTATATCGCTCCAGCATCTGAAAACCCGCGAATGATGCAGAAACTCTCCCCGCCGCATCAACGCTGTACCTGTACTGACGAACACTGTACAAGCCATACAAAGCGTTCGATACCTCGGCAACATTGCTGAATATCTGATCACTGAACACCGCGTCCTCTCGATCCGAAGCCCCGGGGCGATCAATCGCATAAAATCCCTGTCCCTGCCAATCCCATAGATT
>DAOUAY010000166.1:0-4585 GCA_034432995.1 Anaerolineae bacterium | reverse complement strand
CGCAACGACGCGGCGGCTTCCAGCATTTGCGGGACGCCCTGATAATCGGCCAGCAAGCCCAGGTAGACCACAACCCGGCGCTCCGGCGGGATGCCCAACGCCGCGCGCCGCGCCTGCCGGTCCTCTGGCGTGATGCACGTGGGAAACAGAAAATCTAAATTGACGCTGTCGGGCAAAGGATAAACGTCCTCCGTGCGCTTGAAAACGTCGTTGAGCAATTCCGCGCTATGCACGGTGCTGGTGACGATCGCGTCCGGCATTTCGACGATGCGCTCTTCCAGCCGCCGCCACCAATAATAACCGGCGCTGTCCTTCTTCAGAAAGTTATGATCGAGCATCTCACCTGTCAGGCTGCCCTGGAAATCGAACACCAGCGGGACGCGCAGCAGCGTGGCGAGCACTTTGCCGATCAGCGCGCCTTCGTGCAGATGCCCGTGGATGAGGTGCGGCCGCCAGCTCAGCGCCGTCCACAGCGCCTTCCACGCGAGCAACACGTCGAACGCGATCTTGTGCCGCGAAGAGCCAACTTCGTAATCCGAACGCCAGGGCGTCGGAGCGCAGCGCACGATATCCAGATCGGGCAAGTTACGGCCCAGGTAGTAGGTGACGATGCGCACCTGCATCCCTTGCGCCTGCAACGCGCGCGCCTCTTCCAGGATGCGGATGTGGCAGCCGTAATCCAGGAAGAAGGACGTAGGGGCAATCATCAGGATGCGCGGTGGTGGGTTAGGCATAACGATCCGGTACGCAAGTCATAGGATAGGATGCAAGATGCAAGACGCAAGACGCAGGATGCAAGACGCAGGATACAGGATGCAGGATGCAAGACGCAAGATGCAGGATGGTCATACGCGACCTTGCGGCTTTTGTTTTACCGTAAGCCCCTCGCCGATTAGCGTCTGGAGTGTGCGCTGGAAAAGGTTGTCGCTCTGCAGGGCGCCGCGCTCGATTTCCCAGGCGCGTTCGCGGCTCTCGGCCATCCAGTAAGCGCGCGCCTGGGCTGTAGCGGCGAGCGTGTTTTCCAGCGTTTCAGCATCACCCTGCGCGACAGTCTCACGCAAGGCTTGCAGGCGAGCGAGCACGGCATCGAGGCCGCGCAGCAGCGTGTCGCGCCCCAGAAGCGCAAGCATCCGGCGTGAAGCGGCGTCCCCAGATGCAGCGGCGGTCGCCGTGGCGAAGGGGCGTCCGGCGGCCTTACGCACTTCGGCCCAGCCGGGCGCGCCCGCTGTGGCCTGAAACAATGCCGTTGCCAATAGATCGGGGACGGCGTCCGCGATGACGCGCACCGCGTCGTGCTCGATGGGGTCCATATACAGCGGCTCCGCGCCCAGCACAAGCGCCAGGTTGGCGACGGCGCGCACGGCGCTCGGATGATCGTCGGGGCGCGCAGCGATGGCGTAGACGGCGCGGTTGAACAGGTCGGCGCGGGCGTCGCGCAGGCTTTCCAGCGGCTCCCACCCGCCCATGCCCGGCGCAAGGAAGGGAGCGGCGCCCACGAAGTAGTTGCCGGGCGGCAGCAACTCCTCCGCCCAGGCAATGACGGGGACTTTGAGCAGCGCAGTGTCGGTGACGACGACGTCGGCGCCCGGCGACAGCAAACGCCCCACATCGGCGAGCGCTTCGCGCATGTCGGCGAGCGGGACGGCCAGGATCATCAGCCGCGCCCCGTTCAGCGCCAGGTCTAGGTTGAAGTCAGCCCGGTCGAATGCGCCGAGCTTCTGCGCCTGTCGCACGCGCCCCAACTCGCGGTCATGCCCCACAATTTCCAGGCGCTCAGCGTCCGGGGATTGACGCAGGGCCAGGCCGATGGATGTTCCGATGCAGCCAGTGCCAATAATGGTGATACGTTGTCGGTCCATAGTTTATTTCTCGTCAGTCATTTGTAATGCAACCAATTCACCGTCATCTCCTGCCAAACTGTGGTGATGACGAATCAAACTCACCGAGCGTGACCTTGCTCCGGCTTGCTCTGCCAGCGCCGCGCCCCATTCGGGATGCATCCGGCGGACGACGAAGCCACGCCGCAGGCCGCGCGGGTCGCCAACGCTCCAACGAGCCGCCCGCTGCGGCGCAAAGTGTTCCCCCAAAACGGCGATCACCCGATCCCACAGGCGCGGCGGCGCCTGGATTTTGCCGACGTCGTGAAGCAGCGCAGCGACGAGCAAATCGGGATCGACATAGCCCTGCGCCTCCAACGCCCGGCATATAGCGATCCCGTGATGCTGTTCGGCGCGGGACATACGCCGGAAAAGGCGCAGCAAGGCCGGATCGAGATAACGCCCAGCGTAAGCGGCGTCAACCGGGCAAAAAGAGGTCCAGAACGTCGTAAAAAACTGCGCGACCCGATACCGCACGCGCGCCCACGTTAGCATAAGCTCACTTATCTTCCTTTAGTTTTCGGCTTCCCCATCCTTGCGAAGGCTGGTACCGCGCGGCGCAAATAGCTCATCAGTTTGTGCTTGCCAGGGATCGCCAGATCCCGGCGTAGCGCCAGAAACCGCGGATCTGGCGATCCGCTCCAAGCATAGCTGAAAACCTTCGCCAGGGTTCGCAGTGAAGTCTTTTTGTCATGCTAAAGATAGAGAGCCTTCACTTGCCCAACCAGAGAACGATTATAGCATAGTAGGAGAGAATATGAAGTATCGCCGAACCACGTCGCATCCACGGGGAGAACCAGTCTGAGCAGGATCCGGAAGAACTGACATCCTTTCACCCGGAAGGATCGATGCTCTTCCGCATTTTGCTTGTCGCTGGATGTGCAAAAGGGTGTTATAATCCAGGCGTAACGACAGTTTTTCCGTTTCATCCGTTGAATCCGTTGACCAAAAGAACAGTGACCAAAACAACACAACTGACCCGTGCAGACGTAGCACACATCGCTGCCCTGGCCCACGTCGCGTTGGGCGAGGCGGAACTGGCGCTGTACCAGGAACAACTTTCGGCGATTCTGGACCACGCCGCGCAACTGCAAACACTGGACACGGATGCCATTCCACCGACGGCGAGCGTGCTGCCGCTGCGCACCGTCCTGCGCGACGATAAAACGGCGTCCACACTGCCCGTCGCAGACGCGCTGGCGAACGCCCCCGCCGCGCGGGATAACTGTTTCGTCGTCCCGCCGGTGCGCTAAGGAACTGACGTGAGTGACCTATGCGATCTGACCCTGCACGGAGCTATGGACGCGCTAAGACGCGGCGATGTCACGTCTGTCGCGCTGACGCAGGCTGTGTTGGATCGCGTCCTCGCCGTCGATAACACCCTCCAGGCTTACCTGACACTGACGCCCGAAGCGGCGTTGGAACAGGCGGAAGCGGCGGATGCTTTGCGCGTGCAAGGCCACGACGCGCCGCTACTCGGCATTCCCATTGCGCTCAAGGACAACATCTCCACGCAGGGCGTCGAAACCACCGCCGGTTCCAAAATCCTCGAAGGCTATGTGCCGCCTTTCGACGCGACGATTGTTCGCAAGCTCAAAGCCGCGGGCGCGATCATTCTGGGCAAGACCAATCTGGACGAATTTGCGATGGGATCGAGCACGGAGAACTCCGCCTTCTTCCCCACGCGCAACCCGTGGGATGTGACGCGCGTGCCCGGCGGCTCCAGCGGCGGCAGCGCGGCGGCAGTCGCGGCGGGCGAGGCGCTGGCGACGGTGGGGACGGATACCGGCGGATCGGTGCGGCAGCCGGCGGCGCTGTGCGGCGTGGTCGGCGTGCGGCCCACCTATGGGCGCTGCTCGCGGTATGGGTTGGTCGCGTTCGCCTCGTCGCTGGATCAACCGGGGCCGCTCACCCGCGACGTAACCGACGCGGCGCTGATGCTCCAAATCATGGCCGGCCACGATCCCCAAGACGGGACGACGTGGCCCGAACCGGTTCCCGACTACGTCGCGGCGCTGTCGCCGGATGCGCGCGGGTTGCGCATCGGCGTGCCGCGCGAGTATTTCGCCGAGGGCTTGCAGCCGGATGTCGAGCGCACTGTCCGCGAGGCGTTACAGGTGTTCGTCGAGTTGGGCGCAGACCTGGTGGACGTCCACCTGCCGCACACCGACTACGCGCTTTCGACGTACTACCTCGTCGCCCCGGCGGAGGCCAGCGCGAATCTGGCGCGGTATGACGGCGTCCGTTATGGCTATCGGGCCGCGGGGCATTTCAAGACCATTGGCGACCTGTACGCGCAGACGCGCGGGGAAGGCTTTGGGCCGGAAGTGCTGCGGCGCATCATGCTCGGCACGTATGCGCTCAGCGCCGGCTACTACGACGCCTACTACCTCAAGGCGCAAAAAGTGCGCACGCTCATCAAGGGCGACTTCGACGCGGCTTTTGCGGCCGCATCCTGCGGCGTTGACCTCATCGCCGGGCCGACGTCGCCGGTCACGGCCTTCCGCCTGGGCGAGCGCACCGCCGATCCTTTGCAGATGTATCTGGCGGATATTTTCACGTTGTCACAGGCGCTCGCGGGCATTCCGGCGATCAGCCTGCCGTGCGGCTTCGACGCGGATGGTCTGCCGGTGGGCCTGCAACTCGCCGCGCCCGCGCTGCAAGAAGCGCGCATGTTCCACGCGGCGTTCGCGTATGAGCAGGCGACG
>DAOUAY010000165.1:0-2427 GCA_034432995.1 Anaerolineae bacterium | reverse complement strand
ACCGTGATCTACACCCACATCCTGCAAAACTTCCACACGGACACCGCCTCCTTTGCCCTGGAGGCCGCGTCGTCGCGGAACTGGCCGCTGGAGCTGCGCGTCGGTGATCCCGGCATGACCTATGTGGGGCCATTCCCGTTAGGAGCAGGGATGACGACCACAGTGCAAGTTGTGTTGACGGTGCCAATCACCGAAAGCGTCTGGGTGACCGACACCACGACTGTCATCGCCAGCGGGGTGGACACGATTATGATGTACAACGATTCTTTGCAAGACTTCACGATCATTCCGCCCATTCGGATTTTCCTGCCGCTAATATTGCGCGCCTTCTAGTTGAGTAACACGCGCCAGATGATCATCCACACGCCCGCCGGGGAAATCCGGCGGGCGTGTTCATTATTGTCTATACCAAAAGCATACAGGAAAGCAGGATTTTGAATACCTGCAACCCTTTTGCCTAATCCTATAACGACTATATAATAGATCGATAGAAGGTACATTTTTGTTCTGTAGTATCACAAGAATTCTCTACATAACTCCATAGAAATATGAAAGGATAGATACTGTGCGTAAAACAACCTGGTACCAATTCACAACGTTAAGCGGAGTTCTTATCATTTCTTTCTTAATATTCTCTAGCACTTTTCGGGCACAAGCCGCCAACTTCGACCTGACCGGCAGTTGTCCTGGCAGCGTGGGGGATGTACCCACGCTCATCGCGGCCATCAACGCCGCCAACGGGAACGGGGAAGCCGACACGATTACATTGGCCGCGGGCTGCGTCTACACACTCGACGCAATAGACAACGCGACCGACGGTGATAACGGCCTGCCAAGCATCACCAGCCCCATCGTCATCCAGGGCAACGGAGCCGCCATCCGGCGCGATCCGGCGGCCACGCATTTCCGCATTTTCCACGTTTCCAGTACGGGCGAGTTGACGCTGGACAACCTGATCGTGGAAAACGGTGCGGCCGGCGAGGACGGGTATCACTGTCCTGCGGACTGCGGCGGTGGCATCTATGCCGGCGGCGCACTCACGCTTACCCAAACCACGCTCCGCCATAACCGGGCGGCCTGGGATGGCGGCGGTTTGTACGGCATCGACAGCACTCTGCTCATCACCGCCAGCACGATTTTTTCCAATACAGCAAGCGAAGGAGGGGGCGTGCACCTGGCGATAGAAGGGGGCAATCTGACGGCCATTATGGAAAACAGCCAGATTGTCAGCAACACCGCCGAATTGGGCGGCGGCGGCCTCTTTGTTTATGGCGCGGGCAATTTTGCCCTGACGCTGGCATTGAACCGCAGCGCCGTCAATTACAACCAAACGACCATCAACGGGTTCGGCGGCGGGATTGGAATGTGGGCCAGTGCCGGCAACATAACGCTGAATATCGACGACAGCGCCCTTGACTGGAATATCGCCAGTCGGGGCGGCGGCGGCATTCAGTATAGCAGCTATGGCGCGGCAGTGATCATCAACGTGAACCGCAGCACTATCAATTGGAACCAGGCGCTCGAAGAGTGGGATGGTGGGGGCGGGATTGCAAGTATATCTGATGGGCAAGCCGACATAAGGCTGAACCTTAGCGACAGCACGATCCACGGCAACCAGACTGCGGGGCGGGGCGGCGGCATCTCCAACGAGATGGGCCGGATAGTGCTGACCGGCACTACCGTCAGCGACAATCGAGCCGCGGGAGATGGCGGCGGCATCCACAATCACAATATGGGGGAGATGTTTTTGACCAACTGTACCGTCAGCGACAACCAGGCCGCCGGCGATGGTGGGGGAGTGTTCAATTCCAATATCTTGCACCTGACCCACGTGACCGTTGCCGGAAACGCCGCCGATAGCGATGGGGATGGTGTGGGCGATGGCGGCGGTTTGCTCCAGGGATGGACAGCAACGCTGACAAATACAATCTTATCCAACAACGTGGATAGCTCCCCCACCGGCGACGTCTTCCCAGATTGCTACCAGACCGACTGGGGGGGTGAAGTCACTGACTCTGGCGGGTACAACCTGGCGCAGAACATCCTGGGATGTACAGGCATCTTCGAGGCCACCGGCGACATCACCGGCAGCGACCCGTTGCTCGGCCCGCTGCATGACAACGGCGGTCCTACCTGGACGCACGCCCTGCTCGCGGGTAGCCCGGCGCGGGACATTATCCCCAATGGCATTAACGGCTGCGGCACCACGATCGTCGTCGATCAACGCGGCATAGCGCGTCCCTTTCCCGTCGGCGGCGCGTGCGACACCGGTGCTTATGAAGCGCTCATGACCTACGTCATCACGCCGACGGCGGGGGCGGGCGGCAGTATCACGCCGGGCACGCCGCAGACGGTGTTCCACGGCGACGACATCACCTTCACCATCGCCGCCGATGCGGGCTATCACATCGTCGATGTCGGCGTGGA
>DAOUAY010000164.1:0-4214 GCA_034432995.1 Anaerolineae bacterium | reverse complement strand
CCTCGTGAATCGTCACACCGTACTTCTTGGGGCTACAGGCCACCGGCGAATAGCGTTCGAGGAGAAACGCGCCGGGTGAGGCGGAGTGAATGGCGTCCTGATGCGCGTAAACGAAATTGACCGTCTCCTGCGCCTCTTCCATCGTCTCGCCGGGAAAGCCAAAAAAGAAGAACGTGTGGTTCCAGATGCCGGCGGAGGTGCTGTCGCGCAGAATGCGGCTCATCACCGGCAATTGGGTCCCTTTGACCATACGCTTCATCGTGCGTTCGGCGGCGGTTTCCAGGCCGAAGAGCAGCATCCGGCAACCGCCCTGCGCCATACGTTCGAGCAGGTCGCGGGTGAGCGCCGCATCGAAGCGCACGCAACCGCACCAATGCACGGGCGCGCCGGCCTCCGCCAGCTTCGCGGACATCACCTTGAGATTGCGCGGCGTGATTGCTTCGTCGGCGAAAAAGATGTGGCGCGCGCCGTACTTTTCGTGTAACGCCAGCATGTGCTCCACCACGAGGTCGGCATCCAGTTGGCTGAACGTGCCCGGCCCGCCATAGCCTACATTGCAAAATCCACACTTGCCGTGATAACAGCCGTGCGCGCTCAACATCGGCAATACCGGTGTGGGGATCAGATAGCGATCCAGCGGTAAGCCGTCGAAGTCGGGCAGCAGGTTGGAATGCGGTTCGGTTTTCACCGGCGTGACACGCACACTATCCTTATCTTTGTAGATCAGGTTAGGAATTTTGGAGAGATCGCCGTCGCCCTCCAACGCTTCCGCCAGACGCAGCAATGCGAGTTCGCCGTCGAAGACAACCGCGCTGTCGAACAAACGGAAGATTGCCGGGACTTTCGGCAGTTGCTCGCGCAACATCGAGACGTGCGGGCCGCCGACGGTCACGTGGCAGGGCAACCCAGCCGTTTTGATCAAATGCCCCAACGTCATCCCAGCCATCATTTGATCCAACGAGGGAATCGAAATGCCGACGATGTCCGGTTGCTCGCGGACGATGTCGGGGAGCACGCGCTGGCGAAAGAAATCGAGGAAGAGGTTGCGCTGGGGGTCTTCAACAATGGACAGCAAACTTCGGCTGCTATCCGCCGGAACGGGCGGCGCAAAATTCGTCAGGCCGATTGCAGTGGGCGCAAAAGACAATGCGGCCAGATCGAGGCTTTGCGCCAGGGTAAGGAACGCCGGCAGGCTGGCTTCACCATCGAAAAAAGCCGGGCTGCGGAAGAGCGCCTTTGCGCCTTCTACCTGAGCAGCCAGGCGCGGGCCGTCCGCCAACGCGACGCGCAAAGATTGAGCTATTGGGCCGGATGCGGAAGGCAAGTGTTCGCGCAGGCGCATTACCGCATCGTTCAATGCGGCGCGCGTAAGCAGCGCATCGAAGAACTCGACGTTCAGATCGCGTTGGATGACCTCGACACCGTGGGCGCGCAGGTAGGCTGTGAGCGTCGGCAAGGCCAGATGCGGCATCGCCGGAACCCAATGCGGGGGAAATAACAGTAGGATTTTCATGGTCATTTATGAAACATAATGCGTGAAAGGCCAAACGCATCTCACGCATTATGGTTTCGGTATCACGTGACTGCATCTAGAACTACGCTGTCACTCTCCCCAGGACTCCCATCAGGTGAAGTTCTTCCGCACGATGACAACTGACGAAGTGTTCCGGCTCGAGTTCGCGCAGTTCCGGTCCCTCGGTCGAACAGCGGTCGATGGCGTACTGGCAACGGGGGTTGAAGTAGCAGCCGCTCGGCGGATTCGCCGGGTCGGCGACATCGCCTTGCAACACAATCGGCTCGGTGCGCAGGCGCGGATCTGGCTTCGGTACTGCCGACAGCAACGCTTCCGTGTACGGGTGCAGGGGACGCTGGAAGAGCGCATCCGTGGTGGCAGCTTCAACCAGCTTGCCCACGTACATCACGGCGACGCGGTCGCTGATGTGTTCCACCACACTCAGATCGTGCGACACGAACAGGTAAGTCAACCCGAATTGTTCCTGCAAGTCTTGCAGCAGGTTCAATGTCTGCGCCTGGATCGACACATCCAGCGCCGAGACCGGCTCGTCGCACACCACCAACTGCGGGTTGAGCGCCAGAGCGCGCGCCACGCCAATGCGCTGGCGCTGCCCACCGCTGAAGGCGTGCGGATAACGGGTCATATACTCCGGACGCAGCCCCACCACCCGCAGCAATTCCGCCACACGATCCTGGAGCTCCCCACCCCTCGCAACCCCGTTCACCAGTAACGGTTCACCAACAATTTGCAGCAACGTCATCCGCGGGTTGAGCGAGGAATAGGGATCCTGGAAAATCATCTGCATGTTCTGGCGCAACAGCTTGAGCTCGTGTTTGTCCAAATCCGGCACATTGATACGCCCCATTTTCCGGTCGTTGAACCAGATTTCGCCGGCAGTGGGTTCGTAAGCCCGCAGGATCAAACGCCCGGTGGTCGTCTTGCCACAGCCGCTTTCTCCTACCAGGCCCAACGTTTCTTGTTCCCTGATAAAAAAGCTCACGCCATCGACAGCCTTGACGTGACCAACAACTCTGGTAATGAGGAAACCTTTCTGGATGGGAAAATGCTTCTTCAGGTCATTGACTTCAAGCAAAATGGGGTTGCGCGATTCAGGAATTGCTGTAGCCGCATGTGCAGGGGTTGTATTCTTAAGTGCTTCGGTCATGGTCGTTTTCCTCAGGTTTTACATGAATAGGCGTGTCGAATATCGTTGACTAGACGCCCGTGCAGGCCAGGCAGCGCACTTTGTGGCCCGGCGCAACTTCGATCATCTGCGGTTCCACTTGATCGCACTGCCCCGCGACCATCTGGCTACACCGAGGATGAAACGGACATCCTGTCGGCAGCGCATACGGGTCCGGCACCATCCCCCGGATCGACGCCAATCGTCGCTGTCCGGCGCCGCGCCGCGCCGTTTTCTGGCCCAGACGGGGGATCGACTGCAATAGCGCGCGCGTGTAAGGATGTTGCGGATCGTAGAACAGCGTATCTACGTCTGCCTGCTCCACTATCTTCCCCATGTACATCACGACAACGTTCTCCGTCATCTGCGCGATGACGCCCAGGTTGTGCGTGATGTACATGATCGCCATCCCCAGTTCATCCTGCAATTGCCGCATCAGCTTCAGGATTTGCGCCTCTGTCGTCACATCCAAGGCCGTCGTCGGCTCATCCGCGATCAGCAGACTTGGATGGCACGAGAGCGCCATAGCGATCATCGCCCGCTGCCGCATCCCCCCACTCAGTTGATGCGCATACTGGTCTACCGTCCGATTGGGCAGTGGCATCCCCACCAGGTCCAGCATTTCGACCGCCAGTTCCCGCGCTGCCGTCTGGTCTAGTCCCTGGTGCAGCCGGATCGCCTCGCCGATCTGGTTCCCAATCGTATGGACCGGACTCAGCGACGTCATCGGCTCCTGAAACACCATCGCAATTTCCGCCCCGCGAATGTTGCGCATCTCGCTGCTCTGGGGTGGCATCTGCGTCAGATCGATTGTCTGTACGGTTCCTTTCACCTTACGGTGATACAAAATCTCACCCCCCACCGTCTTGCCTGGCTTGGGCACAATGTTGAGGATCGAGCGCGCCGTTACACTTTTTCCACAACCGCTTTCCCCCACCACACCCAGCGTCTCCCCGCGATGGATGTTAAAGTCCGCCCCATCCACCGCGTGCACCGTTCCTTCGTCCAGAAAGAAATAGGTTTGCAGGTTTTTCACTTCTACGAGTAGTTCTCTGTCATTATTCACGGTTGTTCTCCTGGTTCAGTCGAAAGTCAAAAGTCGAAAGCGAAAGTCATTTCCGATCCGACTTTGGACTTGCGACTTAGAACTTTAGACTATCTCGCATACGGATCCGCCGCGTCGCGCAAACCGTCACCGAGGAAGTTATAGGCAAAGACGGTCAGGACAACGCAAACCGCCGGGCCATACAACAACCACGGGGCCAAAATCAGCGAGCGCACGTTCTGCGCCTCCTGTAGCAACACGCCCCAACTGATGGCCGGCGCGCGCAATCCCAGACCGAGATAACTCAATCCGGTCTCGCCCAGAATTTGGCCGGGGATCGAAAGAGTCAAACTGGCAATGATGTGGCTCAGGAACGAGGGGACCATGTGGCGCAGGATGATGCGCAACTCGCCCGATCCGTTCAACCGCGCCGCCAACACAAAGTCCTCCTGGCGCAAAGAGAGGAAGCG
>DAOUAY010000163.1:0-2499 GCA_034432995.1 Anaerolineae bacterium | reverse complement strand
TAGGCCGTGGGGTGGCCCATGCCGTGATGCCCGTCAATCAGCGCCGTCGCGCCCTCGTCCGTGACGATCTCCATCTGCGCCGTGGGGAACTGCACCCCGGCCTGGATGCGGTCGTAGTAATACTTGAGCCGCCCCACCCCGTGCGACTCGATCCCGCGCAAGTCGGAGGCGATCAGAATGTCCGCGCAAATCCGCGCGTCCTCGTCCGCCACACCCTGCGCCTTGAACGTGTCGATCATAAAGGCGTGGAGCACATCCACCGGAAGGTAAATCGTATCGTTGTCCATCGTAACCTCACTTTGATTCGTGATTCGTGATTCGTAATTCGTAATTCGTAATTCGTAATTCGTAATTCGTAACTGGGGATTGGGTTCCAATCTTTTCGTACAATTTTACTCGTTCGGCGATCAAGTCAAGACAAAAAGTGGTCTGCGGTGCGAAACATGGTACAATATCAAGCACTTTCAGCGAGTCGCACCCTTCAATGCTTGTGCTGGCCCTTTAGCGCTTGTGCTGGATCACAATCCAGCACTCTGCGCAATCAATCAACGCCGAGACACGCCGGATTATGATCCGGCAAAAGCAGACATGAAAAGGAGGCACACCATGACAACCCGTTGGCGACCCGACTTCGATCCAAACTGTCTGTACTTCATCACCACAACCACCGTGGATCGAGTGCGCCTCTTTCAGCGGCCAGAAGTCTATCGTATACTGATCGATGCACTGTACTTTGTCTCACTGATGAACCACGTCCAAATTTACGGCTTCGTCATCATGCCCAATCACATCCATGTCATTCTAAAATGCCCCGAGACCTGTCCGCCCAAAGACTGGGTACGCGCATACAAGACCAGCACTGCACGACTTTTGATTCACCTATACCAGGTCGAACAAAATCACAAAGCCCTCGAGTTTTTAGCCTCGAAGGTGACTCATCCAGAAAAGCAACAGTACAAAGTATGGGAGGACAGCTATCTGCCAAAAAGCGTCTTCACACCGGATTTTCTGCGGCAAAAACTGGACTATATTCATGCCAACCCGCTGCAACCACATTGGGCCTTGGCTGAATCCGCGGCGGATTACCCCTGGTCAAGCGCACGGTATTATCTGACTGGCGAACCAGGACTGATTCCCGTGCAAAATGCGTGGGAACTGACAGTATAAAACCACCGGATTATGATCCGGCGGAAGCCTAGAAAATGAAAGTCCTCCCCCTCGAAACCACCCTCACCTACGGTCCGCTGTTCTCGCGGCGGCTGGGGCGCTCGCTCGGCGTGAACATGCTGCCGTTCGATTGTAAGATCTGCTCCTTCGACTGCGTCTACTGCCATTACGGCTACACCACGCTGAAGACCATCGCGCCATCCGGCGTGACTTTCCCCACCGTAGACGCCATCTTGCACGCCATCGAAACCGCCCTACGACGTTATTCCCATGTGGACGCGCTCACGTTCTCCGGCAACGGCGAACCGACGCTGCACCCGCACTTCCCGGCCATCGTCGCCGAGACGCGACACATGCGGGACGCGCTCGCGCCGAACGTGAAGCTGGCGCTGTTCTCCAACGCGACGACCGCGCATCTGCCCCACATCCAGGTGAGCCTGTGCGACTTCGACCTGCCCATCCTCAAGCTGGATGCCGGCGACCAAGCGATGCTTGCCCGCATCAATCGCCCGGCGGCAGGCGTAACGCTGGAAAGCATCGTCGCGGGGCTGAAAGCGACGCCCAACCTCATCGTGCAAAGCGTGTTGGTTGACGGCGCGGTGAGCAATAACAAAGGGGAAGCGTTGGAAGCGTGGATCACGGCGCTGGACGCCATCCGTCCCGCCGCCGTACAACTCTACAGCACCGACTATCCCGTTCCCGACACGGGCGTGCAGCGAGTCCCGCCTTACATCCTCAACCGCATCGCAAACGAGGTTATCGAACGAACAGGGATAAACGTCGAGGCGTTTTGGTGGTAGGCAAGTAGACGGTAGACGGAATACGGTAGACAGGGGAGAACTACCGTCTACGGTCTACTGTCTACCGCTTCAACACTGGAAACTCGGTAATGCGCAGATTCGTGCAACCATAAGGAATCAACGTCAGCGTCTCCAGCGGTTTGGAGGACATAAGCGGGCTTTGCGGCGCATCGGCGGCGGAGCCGTGATCCATGCCCCACTCCGGCAATCGCCTGCCTTTGACCGTCGCTTCGACCGGCGCGCCCTGCGGCGAGAAGGGCACCTCGCCCACGGGGAACTCGGTGAACGCGACGTCCTCGAACAGCGTAGCCTCATCCACAGCGAGCGCGTAATTCCACGGCGTCGTCAGGTAGACCTCCCAATCGGCGTGGGGCAGCTCGCGGTAGGGTTCGTTCTCGTTGATACGTCGCCACTCCTCGCCGATTTTCAGCGCGTAGACCAATGGCCCGCGCGTGAGGGCGACGGCGTCGTTGTAGCCGCGCCACAGGGCGGGCGTCATCGGCAGGGTAAGCGTCACTTCAGTCGTTCCGCG
>DAOUAY010000162.1:0-17822 GCA_034432995.1 Anaerolineae bacterium | reverse complement strand
AGACGCTCGCTGCGCGCAAACCGCTCCGGGAAAATCTGGTAGAACACTGCATCTTTGACCCACGTTGGCAATTGACCTATCATCGTTAACCCTCCAAATAGTCAGGTAGTCATTAGTCTTATAGTCGGGTAGTCAGGTAGTCATTAGTCTTATAGTCGGGTAGTCAGGTGGTTGAGTGATTCTGACCCCGAATCGTGATTCATGATTCATGATTCTTGCTCCCTGCCTCTTGCTTCTTGCTTCCTCTCACTGCGTTTTTGCAGGGCGCGGGTGAAGAGGGCCAGGGCAAAGGCGAGCACGCCCACACCAACGGCGATGATCAGGCCGGCGTCGGCCCAGAACTGCAAGGGGAAGAGGCGAATCAGCGTGTCGGAGTAGTCGAACAGCCAGGTATCCGCCGCAAAGAAGATGCCGTGGAAAGCCGTGAAGAACGCGTCGAAGCCGACCGCCATCCACGCGCCCAGAAGCACCAACACGCACAGTGTGAACAGGCTGCCGTCGGAGAGCGCGCCCCACACCAGCGCCAGACGGCCCTGGCGGATCGACACCCACGCAGACCCCACAGCGACGACGAACGCCATCAACGCCGCTGCCGTCAACTGATCGTAGACCAGCTTGACATCGTCCATGTGGCTGATTTCGCGCGCGTTGAAGGCCACCGTGCCATCCGCGAACTGCAAGTCATCCAGTCGCCCCACCCCGCGCGGCATATTGAGGAAGGTGATGCTGGCGCGCGCCAGACGCAGGCGTTCCTCCGGCGCCATACCCAACGGATCGGCCGGGAAGCCGGCTTTGGCGTATTCCCACGCCGGATACCACGGCAACGTCAGTAAGCGCGCCATCCCGATCACCAGGATCAGAGGCACCGCCGCTGCGATCAACACCCGTAACGCACCTTGCACGATCTTCATAGTCACCCCGTCTCTGCCGGATACTCCACGTTATACCCTAAAACCCCAAGACTACAAAAGTCTCAGTCACGCAATTTGCCCAATAACGATTTATGCTATAATGGCCTATGGTATGGAAGACATGGCACTCACACTCAAAGGCACCCAACAAGGCATCGTCCTGCGGCCCTTGTCCGACTCCTGGGACGACGTGCTCCAGGGCCTGGAAAACGCCTTGCAAGACGCCGAAGCGTTCTTTCGCGGCGGGCGGCTTATCGCGGAGATGGGTCACCAGGAATTGACGAAGGAAATGCTGGCGGCCCTGCGGGCGATTCTGGACCGGTACGACATGGAACTCTGGGCCGTCCTGAGCGACAACGAGGCGACAATCCATACCGCGCGCACCCACGGACTGCGCACGCGCTTGCCGGGAGAGACCGTCGGGTTGCTCCTAAAAGAGCAACCTGCTGCCGTTCCTTCACCGCCCGATGCCGCCCCTCCCAGCGGCGCACGCACCGACCTCGGCGAGCACGCATTGGTCGTGCAACGCACGTTACGCTCCGGGCAGAGCATCAAATATCCCGGTCACGTGATTCTGGTGGGCGACGTCAACCCTGGGGCAGAGATCATCGCCGGAGGGCATATCATCGTATGGGGAAAGATGCGTGGTCTGGCGCATGCCGGTGCGCTTGGCGATGAACACGCGCTCATCTGCGCCATCGAATTGACCCCCGCGCAGCTTCGTATCGCCGGATTTTTCGGACGCCCGCCCGAAGGCCGGCGGCGCAAATTGGTGCCAGAAACGGCCAGAGTGAGTGAGGGCGCTATCGTCGTCGAACCCTGGCACACAAGGGAGTAACATGGCAGGAAAAATCATCACCATTTCATCGGGAAAGGGTGGCGTCGGCAAGACCACCATTACGGCCAATATTGGCCTGGGATTGGCGATGTTAGGAGCGCGGGTCATCTGCATCGATGCGGACATCGGGTTGCGCAACCTGGACGTGATGCTGGGGCTGGAAAACCGCATCGTCTACGACATCATCAACTACATCGAAGGTCGCTGTCGCTTCCGGCAAGCGTTGGTACGCGACAAGCGCTTCCCGGAGCTGTTTATGATGCCCGCAGCCCAGACGCGCGCGAAGGATGCAATCAGCGTCGAACAAATGAAGAGTGTGGCTCACGAAGCCGCGCAAATGGTCGATTATGTGCTGATCGACTCTCCGGCCGGCATCGAACATGGCTTTCGCTGCGCTTCGGCGCCGGCAGAACTGGTGCTGGTCGTAGCCAACCCGGAAATCGCCTCGGTGCGCGATGCCGACCGCGTGGTCGGTCTGCTGGAAGCCGAGACCAACACCCCTGCCCGGTTGATCATCAACCGCATCAAACCGGAGATGGTGTACCGCAAGGAGATGTTAGCCCCGGAGGATATGGTCGATATGCTCGCCATCGATCTGATCGGGCTGATCCCCGAAGACCCTGAGATTCTGACGGCGAGCAACCGCGGCAATCCCATCGTGTTGAACAATGGTTCGCCCGCAGGGAAGGCGTTCCTGGATATTTCCCGGCGTTTACAAGGGGAGGATGTGCCTTTTGCGCCTCTAAAACCCCCGTCCTTTTTCCAACGTCTCCTCGGTTCGCACTGAAAGGAGTCCTTATGAACTGGTTGAAGATTTTTAGACGTCGCAAAAACTCGGATCAGGAGATCGCCGCGCAACGCCTGCGGCTGGTCCTCGCGCACGACCGCGCCAATCTTTCGCCGGGCATGTTGGATATGTTG
Source organism: Anaerolineae bacterium (assembly GCA_034432995.1). GTDB lineage: Bacteria > Chloroflexota > Anaerolineae > B4-G1 > SLSP01 > DSWT01. The sequence continues at coordinate 15,152 of DAOUAY010000162.1, read as the reverse complement.
AAGGACGAAATCATCGCCGTGATTTCCAGACATCTGGAGATCGACGCCGACAAGGTGGAAGTCAACTTCACCGAGGACCAACGAGAGATGCGCCTGGTCGCCGACATTCCCCTCCACACGCCCCGGAGAAAACCCGTCTAGCGGATGGAGCCGTCTGGCGACGAGACCGTATCACCGACGGTCGATGAGGAAACACCGATATGCGCACATCACCCTGGCAAAACTTCGATTGGGGGTTGCTGCTCATCGCCATCCTGCTCAGCGTGGTAGGACTGGCGATGATCTTCAGCGCCACCCAGGGGTCAGAAGACCTCGCCGACACGTGGCGCAAGCAATCGATCTACACCGCTGTCGGCGTGGTGATGATGTTCCTCGTGGCGTTCATCAACTATCGCTACCTGGAAAGCCTGCAATGGCCGCTCTACTTCTTGACCATCGGCATCCTCGTCTTCACCTTGCTCTTTGGCAGCAGCGAAATCGGCGATGTACGCCGGTTCATCTACATCGGCGGCGTCTCGATCCAACTCGCGTTCCCCGCATTGATTCTGCTCATCATCAGCCAGGCCAGCTTGTTGGCGCGCAACACGCCTAACCCGCCCGGCCTGTTCGAAATGATCGTCTCCGCCGGTATGACCGGTCTGGCGGCGATTCTGGTTTTCCAGCAACCTAACCTGAGCACCGCCACGCTCTACGTCGCCACCTGGGGCGTGATGATTTTTGCCTCGGGCATCCCGCTCAGCCATATGCAAGGGATGGGTATCCTGGGTCTGATTGCGGCGCCGATTTTGTGGGCCAACATGGACCCCTATATGCACGACCGCATCTTCACCTTCTTCGATCCCACCAACGACCCCGGCGCGTATTACAACATTCAGCAGGCGCTCATCAGCATCGGATCGGGCGGCCTGCTGGGCAAAGGGTTCGCCACCGGCACACAGAGCCAGTTGCACTTCCTGCGCGTCCGTCACACTGACTTTATCTTCTCGGTCATCTGCGAGGAATTGGGCTTCGTCGGCGCGGGGCTAATCCTGCTGCTCTTCGGGCTGTTACTCTGGCGATTGCTGCGCATCGCCGCCAACGCCGCGGATGCCACAGGGCAACTGATCGTCATCGGCGTAACGACCTACATTTTTTACCAACTGCTCATCAACCTCGGGATGAACCTCAACGTGATCCCCGTCGCCGGGCTGCCGATGCCCTTCATCAGCAGCGGCGGCAGCGCCCTGGTCATCACCTTTGTGGGATTGGGACTGGTCGAAAGCGTCGCCATGCGCCGCAAACGGATGGAATATTAGTAGACGGTAGACGGGGGAAGAAAGGTTTTTCGGTTCACTCATTCGCCATTCGCTGATACACCCATTCGCCATTCGCCATTCGCCATTCGCTGATTCGCTCATTCGCTCATTCGCTGATTCGCTCATTCGCTCATTCGCTCATTCGCTCATTCGCTATTTTTGGAGGAAATCATTATGACCGTTCGTGTTCGTTTCGCACCCAGCCCCACCGGGGAGCCACACATCGGCAACATCCGCACTGTCGTCTTCAACTGGCTGTTTGCCCGGCAGAATCAGGGACAATTCGTGCTGCGCATCGAAGATACCGACCGCACACGCTACGTCGAAAAGGCCCTACAGGTGATCACTGATGGGCTGCGCTGGTTAGGGATGGATTGGGATGAAGGTCCCGAAATCGGCGGGGATTACGGACCGTATGTCCAGTCGGAGCGCCTGGGCATTTACAGGGGGAAAGCCGCGGAGCTACTCGCCCAAGGGCGCGCCTACCGCTGCAACTGCTCGCCGGAACGACTGGAAGCCGTCCGCGAGGCGCAGCGCGCGCGCGGCGAGACGCCCATGTACGATGGGCACTGCCGCGACAAAGCACCCGGCGAGGTCTCGCCCAACGAACCGCACGTCATCCGCCTCAAGGTGCCGCGCGAAGGCACAACCGTGATGCACGACATCCTGCGCGGAGAGATTGTCTTCGAGAACCGCCTGCTTGACGATCAAGTTCTGCTCAAGAGTGATGGCTTCCCCACCTACCACCTCGCCGTGGTGGTTGATGACCACTTGATGGGCATCACCCACGTGATGCGCGGTGACGATTGGATCTCTAGCGAACCGAAACGCCTGCTCCTGTACGAGGCTTTCGGCTGGCAGCCGCCCATCTACGCGCACGTCCCGCTGGTACTCGGCACCGACGGCAAAAAGCTCGGCAAACGACACGGCGCGGTCTCCATCGACGAATTCCGGCGGCAGGGCTACCTCCCTGAGGCGCTTTTCAATTTCCTGGCGTTGCTCGGCTGGGCGCCTGGTTCAGGCGAGGAGCAAGAGATTTTCACCCGTGAGGAGTTGATCGCACGCTTCGACATCACGCACATCAACCTCGCGCCCGCCGTCTTCTCCTACGACAAGCTCAATTGGATGAACGGCCAATACATCCGCGCCCTTTCACCGGACGAACTGCTCGAACGGCTCATCCCCTTCTGGGAAGACTCAGGGCTGATCCCCGCCCCCGCGCCGGCAGAACTGTTTCCCACGCTCAAACTGCTGGTCCCGCTGGTTCAGGAGCGGCTCAAGACCTTGCGTGATGTCATCGAGCTGACCGACTTTGTCTTCTGCGAGATCGACACACCGCCCATCGAGGCGGTGATCGGCAAGAAGATGACGGCAGAAGAAAGCCTGGAGGCCATCCGCCGAACGCAGGCGTTATTGGCAGGACTCCTGCACTTCGATGCCGAAGCCATGGAAGGACCGATGCGCCGCCTCGCCGAGGATCTTGGCTTGAAGGCCGGGCAACTGTTCAGCATCGTGCGCAATGCCGTAACGGGCAAAGAGGTTTCACCGCCGCTCTTCGGCAGCATCGAGGCGCTGGGACGAGAGAAGACGCTCAAGCGATTGGAGGTGGCGGAAGAAGTATTGCAGGCGCATATCGGGGCGCAAGAGGGAGAGGGGTAACACACCTGCAATCTGCCCCGATATAATTTCGGCAAAAGCGCCGTTTTGGGTAGCTTGCCCGGATAAAAAAAATCCGGCATAAGATGCGAGGGAATGCTTTTACGGAAATGAACAGCGGAGCTTAGGCGGATGAAATTCTGTGCAATTACATGCTGGGCGCATCTCTCTTGCACTTCACTCTGCCTGCGATGGCGTCAAGATCAACACTTGGAGGCAGACGAATGAACTCACGTTATGCGGATAGCGACGGGAAGAGACAAGCTCACCAACTGGCGCTGGATTGGTGGCTCTCTGATTACGCAGTCCCGGAGCGGCAGAAAGGTTATGCGGTATGTGATGGATGTAGCGTCGGGATCCCTCCAAGTGAAGGGTATCTATGCAATCCAGCAACTCTCATCCCCGGAATGCCTCCGAGTCCCGATCTAGTCTGCGAGAGCTGTTTCGACCGTCATCCTCGTCAGCCGTGGAATCCAGCGCAAGTCGAGCAAATGGCCGCAGATCTTCAGGCCCTCGAACAACACATACGCCGACCCTCAAAGCAGCCTGCCTTCCTGCAGCAAGTCTCTGATTCCAAGATCGCAGAGTGGTTTCTCAATCCGTACGGGGATAATCGGTACAACTGGGCCGCATTTATGGCCATCGGCTTTGCGCTATTGACGGGGCTGATCTACTTGTTTGTCGTAAGGAGCCTTGGAGCCTTACTTCAGCCGCAGCCCTTTTTGCTGGAATGGTGGATCACCTATGGGCTTTTCTATGCCTCTGCGGTGATCGCGTTGGTCCTTGGTGCTATTGGATTCCTGTCCGACAGACGGGTCTGGGCGCTACTTGGGATTGTGCTACTGCTGATCGCGATCCTGCTGGCAGTTCTTATGTAGCACAAGTGCGTGGGCTTTCAGGAAATTCAGGGGGCAGCCAAGCGTGAAAGCGCCCAACCCGCGGCTGCAGTTGACGTGGCTATCATGCCCGGTTGTGGAGTTGGCAGGGCCTGCCGCCGAGGCCTCCGCCGGAGGCTCATCGCCAGAGCCGCCGCGCAGGTGAGCCGCTACCGTTGAGCGGCTATCGCCATACCAATCAAGTGAGTCAGTGCTATGCAAGGGAACAATCCTCACGCAATTTTGGCAGAGTTAATACAGGCTTCATCTCAAGATGACAGTTTGGTTCAGTTCCGCACACCGGTTAGCGCTCATCAATATCTGACTATACGAACTTGCCAACCGATATATCAGATCAGGTAGTACCGTGCTAGATTGGGGGGCAGGTAACGGTCATTTCTCTTACTTCTTAGTCAAAGCTGGACACACAGTGAGCGGTTTTGACTTCGGTTCCCCACCTAAGGTTAGCAAAACACTTACACCCGAATCTTATACGTACAAAAGAGGTAATCCCGACAATCCTGTTTCTCTTCCATATAAGAGCCAAACTTTTGATGCCGTTGTCTCTGTGGGTGTGTTGGAGCATGTACGTGAAACCGGGGGAAACGAGAGTGCTAACCTCAATGAGATTTATCGTATCTTGAAGCCAAAGGGCATCTTTCTCTGTTATCACTTACCTAATCGGTATAGTTGGATCGAGGCAGTGCTGCGATTGATTGGCCGATGGTCCCATCAGTATCGCTATACGTCCTCAAACATCATATCTCTTGCCAGTAGCGCCGGTTTTGAGGTCGTTGAAGTGCAGCGGTATGCAATCTTGCCGAGGAATATCTGTGGACGGGGAATACTAAAGAAGGTCAGTTCTTCGTGTAAGATAGCACGGCTATACAATCGGATAGACGATTTTCTATCTACCATGTTATCACCAATTTGCCAAAATTATCTCTGTGTGGCCCGGAAGTAAGCCCCGAACACACGGAACAACCCCAGTTCGTGGAGACAATATGGAAATCGATTACGAAGGTCTAAAGAGCGAACTCCTCAAGGTGCTTGATACAAACAAGGTTTGGATTCTGGCGACTTCCGATGGCAGCCGGGTCTCTGCCCGTTCGATGAGCGTGGTTCACAACGGGATTGACATCTACTTTCAAACCAGCCGGCTTCTCGAGAAATATGCGCAGATCATGCAGAACAACAACGTCGCGTTATGTTGTGCGAATGTATCCATCGAGGGCGTGGCTTTTGATGTCGGGAGTTGGGAAGACAATCCGCCAGCGAAAGCACTCTACATCGAAGCGCACACAGGGTCATACGACGCGTATCACACGTCACCGGGTCAAGTCGTGATCAAAGTTGTCCCACATTACGTGGTGTTCTGGAAGTATATCGACGGCCAACCGGCGCGGGATTTCCTCTATCTTACAGAGCGCAAGGCAGAGCGGTTGTTTTACTTCGATCAATATCCCAAGGGATGAGGCGGGACGGGGCAACTGCTAATGCAGGGGTAAAGCCCCTGTTACCCACCCCCACTCCTCCAGCGTGAGCGTTTCCGCGCGGCGGGTCGCGTCCACACCCACGCTCGTCAACGCCTTGACGACATCCTCCGGCGATAAGTGCAGGCTTGCCGCAAGCGTGTTGCGCAACTGCTTACGCCGCTGCGCGAATCCGGCCCGCACCACCCGGAAGAATTCCGCCACGTCAGCCACCGGCACAGGTGGCGTTTCGTGCAGATCGATGCAGACCACGGCCGACTCCACATCCGGCGCAGGGAAGAATGCCCCACGCTTCAGGCGCAGCGCAATACGTGGCTTCCCATAGAACTGCACACTCACCGCCAATACACTCATTTCATCGGGGACGGCGACGATGCGCTCGGCCACTTCACGTTGCACCGTCACCACCATGCGCGTGGGGCGCACAGCGGCTTCCAATAGATGGCGAATCACCGCCGCCGTGATGTAGTAGGGCAGGTTGGCGACCACGTGGTAATGCGGGAGGCGCGTCCCCCACAGAAGCATCACCGGCGCAGGCGAAACGGCGAGCAGGGTTGCCGGATCAAGGTCGAGGATGTTGCCGTGGACGATGGTGACGTTCTCAAATGCGGCCAGCTCTTGCTGCAAAATGTCAACCAGATGCGGATCCGTCTCCACAGCGATGACACGCCCGGCGTGGGCCGCCAGGGTTGCCGTCAACGTCCCCAGGCCGGCACCCACTTCCAGCACCGTGTCGTCCCGGGTCAACTCAGCCAACGCCGCGATGCGCGCGGGCGCAGCCGGCTCAACGAGGAAATTCTGCCCCAAAGCTTTGCGGGGTGTGAGGCCATACTGGCGCAGTAACGCGCGGGGATCGTTCGTCATGGACCCAGGTAGTTGATGTTGGCCGGCACCGGGGTCAGCAGGTAAACGTCCACCCAGCGGTACCAGAGCTGCAGGTTGGAATCGTCGAAGCCCAGGTCGATCCGCTTTCCCTTGATGGCACCGCCGGTATCACCAGCATAGCCGACGCCATAACCGGGCACGTACACCTCGGTGCGTAGCGGAATCACCCGCGGATCGACCGCCACGATGCCGTGACGCATCGTCATGCCAGTAGCCGTGCGCCCATAATAGGATGCCGTGGGCGAAACGCCCGCCGTCGACGCGCTGTACGAGGTCGCCAGCATGCGGAACACCCGCCAGTACTCCACCGTGCCACTCTCCGTCGCCAATTGGCGGATGATGATCTTCGTGCCGTAGCCCATCACACGGCTCGTGGGGGCCAGCACCACACTTTCGCCTTCGACGCGCCGTTCCACCACCTGCCCATCTTCGTAACGTAAGCGGAGGCGGCGTTCCAGCACACCCGGTTTGCCCTCTTGCAGCAGGCTCTGCGTATCGATTTCGGAGTCGGGGTCAGCCTGCCAAACGGAGTCGTACGGAATCGGGCTTTGTTCCACGATGACGCTTTCGGTGACACGGTAAACGCGAATTTCTCCCCCAGTGCTCAACGGCGCTTCCAGCAAGGGAGTCGTGTAATCCTGCCCGTTGAGCGTCACCCCCAGGTCGGCCAGCACCTCCCCCACCCGGCTGCGATGGGTGCGCGTGCGCAGGACGTGCCCATCCACACGCACCGACACGGGGATCGAACGTTCGGTGCGAATGTGCAGGCCGTTTTGTAGAGGCGTCGCCGGATCAGGATAGACGCGATCTGCGCGATACAGGCGGATGCCGGCCTGATACAACGCCGCGCCGACCGTCGCCGCGCTGGAGTACAACGGAGCGCGCACCCCGCCGTCCTCCAACATGATCTGCACCGCCCGCTCCACCACGATGCGGAAGCGCGTATCCGGCGGGTCTGTCGCCAGGGCAGGGCGAATCTGGATGGTATCGTGGCTGTCCAACTGCACGCCGAGTTGCGCCAGCAAGTCGGCGGGGCTTTCTTGATGCGCGTAGATCTGGCGCTCGCGCCCGTCCACGACCACGACGACCGGCCTGGCGCGCTCAATACGAATCTCCAATCCAGGGGTCAGCGCCGTGCTCAGGTGGGGGAAGAAATGGTCTTCGGGACGCAGGCTCAGGCCGAGATCGGCCATGAGCAGTTCCACGGTGGGTTGGTGCGTCCTGACCACACGGCTTTCGCCGTCGATGGTTAACGTCACCGGGGTCAACGTCGCGCGGTATCCCACCGTCAAGACCAGGATCGTCAGCGCCGCCAGCGCCAGGCCCAGCAATTTAGTCAGCCAATTCACTCCGGTATCCTAATAAATCTGCGCAATCCGCTCAATCTGCTGATAAACAATGACGATGCCCGAGAGGGACCGAAGACCAGGCACCCCTGCGGCGCCCGGAAATGCCTCCTTACCGTTGCTTCCTCCCGGACCTGGCGGGGTTCGAAGGTTTCCGCCGCGCAGGACCCAACCTTCAGCCCCCTTCGAGCATCGTCCTCACGCGCTACAGGTTCTATGGTAACGGAAAGCGGCGGTTTGTCAAGGGTACCCAGACTACAAAAGTCGCACGAGGCAGCGGGTTGAGCAAACGACTACACCGGACACGAGGTTTGCCAGAGACAGTACGTGCTTAGACTTTTGTAGTCTTGCTTGTCAAGTCGTGCAAAACGCGTATAATGAAAAACGCTATCGCAGGGGAGGTAAGAAATATGCCATTATACGAATACCAATGTCATGAGTGTGGATTGCGCTTCGAGCGCCGTCAGCACTTCAACGACAAGCCGGTCACAACCTGCCCGGATTGCCAGGGGCCTGTCGTGCGCTTGATTCAACCTGCCGGCATTATCTTCAAAGGGTCCGGGTTCTACGTCACCGACAATCGTTCCAAGTCTTCCACCGCCGTACCGGGCAATCGCAAGGCGGAGGAGAAGTCGGCGGACGAAAAACCCGCCGCCAAAACAGAAACGGCCAGCAGCGAGAGCGCCAAGGCCAACACGTAGCACGACCGCATTCGCAGACAACACACAAGGGCTTAGCGATAGAGGCTAAGCCCTTGTGCATGAACTACTCGGAGCGTATCAGGCGCGCGACCGTCGCGCCATCGCCGCCCTCTTTCTCACCGGCGGACTCGTAAGACACCACGAGCGGATGATTCGCCAAATAGCTGCGGATTTCCTGGCGCAGCTTGCCAGTCCCCTTACCGTGAATGATCCGCACCCACGGCAGCGCCGCCATCGTCGCGTCGTCCAGGTAACGTTCCAGGCGATCCACGGCCTCTTCCACCGTCTGCCCGCGCAGGTCGATCTGCAATCCCGGCGACGGTCCGCGCGCGGGTGTCTTCACTTTTACCGCTGCCGCCAAGGGTGCGGCTGCCGGTTGCGCCCGACGCAGCAACGCCACTTCTTCGATGCCGACGCGCGTGCGGAGCGGGCCGGCCTGCACCACAACTTCTGCCCCCTCCACCTCTAACACCGTGCCCTGCACGCCCAGCGCCGTCAATTTGACGGTATCGCCCTCGCGCGGCGGCCCGGACGGCGCTTCGACCTCAGAAGCCGCCAGCATATCTTCCACCAGCGGGGATAATTCCGGCAGCGTGATCTCCAGGTCGTCCAACGCCTCGACGACTTCCTCCACCACAGGGGGCGCTGCGCGCCACGGCGTCGAGAGCAGGCGCTGGCGCAATGTGCGAATCTCGGCGCGCAACGCCTCGACTTCCGCACGCGCGTCGCGTTCGGCCTGGCTGAGGATCTCCCGCCGCTCGTCTTCGATGCCGAGCAGGCGCTTGCGCAAGTCGCGGGCGAGCGTCTCAGACTCCTGGCGGGCGACACGGGCCTGGTCGCGCGCCTGCGCCGTTTGGATGCGCAGGTTGTGCAGATCTTCGAGCATGTCGTCGGCGCGCAGTTCCTCGCCGGAGACCATTTTGCGCGCCTCCTTCACGATGTCTTCGGGCAGTCCCAGGCGGCGCGCAATCGCAAAGGCGTTCGAGCGACCCGGCAAGCCGATGATCAGACGGAACGTCGGCGCGAGCGTCTCGACGTTGAATTCCATGGAGGCGTTGCGCACACCGGGCGTGCTGTGCGCGTACAGCTTCAGCTCCGGATAGTGTGTCGCTACGAAGGCGGTGCAGCGGCGCTTGCGGAACGTGTCCAGCAGCGAGCGCGCCAGCGCGGACCCTTCGGCAGGATCGGTGCCTGCGCCCAGTTCGTCCAGCAGCACCAGCGCGTGGTGATCCACCTGCTCCAAAAAGGAGACGATGTTGGTGAGATGCGATGAAAAGGTGGAAAGGCTCTGTTCGATGGACTGTTCGTCGCCGATGTCGGCAACGACCGTCTCGAAACACGAGAGCCGAGCACCGGCATCCGCCGGCAGGTGCATCCCCGCCTGCGCCATCAATGTGAGCAGGCCCACCGTCTTCAACGAGACCGTCTTGCCGCCGGTATTTGGGCCGGTGATGACCAGCACGTGCGTCTCGTCGTCCAGTTCCACGTTGACCGGCACCACGGTCTCCGGACTCAGCAGCGGATGGCGCGCACCCGGCAAATAGACCACCGTACCCGGATGAGCGTTGTCCCCTTGCGGCGGAGGCGGCGGATCGGTGATAGGCACCAGTTCCGGCTCGACGGCCTGCGTCTCGGCGGCATAGCGCGCTTTGGCAAACGTCAGATCGATCTCGGCCAGGGCGTCCACCGTGGCCTTGATCTCGTCACTGTGTTGCGCGACCTGTGCGGACAGCGCCCGCAGCAAGCGATAGATTTCCTCTTCTTCGGCGAGGGTCAGCTCGCGCAAGGTGTTGTTCAATTCGACGACCTGCGCCGGTTCCATAAACAGCGTCGCGCCACTCGACGAACGATCATGCACGATGCCCTGGACCTGGCCGCGGAAATCGGAGCGCACAGGGATGACGAAACGCCCTTCACGCCGCGTGACCAGCGTCTCCTGAAGGTATGGCGCAACGTCCGGTGAGGCGATGAGGCGGCGCAAGCGATCCTGGATGCGATCCTGAGCCACGCGCAAGTCGCGGCGGATGCGCGCCAGCTCCGGCGAGGCGTTATCGCGAACCTCGCCGCGGTCGTCCAGCACGCGCCCAATCGCCTCCACGAGATTGGCGAGCGGGTGGATGCGCCAGGCGATGTCGGCCAGGCCGGGGAACTGCGTCTCCAACTGCGTCAGCGTGCGCCGCACACGGGCCGCGCCGACCAGTGTGTCGCGGGCCAGCAGGAAATCGCCCGGCTGCAAGGTCACACCGAGTGACGCGCGCACTGCAAGCGGGCGGATGTCGTGCACGCCGCCGAGCGCGAAATCCGAACGCGCATCCAGCAGCAGGCGCGCCTCGCGCGTCAACCCCAGGCGCTCCCGGGCCTCGCGGTGGTCGGAGGTCGGCAGCAGCGCCAACGCCAGTTCTGCGCCGCCGGAGAAGTCCGTGTAGCGCGCCAGACGTTGCAAGATCTCAGGATATTCAAGGGTGACCCAATGCCGATTCATCAACACTCCAGATTGTGTGTCAGGCAACAGCCTACAGCGGCGTCAGAGCAGGTGGTAATGGGTTCAAGAAGGGCGCAAAAAGCCACCGGTAGAGGCTCAGTACCGCCCGCGAAAATGGCTGCAATGGTGACGCATAGAACTCATTCCGCATCCTCATCCACGCGGCATAATCCCTCCATCGTTCACTCACCATCACGCCAATCGCATTATGCAGCAACGTCACAATCACAGCGGCGACAATGAGACTCAGCAGAAATCCCATCACGTAGTCCAGGACACCGAGTTTGGGCAACTTCATGACCGGAAAAGCAACGTGGGTCACGATGTAGCCCACAACAAAGAAGAGGATAAACAGCCCCATGAAAAACGCGCCTTCGGCAAGCGAGCGGTTAGGCCCGGTGATCGCCTGGAGGCGAAAGGCTGCCTCTTTATATGAGAGCGCACTCAACATCGTAGCCGTCCACACGACGGCCAATGAGAAAAGCGCCCGCGCCATCCGTTGATAGGTCAAGAAAGCGACAACGCCAACAGCCACAAAAATGATGAGCAGGTCTAGCGGTCCCATACGATCTCCTTTCCTCACACTGGAAGTAACGAAGGCTATTATACCACGACAGCAAACAAAACGCCGCGCGGAGAAGGCTCCCGCGCGGCGCGTTTATTAGGATTGCCGCCAGGTTCTAGGATGCCACAACGCCCTCGACATCCGGTTCGGTTTCCACCGTTTCGAGCGCAAACTCCTTGTAGCAGGTCAGGCATTTAGCGACATCCTTGCGCGCGACGACCAACAGCCCGTTACAGGCAGGGCACGGCGTCGCCACAGGGCGCTTCCACGAGGTAAACTCGCAAGTCGGCCAGTTAGAACAGCCGTAAAAAATCCGTCCTTTCTTGGTGCGCTTCTCGACGATATCGCCATCCGCACAACTGGGGCACTTGACGCCGATTTTGTCCAACCACGGCTCCGTATAACGGCATGTGGGGAAATTGGAGCAGCCGATGAACTTTCCAAAACGCCCCCAACGCACGAGCAACTGCCCGGCATGACATTCAGGGCACACGCGATCCACGTACTCGACCTGCTCTACCGCGGGCGTCGCTTTCTCGGCGGCGGCCAGCGCCCCGGCAAAGGGAGCATAGAATTCCCGCATCAACGCGATCCAGTCGCGTTCGCCCTCGGCGACGTCGTCCAGCTCCGATTCCATCTGCGCGGTGAAGTCCACATTGATCAGATCGGGAAAATTTTCCACCAGCATATCGTTGACGATGACGCCGGTTTCGGTGGGATAGTAACGCCGTTGTTCGCGACGCACGTAGCCCCGCTGTTCGATGGTGGACAGAATCGTGGCATACGTCGAAGGCCGCCCGATGCCGTATTCCTCCAGCGTGCGGATCAGCGTCGCGTCGGTATAGCGCGGCGGCGGTTGCGTGAAGTGCTGTTCCGGCCACAGGCGGATCAGGTCCAAGACCTCATCCACGGTGAGCGGCGGGATTTGCTGCGCCTGTTCCGATTCACCGTTCTCGGCCTGGGTCTCCTCGTAGATGACGAGGAAACCGGGAAAACGCAGCGTCGAACCAGAAGCGCGGAACAGGTATGGCTTCTCCACCTCCGTCCCCGCCAGGATTTCGACGCTGATCGTGTCGTACAACGCTGCCGCCATCTGGCTGGCGACAAAACGCCGCCAGATCAAATCATAGAGCCGGAATTGTTCGCGGCTCAGATGCGGCTGCATCTTTTCGGGTGTGCGCAGCACACTGGTAGGGCGGATGGCTTCGTGCGCTTCCTGCGCGCCTTTGGCGCGCGTCTTGTACACGGGTGGTTCGGCGGGCAGGAACTCCGCGCCGTAGTGTTCGGTGATGAAGCGCCGCGCCTCATCCTGCGCCACTTGCGCGACGTTGGTGCTGTCGGTGCGCATGTAGGTGATGAGACCCACCAACTGCCCATCGCCCACGTCGATGCCCTCGTAGAGCTGCTGCGCGATCTGCATGGTCTTGCGCGCCACGAAACCAAGTTTGCGCGAGCCTTCCTGTTGCAGCGTGCTGGTGATGTAGGGCGCGGCGGGTTTGCGGGTGCGCTGCCCTTCCTTGATCTTCGAGACGATGTAGATGGCGTGCTCCAGTTCTTCGAGCAGCGGCTTGACGTCGTCCTCACAACGCAGCACCGCTTCTTCGCCGCGAATTCGCGCCAGGCGCGCCTTGAAGGTGTGCCGTTTCTTGCGTCCCTCGTGATGCTGCGGGGCCAACTCGGCGTCCAGCGTCCAGTATTCCTCCGGGACGAAATTCTCGATCTCCCGCTCGCGCTCGACGATCAAGCGCAGCGCCACCGACTGCACCCGGCCCGCCGAGAGCCGGCTGCGCACCTTCCGCCAGAGCAACGGACTCAGGTTGTAGCCGACCAATCGGTCGAGGACACGCCGCGCTTGCTGGGCGTCCACCAGGCGCATATCGATGTCGCGGGGATGGGCAAACGCCTCATCCACAGCGTCTTTGGTAATCTCGTGGAACACCACCCGCTGCACCTGTTGGGGTTGCAGGTCCAAGACCTCGCTCAAGTGCCAGGCGATGGCCTCACCCTCACGGTCGGGGTCGGTGGCGAGGTAGACGGTGCCGGATTTCTGCACGATCTTGGTCAATTCCTTGACGACCGCGCGTTTCTCGTTGGGGATGCGGTACTTCGGCGCGAAATCGTGTTCCACATCCACGGAGAGTTGCGAGCGCAGCAAATCACGGATGTGCCCCACAGAGGCTTTGACGGTATAGCCCTTCCCCAGGAAACGCCCCACCGTCCGCGCCTTCGTCGGCGATTCCACGATGACCAGCTTGCCGGTCGGTTTGGGCGGGGCAGGCTTTTCTGGAGGCGCCAACGCTGCGTGTTGCGGCGTCGCTCCCATGCGGAACATCTTGGTGCCACACACCGGGCACTGCCCCTGTACGGCGGCCTGGGCCTTAGCAGTAAAGACGGGAGTTGCTTGCGCCATCTCCCGTTTCTCTTTGCACTTCACACAGTATGCTTCGATATGCAACGGTTGGTTGCCTGTCTGTTCAGCCATAACACTCCAGAAATCTGAGTCTATACGTAGCAGTTCAACAAAAGGGAGGAATCAGGCATTTGGGAGCGGGTACACCCGCCCCCAAACTCCCACCCTCCCAGGTTCATAGGCATGTGCCTTTTACGGCAACGCATCATAAAGGAAAGTCGCCGGGTGTCAAGCCGAACTCATAGCCGGTCCTGGCGCTGCGCGGCCTTCAACTGCTCCACGACTTCACGCACCCGTTCCGATTGATCCCGCCGGGCAATCATCACCGTATCGGGCGTATCGACGATGATCAAATCCTCCACACCGATGGTGACGACCAACCGCTCGCCCTGCGAGAAAACCATCGTGTTCGCGCCATCGATGTTGATAACGTCGCCAAGTAAAACGTTGCCGTCGGTATCGTGGGGATGCAGCTCCATTACCGAACCCCAAGCGCCGATGTCGGACCACGCCAAATCCACCGGAATCACGGCAACCTGAGCAGCTTTCTCCATAATGCCGTAGTCGATCGTCTCTTTGCGCAGCGCGGGCCACAGGCGCGCCAACGTTTCCGCATAGGCCGGCGTTCCCCACACCGCCCGCAACTCGTCGAGCGTCGCACGCAAATCCGGCAGCCATAAGCGCATCTCTTCCAGAACGCGGTCGGCGCGCCAGATGAACATACCGCTATTCCAGGCGTACACGCCCTCCCGCACGAATGCCTCAGCCGTCGGCGCGTTGGGTTTTTCGGTGAAGCGTTCCACCCGGTAGTAATCGAAACCATTGACCTGGCCTAATAACTCGCCTCGTCGAATGTAACCGTAGCCGGTAGACGGGAACCTGGGCGCGATGCCCAACGTGACCAGATAACCCTGTTCCGCCGTTTGCTGTGCCGCGCGCAGCACATCGCGGAACGCGTCGGTCAGGCCGATGAAGTGATCGGCAGTGACGACGGCTATGACGGCATTGGGGTCGCGCTGGTGCAGCACCATCGCTCCCAGCCCGATGCACGGGGCCGTTCCCCGGCCTAGCGGCTCGACGATGAAGTTCTCGCGCGGCAGTTCGGGACACTGCGCTGCGAGCGGTTCCACCTGTTCGGCGGCTGTGACCACATAGATGCGTTCCGGTGGCAGCAGCGGCAGCAGCCGGTCTACGGATAGCTGGAACATCGTACGCTCTCCGAAGAGCTTCAACATCTGCTTGGGATGGGCGCTGCGGCTCAACGGCCACAAGCGCGTCCCCCCACCCCCCGCCATAATCAAAGCATATAAGGATTCGTTCATTTTGCCTCCGATTTAGTCAACCACAGAGACACGGAGGGCGCAGAGAGAACCTTATACAATCTCTGTGGTCTCTGTGTCTCCGTGGTAAGAAGCTCTATCCGCAGAAACAGCCAATTCGTATG
>DAOUAY010000161.1:0-12828 GCA_034432995.1 Anaerolineae bacterium | reverse complement strand
TGAATACGTGGATACGATCCTGCAATTGCGCGACGGACAACTTGTGGAGTAAACCTGGTAGACGGTAGACAGTAAACGGTAGACGAGATTCCGAAGAGAAAGCCCCCGTCTACTGTCTACCGTTTTACAATGCGCGCATCAGGATGCCGCGCACTTCAGCCGTAGTGAGTTTGATCGGATTGCCCTTCATACTGCTGGACGCCATCGCCTTCTCGATGACGTCCGCGAAAACTCCGGCGGTGACGCCATACGTCGCCAGTCCCGGCACGCCAAGCGCCTTGCACAGGTCTTGCGCCCATGCCACGCCATCCGCCGCTTCGACGTCCCACTCGCCGGTGAGGATCACCGCAACATCGTCGTAGCGTTCCAGAGCCAGGCTGTCGGGATCGCGGGCTTGCAACGCCCTCACGTTGGCATCCATCACAAAGGGCAGCAGCCGCCCGCACAGCGCGCCGTGCGGCGCATCGAACATGCCACCCAACACGCCCGCCAGCCCGTGGACGGCGCCGAGTTTGGCGTTCGCCAGCGCCAATCCACCGAAAAGGCTGACGAGCGCCATATCCTCGCGCGCCTCGGCATCTTTCCCGTTTTGATAAGCTTGACGCAGCGAATGAGCGACGCGCATCAATCCCTCGCGGCACAGCGTGTCGGTAAGAGGATTTGCCATCGGCGTAACATAAGGCTCCAACACCTGGGCAAACGCATCCAGGCCGGCGCTGGCGGTGAGTTCCGGCGACATCGAATAAGTCAGCGCCGGATCGACCAGCGCCACACGCGGCAACATCAACGGGCTGCGCAGACTCACCTTCTGCCGGTGCTCCGGGGACGCCAGCACCGCGTTGGCGGTCACTTCCGCGCCGGTTCCCGCCGTCGTCGGGATGGCGATGTAGGGCGCGGACGGCTGCGTGATCGGCTGTCCCCGCCCGATGACTTCCAGGTAATCGAGGGGATCGCCACCGTTGGTGAGCAGCGCGGCGATGGCCTTACCCGCGTCGATCACGCTGCCGCCGCCAATGCCGATCACCAGGTCGCAGCCGGCGGCGCGCGCTTGCGCGGTTCCCTCGCGTACCAGGTCGGTCGTCGGCTCACCCGCGACGGTGAACGTCACCGCCTCTACACCGGCAACTTTCAGGCCATCCAGCAGCGGTACTGCCCGTTCCCCGCTCCGCCCCACGACGACCAACGCGCGGCGACCCCAGCCTGCCGCCAAAGCGCCGGCTTCCTTCAGCACGCCAACGCCAAACACGATCCGGGATGCAGTCGCAAATTCAAAGCGCATTTTTTTCCTCCCGCGTTATGACCCAATCTCACCTATCCAATACACCCAATTCGCGCCCATTTGTTTGGCGCCATTTGCCAATCTCTGATCCGCCGTCCAGAATGACGCGCCAAGCTGCTCTGCAAGAGCCAGATAATGCGCGTCGTAAGTAGCCGATTGTTGCAATCGGTCTGCCCATCGAAGCGCTACTTCATGCAAAACAAGTGTGGGTGCCGCCATTTCTATGTGCATATCGGCAAAAGCCGCGATGGCCTGAATGGCTTCCTCGGACGTAATGATTCCAGCAACGGTAGCTTTGCGTAAAGTCGAGGTTAACTCATACTCCAACAAGGTGGGGGCAGCTAATACAACATCGGCATTTTGCCACTCCAGCATCTTGTGCGTGGCCTGACCAGAATATGGTAAGGGAACCAGAATGGCAATAACGATATTCGCATCAACGACGATCTTCATCGTTCCGCACCGCTCCCCACACACTCCATCTGCGCTTCACGCTCGGCACGAACCTCGGCAAGCAAATCTCCCGGATAGACACCGGAACGCGCCTGAATCTTACGGCGCATAGTGACAAGTTTCTCGAGAGCTTGCCGCGCGCGCCGCTTCTGAACGTCTTCGGAACGCGAATTGAGGTACTGATCCACTATGCTGCGCACCACATCGGAAATGCTGCGCTTTTCCAGGCGAGCAATTTCAGCCAAGGCGCCATGTTGTGTTGGCTCAAGAAGAATCTGAGTTCTCTGCTTCTGAACGACCATCGTCTTCACCTCCTGTCGCCATTATACACCTACATCTACATTTACACCACATAGTCTATTTCTGATCCCACCCCGCATCACCGGGAAAGACATTCGTATACTTCATACTGCTGCGCGGTTCGGCCATCATCGCGGCAACGGTGTCGCGCCACTTCTGGTAATGCGCGGTCTCTTTGTGCGCGGCAGGAGCGGCGGCGTCTCTGTAGACTTCCACCAGCACAAAGCGTGCCGGGTCATCGTGCTGTTGGATGACGTCGAAGCGGGCAATACCCGGCTCCTGGATACTGTGCTGTGCGTTCTCGACCGATGCAGCCTTGAACGCCTCGACACATTCCGGTTTGACGTGAACAAAAACGTGAACGATCAACATGCAACACCTCCGTAAAAATGGCAAATGGCAAATGGCAAATGAAAAATCCGTTAGAATCCGTTCGATCCGTTGACAGATATTCGCATCTCGGTGGAAGAGCGTCGCGCTAATAGTCTGCGCGGCGGATCGCAATCTGGAAACCGTCCTCGATGGGGTGATCGGCGACGAGGATCAAGTAGCCGCCGCCGCCCGCGCCGGAGAGCTTCCAGCCCAGGGCGACGTCCCGGTAGCGGTCGATCAACTTCGCCACCATCGGCGTCATCATGTTGGGGAACATCGCCACCTGCGCTTCGAGCGAGGCGCGGAAATAGTGACCGAAAGCGCAGATGTCGTGGGTCAGGATCGCGTCCCAGCACCGGTCGGTGGCCTCGGAGAGCGCCTGCGCCCCCTCGCGGGTGATGTTCGTGTCGCTCAACACGCTAAACCCGAATTCACGCGGGCCAAGCGGGACAAGATACAGCGCGTTTTCGATGAACCGCAGGGTCGCTTCGTCCTGCACACTTTCGATGCGCGACGGCCAGTATTCGCCTTCGTAATAAGCTCTGTTCAGCCCGGGGAAAATGATGCCGATGGCGTCCTGGGATCCGGAAATCTCCCGCGTGCCGGGAGGATTATCGTAACAAAAGAGAATTTTCGCCAGCTTCTCATAGCTATCCACCGGCAAGCGCGGCCCCCATAGCTCGATTGCCTTGCGACGGGTACTGCTCGCCATACCGCTCCGTTCGTTGAATTCGATTGTCGGTTCCAGCGAAATCGTGATCACCGCGCCAGGGTAGTATGTGGAGACGAACGGCTGATCAAGCCATCCGCCCGCCACGTCGATGCGATAGGGGATGCGGCATAGATCGCGCAGGGCCGTCGTGGAACGGGCAACCAGGCCAGGATGCGGTTCGCGCCGCAGCACGAGATACTCGATCCCCAGCGATTCGCACAACTCGCGCTTCGCCGGGGTGCTGCCCTCCTCGTTGACGATGAGGATGTCGGGGCGGATGGTGCGCAACTCCACCTCGAAGTCCAATATCCCCGAGCCTTGCGAAATGAACGCCTCTTTGACCCAGGAAACGGACTGCACCATAAAGAGCCGTTCAGACTCCGTGTTGATAGGGGGGCGGCCTTTGAGATCGTTGACTG
Source organism: Anaerolineae bacterium (assembly GCA_034432995.1). Taxonomy (GTDB): domain Bacteria; phylum Chloroflexota; class Anaerolineae; order B4-G1; family SLSP01; genus DSWT01. Next base: position 9,293 of record DAOUAY010000161.1, on the reverse strand, counting down.
TGCGGTCCGAACCGAGCGCCACGTACAAATCGCCGTAGCTTGCGGCCTCCTTGAAGAATTCGACGTGCCCGCTGTGCAACAAGTCGAAACAGCCGCTGACGAAGACTTTCTTGACCATTGAGCGCCACCTCCGGTAGCCCAGACTACAAAAGTCTCACAAGACGCCTGACTGAGCAAATACCTGCACCGGATAATAGGTCAGCATGGCGCAGTACATGCGTAGACTTTTGTAGTCGCTGGCAAATCTGGCCTTAGTATAGCACAGAGCGCGCCGAACAAAAAGAGGGTGCGGTTGGTCACCGCACCCCCTTGAAAAGGGAACGAATTCGGGCCACCTACCAGGCGTAGGCTTCGGGAGCCGGACCGCCGGGGCCAGGCCAGATTTCGTCGAGCTTCTTCAGCGTCTCGTCGGAGAGCTTGATCTCCAACGCGCGAGTGCTGCCGTCGAGCTGCTCCAATGTGCGCGGGCCGATGATCGGCGCGGTGACGACAGGGTTGCGCAGCAGCCAGGCCAGCGCCACGTCTGCCGGGTTCTCGCCCATCTCCTGGCACAGGTTTTCGTAAGCCTCGATCTGCGGGCGGTGCTTCTCGATGCTCTCCTGCATCCGCTCCGCAGCACGGCGACCCTCGGAGATCTTCTTCAACACGCCGCCCAACAGGCCGCCCGCCAGCGGGCTCCAGGGAATCAATCCCAGGCCGTAATCCGCGCACGTCGGGATCACCTCAAGCTCGATCATTCGCGCGTTGAGGTTGTAGAGGCTCTGCTCGGAAACCAGGCCCACAAAGTTGCGCTTCTCGGCGTGAGCTTGCGCCTTGGCAATGTGCCACCCGGCGAAGTTGCTGCTGCCTACGTAGAGCACTTTCCCCTCGCGGACGAGCTGCTCCATCGCCTGCCAGATTTCCTCCCACGGCGTGGTGCGCTCGACGTGGTGCATCTGGTACAAATCGATGTGATCGGTTTGCAGGCGGCGCAGGCTGTCTTCCGCGGCCTTGCGGATGTGATACGCCGACAGACCGCGCTCGTTAGGCCACTCGCCCATGCGATTGTAAACCTTGGTCGCCAGCACGACTTTTTCACGGCGTCCCCCACCCTGCGCGAGCCAGCGCCCGATGATCTGCTCGGTCACGCCTTCGCCAAGTTTCCACCCGTAGACGTTGGCCGTGTCGAAGAAATTGATGCCCAGTTCCAGCGAGCGATCCATGATCGCGTAGCTGTCTTCCTCGGTCGTCAGCGGGCCGAAGTTCATCGTGCCCAGACAAAGACGACTCACCTGCAACCCTGTACGTCCCAAACGCGTGTATTCCATATCGAAAACCTCCTGAAGTTGAACAGTAATATAGTATAATGGATTATACCATATTCGACCGTATTTGCAAGATAAACAGCTACAAAATTCAGCACAACGCACATCGAGGCTTTTACAGCCTTTGAGGAGAGAACGATGAAAACCTTGTTGATCTTGCGGCACGCGAAATCAAGCTGGAAATACGATGACCTAGCCGATCACGACCGCCCGCTCAAGAAGCGCGGCGAGCAGGCCGCCGCGCTGATGGGCGAACTCATCCGCCGACACAGCCTGACGCCACAGCGCATCCTCTCCTCCACAGCCAGACGCGCGCTGAACACAGCACAATTGGTCGCCGAAGCCTCCCATTACGAGGGCCGGATCATCGCCACGCGCGCCTTCTACGGGGCTGAACCGGATGATTTCGTGGAAGTGCTGCGCCAACTCGACGATGCCGATGAATTGGTGATGATTGTCGGGCACAATCCCGATCTGGAGATGTTGCTGGAAAGCCTCACCGGCGCAATGGAAAGCCTCCCCACAGCCGCGCTCGCGCAGGTTGAGCTGCCCATCGAATCCTGGAAGGACTTGCAAGAGGACACACCCGGCAAGCTCGTCCATTTTTGGGCGACGACTACGCTTTAGTACATCTTGGTAGAAGTCTCGCGCTGGTAAGCCATGCTCGAAGCGGATCGCCAGATCCGCGATTTCAAGCGGATCGCCAGAGTAAGCCATGCTCGAAGCGGATCGCCAGAGTAAGCCATGCTCGAAGCGGATCGCCAGATCCGCGATTTTTGCGGGCTATGCCGGGATCTGACGATCCCTGGCAAGCATAAAGAAGCTATTTGCGTTGCGCGGTATTAGTGAATGCGCGATGGCGCGATCGCCGGGACGCGATACGGCCCCACCGCCAAATCATCCCAGTAGCCGCGACTGTCGAGCGCGGCGTAGGAAAAGAGCGCGTGGCCCGGCGCGCCGAGTTCACGCGCGATGGCAATCCGCTGCGCGATGGCAGCGAAGTCGTCGTAATAGCCGGCGATGCCCAGATCGACGTGCTTGCCCGCGCTGCTTGCTATGAAATCCTCCGCCAGGATGCGCCAGTTGCCGAGATCGTCGGGGACGCTGCTCCCGGTTCCATACAACATCGGCGCAATCGCATCCACCGCCCCGGATGCCAGCCAGCCTTTCGAGTCCTGAAAGTAATCATAATAGCCGGAACTTGTCTGCAAGCCCAGATCGTTCTTGTAATACGGCCACACCGCCGCCGACACCCACGCTTCCGGGCGCAGCGCGTGGGTGTCCGTGGACACTTGCTGCACGAGCGCCGTCACGCGGTCGCGCTGCCACTGATCGCGGGCCGGCGTCCGCACGTCGCCTGCCGCTGCATTGCTGTACGGATCGTAGGAGTACATCAGCCCGGCATAGCGCACCAGGTCGAGATGGATACCATCCACCGGATAGCGGGTGACAATATCACGGGCAATCGCGGCGATGTACGTCTGCACCTGATCGACGCCGGGACTCGCCCAGAGGTACGCGCCCCACGCGAGCAGCATTGGATTGCCGCCGGTGTCGTGATGCCGCCAGTCCCAGCCCAAAGCGTACTCACCGGGATGATCGGGATGCGTCGGACCATAGGTGAAACGGTCGAACATCTGCGGGGGCGTCGTCGCAGGCGGAGCCAGCGGGCCATAAGCTTCGCTAGGCGACGGGAGCCACGCAGGGTATACGTTGACGTAAGCGTGAACTTCCAGGCCTGCCGCGTGCGCCACGGCGAGCATCCGCGCCAACGGGTCCCAGCCGGGGTCCAGGCCAAGCGTTTCCGTCACCGTCCCGGCGGAGAGGCGCGCGGCCCACGGCTCCAGGCCCGGCGTGTAGTAAGCATCTCCGGCGCCCCGCACCTGGAAAAAGATCGTGTTGAATCCCGCCCCGGCAACGTTCGCTACCAATGCGTCGATCTTCTGCGGCTGCGCCCCGGCGCTCAGGGACGTCCAATCGTAGCGCGTGATCCAGATCGCCCGGCGCTCGATTTGCAACGGAAAGTGATTGACGACCAGCGGCAAATACACCGTCGGCGTCAGCACCGGCGTGATGATGGTCTGCGCGGTAAGAGGTGACGAGGGCAGACTGAGGGGCGGGTGAGCAGCCTCCGGTGGGGATACAATATAGCCATTGTTCCAGTACCACGCCTCGGCGCGCCCCACGCTCGCGGCCAGCGTCTCGAAATCTACGGGCGCTTCCGCAACGACGTGCGCGCCCGGCGCTGGACGCATACACAGCAAGAGCAGCGCCAGGATGAGCAACCAACCGTGAAGGCAGCGTTTCACCATCGCTCGCGCAGCAGCTCGCAGAAGGCTTTGACTTCCTGCGGCGGCAGCGCCTCCTCCGCAGTCACGTTGAGCAGCGCAAAAATGCGCGTGGCTTTCAGTTCGTCGGGCAGATCGCGCGGCTTGGACACGATATGCACGTGGATGTGATGGAAGCCCTCCCCCTCCGCCAGACACATCACATACTCCTTCTCGCAGTCCAACGCCTCGAAGAGCAGCTTCGTCGCCCGCGCCTGGATGTGAACCAGTTCGACGAACTCCTCCGCCGCCAGCTCGTGCAACGCCTCGACGTGGCGCTTGAGGACGGCGACCAGCCAGCCCTTGAGCGTCGTCGGGTAGGCGTGCTCCAGGTACCAGTATGCGCCTTCGTAAATCGTCGGGCCGGGGGAGATACGCTTTTCGCCGGAATTCGAAAGACAGGTCAAACACGTCATCGGTTCCCTCCTCCAAAAATAACTTACTTCAACGCTTAAGACGGATCACAATCCGCCGTCCCCGCAGCGCCGGATTATGATCCGGCGCAAGCATTTTCGTTATCGTTGGCGTGGAATCCCACATGGAGACCCCTCTGAAAATGGCCTCAACGGATTGAACGTGAAAAATATCCGTTAAATTCCGCGGAAATACGCGCGATTCGCGGTTGCGATTTTCATCTACTCACCAAGTAACAGCCATATCGACGCTGACTGCATCGGCAGCAGCGCCCCATCCGGCGGGATGAAAACAACTTCCGCCGGGACGCTGCCCGTCAAACCGGTCACATCGACCGGGATACGCATCTGCTTTTCCTCCATGGGGCGCGTCACCACCGGCAGCGTTCCCCGCATTTTACCCCCCACCCAGACCCGCAGCTCACCAAATGTCGAAAGGGGTGCGGCCTCGAAGATTACGCGCACACTGTGGTCTTCTTCTGCCCGGAGGTGTTGAAGCGTCTCATAGGGTCGCCAGCCCGCCAACTGGGATGCGGCCTGATCCGCGCCGAACAGTACGTAGCGCGGCGACTGGTCGATCTCGATCGTCAATCCGGCGTCACCAGACGACAAGGTACTGCGCTCTCCCATCATCTTGACCAACGCGGCGTCATCCACCGCCAGCGGCAGGACGATGGTATGCGTCTCAGTGATCGTCCACAGCGCCATCGCTGCCTGTCCTTCCTTCGCAAAAAGCAGCAGATAGTCGTCCGCACTGTCAAGCGGAATCCGCCGCATAAAGCGATAGCCATCCAGCACCGTCAGCAGTGTGCGCGCGGCGCGATAAGCCGGTTTTGGCGAGAGGTCGTGATGCACCGTGCCGAAGTTCTGTTCGATGTCGGTAGTGTCGACGCCATCGTTGCGCCAGTCATACCAGATGCTCAGATTCACGTCATACAACAGATTGACGAGCCACTGTCGCGTCAGGTTCTGCGCCTGCTGCTCCGTGCTGATGCCGCCGCGCACCGACGAATAGCCCCACTCACTGGAAAGCACAGGGATCTTCCACGCGGGGCTGTAGCGATGCAGCAGCGCCGCCAGCGCCACGTAATGCGGGCCGGCCAGTTCGGGAATCTCCAGGCCGTAGGGATGCACGGTGACGGCGTCCAATTTAGTGAATGCGCCCATATCACCCAAGGCGGTCAAGAAAGGCAAGTCAAAGCCAGAGGTCGCCGGCGCGAGGATGTAGGCAGTCGGGTCGGCCCGCCGAATCGCCGCGATGGTTTGCAACAACAGCGTGCCATAACGCTGGACATCCGCTTGCGGCGACCAGAAGTGATCGAGGTTCGGTTCGTTCCAGATCTCCCAGATGATGCCCTTGCCCCGGTAGCGCCGCACCGCCGCCGCCGCGAACCGGGCAAATGCCGCGCGTGCTTCGGGCGAATGCGGCGCAAAGCCGTGGTCATAGTGCGGATTCCCGTAATCCAGGATGAAGATGATGCGGATGCCACGCTGCGCCATTACCGCCACCAACGTATCGTACTCGCCAAAGTTGTAGCGCCCCTGTTCCTGCTCAACCGTATTCCAGAACAGATCCATCCGCACCCAGCGAAAGCCTCCGTTCGCCAATAAACCCAGCTCGCCGGGCAGTGCGCGTGTGAAGTGGATGTTCACGCCGAACGGCTCCGGGATCACACGCTCAGGCAGCGTGTTGGGGATCGGTGCAGGGGTGACTTCGGCAGCGGCGACGGTCGGCGTCACCGTTTGCGTGAGGATGGGGATCACAATCGTGGGGATCGGCGTGGGCGTCGCGGTCGGCGACGGTGTCAGCGTGGGCGTGAACGTCGATACAGCCGTCGATGTAGGCAAGGCCGTGACCGTCACCGAAGGCGCAGACATCATCGGATCGGCCTGCGCAGCCGGCGCGACGCAGCCTGCAAGCAGCCCCAGCAGCAGGAGGAAGCTATACTTCCCCATAAGTCGAAGGTAAACTCTGTAACAACTGTGGATCAAAATCAAGCGCAAAAGGGTTAACGAAAACCACATTCGCGATGGTACTACCAGAGTTAAAATCCTCACTAAAAATAATCCTCAAACCGTAGAAGCGCGCTACCGCCCAAATTTGCGCATCCCAGAAGTTAAACGCATAATCACGCACGCCCTGAACGGCTTCCAGAATGACATCAGACGTCACATCAAACACCGGCCAGAAGCGCACATAATGCTCCAAACGGGAGTAGGCCTGTTCCAATGTCAAAGGCGCCGTCAATTTCCGCGTTGTCGTATTGAAAAACTCCGAAAGTACTTGTGTACTAAGGGCTCCTTTACCGGTCACAAGCAAACGATCCAGCACATCCAAGGCCCGACTCTGCTTGTCCGGTTCGGAACGATCATAAGCGTAGACCAAAACATTCGTATCGACAAGAATTTCAGCGGTCATACAAGTCCTCCCGTTTCCACGTGCGACCACCGGGGACAACACCTTGTGCCATCAAGTCCGCTATAAACTCTTTCTCTGCTTGCCATGCAACAAGTATGTGTTGTTGTTGATGCGCCTGTTCCTTCAACCAACGCTCAATCGCCCGTCGAATAATCTCAGCTTCAGACAGACCGGTCTCCATAGACCACTGCTTCAGTGCAACTTCTTGTTGAGGCTCGATGTAAACTTGCTTGCGAATCATCGTGGACATGAATCACCTCCACATATATTATACATCACATTATACATCATTCGTCCAAATCTGCTGACAGAAAACCTCACAGCAAGTGAATATTATGCGTGCGGCAGGTTTGCATCATTGACTCCGGCCACAGGCTCGACTGGATTTCGCCGATGTGCGCTTTGTGCAGGTACAGCATACACAGGCGCGATTGCCCGATCCCCCCGCCGATGGACTGCGGCAGTTCGCCCGCCAACAGCCGCCGGTGGAAGAGCAACTCGCGGCGGTCGAGCGCGTCGCGCAGCGTCAACTGCCGTAGCAGCGCCTCCGCATCCACACGGATACCCATCGATGAGAGTTCCAGCGCCGTATCGAACAACGGATAGTAGACCAGAATATCGCCGTTCAAGCCCTGGTAGCCGTTCACCGTCGGCGTGGACCAGTCGTCGTAGTCCGGCGCTCGCCCGTCGTGCGGTTGGCCGTCGCGCAGTGCGCCGCCAATGCCGATGAGGAACACCGCGCCGTGCTCGCGGCAGGCGGCATCCTCGCGCTCCTTCGGCGAAAGATCGGGATAACGCGCTGCCAGGTCTTCGGCATGGATGAAGGTGATCTTCTCCGGCAGAAACGGCTCGATCACCGGGTACAGGTGATGCACGTACCGTTCGGTGCGGCGAATCACGTCGTAGATGCGGCGGACGGTGGTCTTGAGGTAATCCAGTGTGCGCTCTTCCGGCTGCATCACCCGCTCCCAGTCCCATTGATCGACGTACAGCGAGTGAAGATTGTCTAAATCCTCGTCGGCGCGGATGGCGTTCATGTCGGTGTACAAGCCCTCGCCCGGCGCAAAGCCCAAATCGGCCAACTGCATCCGCTTCCACTTCGCCAGTGAGTGGACGATCTCGGCGCGCACGTCCGCCAACGCCTTGATCGGGAACGACACCGGACGCTCGACGCCGTTGAGGTCGTCGTTGATGCCCGTCCCGGCCTGCACGAACAGCGGCGCGGTCACACGGACGAGATTCAACTCGAAGGCCAGATTCGTCTGAAAAAACGTCTTGATCTGGCGAATCGCGCTCTCCGTCTCACGCACATCCAATAAACAACGGTAATGCTCTGGAATAATCAAACGAGTCACCATGGCTCCCCCTCTTGGAAATAGTCTTGTAGTCGTTAGCCGTGTAGTCGAAACGGCGTGAACTTTTCGGCACACTCCTGCATGAAATAGATAGTTGAAAAAAACGGGGAACAGCACACAGGAGGTGCAAAATGGTACGGTGGATTCAGGAATGGGTTATTCTGTCGATGTTGGCGATCCTGGCGGTAGGGACGGTGTTCGTCCTCTGGGTTATCTGGCCGTTGCTGCCAGGCCGGCTGCCCGTGATCACCCTGCCCGCGCTCAATCCGGAAGGCGTCGTCTCCATTCTGATGCTACTCGTCATCATCGCCGGCTTCGGGAAACTGTTGTGCAGCAAATAGCAAATGGCAAATGGCAAATGGCAAATGGCAAATGGCAAATGGCAAATGGCAAATGCATCCTGCTTCTTGCCCCTTGCATCTTGCTTCTTGCATCCTGCTATCCTACCCGCCCGCTGATGTAATCCTCCGTCATCTTCTGCGCGGGACGGGTGAAGAGTTGCGCAGTAGGCGCTTCTTCGATCAGCTCGCCAAGCCAGAACAACGCGGTGCGATCCGAGACGCGCGCGGCCTGCTGCATATTGTGTGTGACGATGACGATGGTGTACTGCTCGCGCAAGGTGCGCATCAAATCCTCGACGTGCAACGTGGCAATGGGATCGAGGGCCGAGCACGGCTCATCCATCAGGATCACTTCCGGCTTCACCGCCAATGTGCGCGCGATGCACAGGCGCTGCTGCTGGCCTAGCGAAAGGCTCATTGCCGGCAGCGACATATCCCCTTTGATCTCATCCCATAAATCCACTTCCCGCAAATACTGTTGCGCCATATCGCCGAGCGCCGACCCTGTTTCCAGCCCCAACGACCGTGGCCCCATCACGATGTTGTTATAGATCGACTGCGGGAACGGATTGGGCTTCTGGAACACCAACCCCACCCGGCGGCGTAATTCGACGATGTCCACATCCGGCGCGTAGATGTCGGCATCGTCCAAAAGGATCTGCCCCTCGACGCGCGTGCGGGGGATTTCGTCATTCATGCGATTGAGGCAGCGCAAGAACGTGGACTTCCCACAGCCCGACGGCCCGATAAAGGCCATAATCTCTTCGGGCATGATTTCCAGCGTGATATCCATCAACGCTTGCTTCGCACCATAGTAAAAATCCAGATGCTGCACGCGGATTTTAGGTGTAACCGGCGTCTCGTCCATAGTCAATCCATTTCCCTTATGTCACAGATACCCGCAAGTATAAACGGCCTTGGAACACAGTCAAGACTACAAATGATGGTTGTTTTTTCACCCGTTGACATTATAATGTCCCATTGTGCGAAACAAGAACACACGCTTAATCATAAAAGTACTGGCGCTTCTTTTGTTGGGATTGGCGCTCGCCGGATGCAGGCCGCAAACCACGCAGACTTCTACCGGCGGCGTCTCGGCGACCATCCAGAACAAAGGCTCCGATACCATCGTCA
>DAOUAY010000160.1:0-4823 GCA_034432995.1 Anaerolineae bacterium | reverse complement strand
CAGGGTTTTGAGGCGCTCGCGGAGCAGGGGAATGCCGCCGAGCGGGGTCTCCTCGGCCAGGCGGCGGCCTTCGGGCGTGAGGTCCACGTAGACCACACGCTGATCTTTCTTGCAGCGTGTGCGCTCGACGTAGCCGGCGTTTTCCAGCCGCGAGAGTAACTCCGAGGCTGCGCTGGCGCTGATGTAGATGTACTCCTGCACCTGCCCGATCATGCACGGCCCGGCCTCGTGCAGATAGCGCAGCGTGGCGAACTCGCGCCCGCGCACGCCGAAGTCTTGCGTCTCACGGCTGTAGCTGCGCAAATAGCGGTACAGCGTGAGGAATTTTTGTATTACTGGCAGGGCGGGGGCGCGTTCTTGTGCTTCCATCCGTTGCCTCCTTGAAGAAAACAACCTCACTGCAATGCTTCCGGCGGATCACCGCCGTTCCCGCAGCGCCGAATTTTGATCCGGCGCAAGCGTTTTTGGATGATTGACTATTGAGAAGGTTCGGCGTTGAAAATTTCGGTACAGAATATTTCGTTTACGAAATAGTATACCATAGCTTAACCGGGGTGTCAAGATTGCCGACAACGAATGTTCAACGAAAAAACGAATGGGCGCCCGGCTGACGCGCGTTTTTCATTTGGCCGAGACCTGAATTCGTTTATTCGTTCCTTGATTCGTGGTCGGCAAGCTTTACCATTGAATTGTTATTCGATTTGTTTATTGCCCAAATCAAGCTATAACTACCGAAACGGTGAATTTGAGGAAACATTGGCTAAGGGATAGAAAGAGAGGCAACGATGGTCAGTCATGCTGTGATGCTTTCAGACCAAGTGGTAACTGAACTGATTCCCCTGGCCCGTCGAGAAGACAAGGCTATAGAGGATGTGGTCAATGAGGCCATTCAGCGATATATATGGGAAGCTCGAGAACAGCAGATCGATCGTGAACTTGCTGCCTATCATACGCAGTATGCGAAGCTCAAACAGCGTTATCTTGGGCAATATGTGGCCCTGCGGCAAGGTAAAGTCGTCGGCCATGATGTGGATCGTAAGGCGCTTTCGCGGGAAATGCGGCGGCTGTATGGCAATGAGGTGATCCTGATCACGCCGGTCTCGGAGTCACCCGACCGCGAGTGGGAATTCCGCAGCCCTCGTTTCGTGCGCGGTGAAGCATGAGCAGTTATCCTTATAGTCAACGCTACGCGCCGTCTATGCCGGCCATTGAGGTCGCCTTGGGCGCGCCTGACACCGGTTGCTCGCTCGGCCCACTGACAGCCATTTTGGATACCGGGGCAGATATCAGCATTGTTCCCCGCGAGTACCTGGCGCAATTGCGCGCGCCGGTTGTGGGGGGCGGTCATCTGCGCAGTCCCTGGGGCGAACGTCAGCCCGTTAAAATCTATGAGCTTGATTTGTGCGTCGCCGGACAACGGCTATCTCAAGTTGAAGTCGCCGCCGATCCACAGGCGCGTGAAGTGCTCTTGGGACGGGATGTGCTGAATATGTTGAATCTGCAATTGGACGGGCCAACCGAGACTGTGACTATCTTGTAGCTACCGTTAAATGCACCCTGGTGAAGGTATAGGCAAACCAAAGGTTCGCACACCTTCGCCAGGCTATCGTGTATTTCTCTCATCCGTGTTATCTTTCGTGGAGGAAGCGCCTATGACCAATGATTCTCTGCCCGATGACCAGTCCCCTGACCCGTTGCAGCGTGTCCCCGACCTTCTAAGCACGATTCGTGAAGCGACGGCTAAACTCCAGGATGAGTTTATCGTCTTGGGTGTCGTAATTCTGCTCATTTCCATTCTTGCGGAAATCCTTGTCCCGCAATGGGTGGACAAAGTTGGGCGCGGTTTACTCTACACGGTGCTGATTTCGGCTTTCGTTGCCTATCTGGTCATCCGCGTCTTGCCGATGGTCGACAAAATGCGCCAGCAAGACCAGAAACACGCCGAAACGCTGGCGCGGCTGGCGGCGAAGGAAAAAGCAAAGACGCCCGCGCCGGACTCAACCACCCAACCCCCGGCTGCTGCGACGCCCTCGCCGCCGGATACCCCACAACCTACCTCTACCCCCCAGAAAAATACTCTCTCCCCCGCAGCCCTACGCGACCGTTATCTGCGTGAGCTGATGAGCCAATGCGCTTATCTGAAGATGACCACCGTAGACCTGAAGGCCGCCACGCGCCAGGAAGCCGCCGAACTGGACCTGGCCGCCGTCTTCACCGATCTGGACGTGTACGACAGCGATGAGCGGCAACAAAAGAGCGAGATGCCGCTCCCTGACGACCGCGAACCCGACCGCCGTCGTCCGGCGCTAGAGGCGCTCTCGCGCTACCCACGTTTGGTGCTGCGCGGTGAGGCCGGCTCTGGCAAATCTACGCTGGTCAATTTTGTGACCGTGTGTCTGGCCGGGGACTGGCTGAACTCGTTGGATGCCAACCTGCGCCGTTTAGGCGACGCCTGGCGGCTGCCGCGCTTGCTGCCGGTGCGCGTGGTGCTCCGCGACTACGCTGCGCGCGGTCTACCGGAGGAACAGGGCTTGTGGGCCTTCATCAAGGCGGAACTGGCGCATGTGCAAACCTGTGATGGTGCGTTGGATAGTTGCTTGCCGGTGCTGGAAACCTATCTCAAACAGCGAGATGGCGCGTTGTTGCTCCTGGATGGCTTGGATGAGGTGCCAGAGGCGCACAAATATCGCCTGCGCCTCAAAGCCGCTGTGGAGCAATTTTCCCGTGACTTTCCGCATTGCCGCATCCTGGTGACGACTCGCCCGTATGCCTATCAGGACCCGGATGCTTATCTGAGCGGTTTCGAGGCGCGCCGATTGGCGCCTTTCAGTGAGGAGCAAATCAAAGCCTTCATCCCGCGTTGGTATGCGCACGTGGGGGCCAAAGACCCCGCGTTAGGGCCGGATAATGCTGCGCGTTATGCCGAGCAATTGGTCGGCGCAGTGGAACACAACCCGCGCCTGGCAGCCTTGGCGCCCAACCCGCTCCTGTTGACCCTGATGACCTCGCTGCATCGTTGGCGCGAGGGCGGCAGTCTGCCTGAAAGACGCCAAGAGCTTTACGAACAGAGCGTGATGTTGTTATTGGACTTGTGGCAACGTCCCAAGCAATTGTTCGATGCGCAAGGACGCCCCACCGGAAAGGAGTACGACGTTTTTACGGAGTTGGGTATTGCTCAGGAAGAGTTGCGCCGCGCCTTGAATCGTGTAGCCTACGAAGCTCATTTGAAGCAACCTACCCTGGTCGGGACGCACGACATCCGCGCCGGTGAACTGGCGGGCGTGTTGTATGAGGAGGCGGACAAAACAAAGGCCCAGGGACAACAGCGTATCATCGACTACCTGATCAATCGCGCCGGTCTGTTGATTGAGCGAGAACAAGGGCGCGTATACACCTTCCCGCACCGCACCTTTCAGGAGTATCTGGCAGCCTGCTATTTGACCGAAGAAGATTATCCCTATACCCTGGCCGATCGCCTGCGCGAGGATGACGCGCGCTGGCGCGAAGCCGCGTTGCTGGCTGCTACCAAAGCTGTGGGCGGCGCGCCGGCCACCATTTGGACATTGGTGAGTGCGTTCTGCAAGCACGATTGGCCGCCTACTGAAAAACCGGTGGAGGCGGATTGGTATGCCGCATTACGCGCTGCGCAGGCGCTCATCGAAACCGAACAACACCAGCGGGTGCCGGAACGCCATCAATACTTGCTCAAACGCCTGCAAGCCTGGCTTATGCACGCGTTGGAAGACAGTCCCTTGCCCGCTCCCGAACGCGCCGCCGCCGGCCGTGCCCTCGCCGAACTGGGCGACCCGCGCCGCGAAGTGACCAACGTGGACGCGATGCAGTTCTGCTACGTGCCCACCGGCCCCTTCGTGATGGGCGCGTCCAAGCAGGAAACGCGCCTGAAGCACCCGCTGACCGGCGAGACGTTGGTCGCGCCGCCCGATCCGCGTGCGTATGGCGCCGAAGGTCCGGTGCACATTCAGAACATTCCTTCCGGTTACTGGATGGCGCGCTATCCGATTACCAACGCGCAGTTCGATGCCTTTGTGAAGGACGGCGGCTACAAAAATTCCGACGTGTGGACGAAGGCTGGCTGGGGCTGGCGAGAGAAGAACAAGCGCACTGGCCCGTCCAAATACGGCAATCCATTTGAGCTGTCCAATCACCCTGTCGTCGGCGTGACCTGGTACGAAGCCGTGGCGTATTGCCGGTGGTTGACGCAGCGCTGGCGGGCCAAGCGTTGGCTGCTCGGAGACTGGGAAGTACGCCTTCCCACCGAGGCGGAGTGGGAAAAGGCCGCGCGCGGTGGCTTGTACATTCCTACGACGCCGTTGTGTCTGCCTGCCGATAAACTGGCGTCAGAACCGTTGTTGGGTGTGGAGAAGAATCTACGCTCGCAGCAAGCTTATCCGTGGGGCGACGATCCTGATCCTAATCGTGCCAACTATGATGACTCTGGCATCAATACCACCAGCGCGGTAGGCGCGTTCCCCGGCGGCGAGACGCCTTACGGTGCGTTGGAGATGATTGGCAACGTGTGGGAGTGGTGTGCAACGCAGTGGGTGGACAATTACGAGAACTATGGTAAAACTGAGGCCAATGATTTGGAGGGAACTTCCCGCCGGGTGGTGCGCGGGGGCGCGTTCAACTACAATGAGAGGCTCGCGCGCTGCGCCTTCCGCATCAACGGGAATCCGAGCGACGACCTCAGGCTCTACGGTTTTCGGGTCTTGGTGGGGGCGGGCGGCGGCGGCCCTATCGACTCTGGGCGCTGAACCCTCTGGTCTCTGGAGACTCTGGAGTACTGGACTCTGTGGGGGTGG
>DAOUAY010000159.1:0-4421 GCA_034432995.1 Anaerolineae bacterium | reverse complement strand
GAGTTCATCGAAAGTATCGGCTTGTGTCATGCACCCCGGCAATTCTTCCACCCTGGCAAACTGGCTGGTGTAGCCTTCACTTTCATCTTGCGTTACCTGTATAGTATACGGCAGTTTCAAATAGTGTTCAACTTTTCCCATCTACTTTGCTTTCTTCAGCACCTTGCCCACCGCATCCGCCGCGAGTTTGCCCGTGAGGATCGACGTGGGCAGTCCGGACGGGCTGAACGCCCACTGTCCCGCCTGGAAGATGCCGGGGATGGGGGTGCAGATGGCCCCGGCGATCTTGGGCAGCCGGTGTTCCGCCGGGATGCTGGCGTTGGTGAAGGCCCAGCCGGTGATCGCGCCATCCGCGTTGCCGGTGAGCCTGGCGAGTGAGAGCGGCGTGGCGGAGAATCGATCCAGAACGGCGGCCTTGATCCCCGGAAATATCGAGGCGTCCAGCGTGTCGAGGATGTGCGCTTCACTGAGGGCTTTGAAGTCCTCGTACCATCCCATCTCCTGGATGTGCTTCGTGAGTTGGTAATCGAACAACATACTGACGATGAGGCCGGTTTTTCCAGGGGGGGCCAGGGTCTCGTCGCGCATCACCGGGCACGAAATTTCGTAGGTCGTCAGCGCGAAGAATTGCTCCAACCAGCGCTCGATGGTCTCGCGGCTCTCACCGACAGGCCACGGCCCGGCTTTGGATTGCCCATCGCGCCGCGGCGTGTAAAAGAAGTGCGCGCTGGCCCGGCTCTCGAAGTAGCTCTTATCCAGGTCCAGCGCGAGGTAGACCGTGAGGACCGAATCCCCGCCGGATTTATCGGCGACGGCGGCCTGGCGTTCCACGACGGCGCGCTGCATGGCTGCGTCCTCGATCGTTTCCGGGTCGATGATCCGGTAGAGCGTTTTCGCATCGGCGGCCCAGATGAGTCCCCGGTAGCCGTGCGTCTGACCCCGCGCGTCGATCACGCGCCGCTTCTCCGGATCGACCGAGACGATTTCTGTATCCGTGCTGATCGCGCCGCCGTGATCCTCGATGAAGCGCGCCAGTTTGTCGGGCAAGGTTCCGGTGCCGCCGCGCGGATAGTTGTAGTCCAGGTACAGCTTGAAGTAGCTGAGGGCGAAAAACGCGGGCGTGTCCTGGAAGAAGTGTTGCGCGATCATATCCAGCAGGCTCTGGTTCTGCGTGTAGCGGCGCAGGTAATCGACGACCGGCTCGCTCAGCCCAGAGATTTTGCGGATGGTGAGGGCGTACTTTGGCATCCAGGGCAGAATGACCTTGAGCAGATAATCGCGGTCTTTCTTCATATCCAGGAACAGGGGGTTGTCGATCCCGTAGAGCACGTCCAGGTAGCCCATGATCACCCGGATGCGGTCGATGATTGCGGCGATCTCCTCGCGGTTCTCCGGGAACATGTCGGCAAGCAGTGCCTGGTATGCCTCGATGTCCTCGACGGACGCGAGCCGGATCACGCGATCCTCGATCCCGACCGAGACCTGGCTTCTGACGAAGTCGATGTCCAGCCCAAGCTGTCTGAGCATCGGAAAAACGATGCCGGAGTTCTCGATGGCCCGGATGCCGCCGTCGAAGACGAACCCGTTGCGCTCGAAGCTGTTGACAAGGCCGCCGCAATGGCTCTCCTTCTCGCAGAGCAGCGTTTTGTACCCCGCTTTCGCCAGATAAGCCGTTGCCGTCAATCCGGCGATCCCGCCGCCAACGATAATCACGTCGTAGTCCATATTTACCCCCAAATCGTCAGATCAATAAATGGCGCCAGGCAATCAGCCGTCAGCTTTCAGCTTTTCCCTCTTGCTGATGGCTGACTACTGATCGCTGATGGCTGAAAGCTGATTGCTGACCGCCCAAACGCGCTTGCCGATAACGCGATCCAGCGCGTGCGCGGCCGGCTTTTCCTCGATCGTCAAATTGAAGAACTTCCCGCTCACCTCGGCCATTTCCGGCGCTGCCGCCAGATAATAGATCGCGTCGCCGGAGAGCGCGGGGTCTTTCAAGAACGGGCGGATCACGATGCGGTTGTACAGCCGGTAGAGCAGGCCGTTGTTCATCCCGATGTTGCTCTTCACCGCGCCGGGATGCATCGCGTTGATCGTGACCCCGCTCCCCGCCAGCCGCTCTGCCAGCTCCCAGACCGTGAGCAACTGCGCCGTCTTGGCCGCTCCGTAGCCTTGCAGCCCCTTGTAACGCCGCCGCGCCCAGGTGAGGTCGTCCAGGTTCAGCCCGCCGAAGCGATGTCCCTGGGAGTTCACCTGGATGATGCGAGCCGGAGCGCTGACCCTGAGCCGGTCGAGCAGCAGCCGGGTGAGGAGGAACGGGGCCAGATGGTTGACGGCAAACGCGGTTTCGTGCCCATCCACAGTCAACGCGCGGTGCGTCATGTGGACGCCGGCGTTGTTGATGAGCACGTCGATGCGGGGATACCGTTCGAGGATCGTCTTAGCAGCGTCACGCACGTCCGCGAGCCGCGCGAAATCCGCCAGCACCACATCCGTCTGGACGCCGTACTCGCGCGCCAGTTCCGCTTGCACCGCGGCCGCCTTCTCGCCGTTGCGGCAGACGAGCACGAGATGCGCCCCGCCGCGCGCCAACCGCTGCGCCGCTGCGAGTCCCACGCCCGACGTCGCGCCGGTGACGATGCAGACGCGCCCGTCCATACGCGCGTCCGTCGTCTTCTGCGGCATCCGCGCGTTGGCGATGAACTGCAACTCCTCCGGTAGTTTCATTGGCTACCCCGAAAATCGATCACGAATTTACACGAATGTCACGATTGAAATATACCATATTCGTGGAGATTTGTGAAGATTCGTGGTCGTCATCAAGGCGGTTTTGCAATCAAGGATTGAAGAATTGCACGCGGATTTCACGGATATTTTCAGGGAATAAATCCGTGTTTTCCGTGTTCATCCGCGTACCAGAGGGGTAATTTTAGCCGAAGTACTTGCGCATGAACCACCGGTAGAGCCGGCGGAATCCGGGGATGCCGTTGGCAATGTCGCCCCACAGATCGAAGTAGTCGCGTTGTTCGATGATCCTGCCGTCGTCGCCGAGGGTGAGCTTGGTGCAGCCATAGACAGGGGAACTGGGCCACCGCCTGAACTTCATCTGCATCTTCCACTGCAAGAAGATGTCGCGGCCTTCCATCACCACCGAGCGGATGTCCATGTCAATCTGCTCGCAGCGCCGGGTGAGCCGGTCGCACAGGGCCTTGAAGGCGTCGATGCCTTCGATCCGCTGGATGCTGTCCTGGAAGACGATGCCCTCGTGGTAGTAGGGGAAGATGTGCGACCAGTCGGGCTTGCCCTCGCGGTTGTAGGTCTGCGACCAGAGTTCGCGCACGCGGTCAGCGGTGAGAGGGGCGGTATTGGGTTTGTTTTTGGACGCGTCAGGCATGTTCAAGGGTATCAAAACTCATTACTTTTCGTCCGCCAGGGTTAATACCCGCTGCCGCACGTCATAAGACATCCACATCCCTGTGGCGACCAGCCGATCAAGGAGTGGCGCTACACTCTCGATCCAACCGTGGGATTTCGCTTCGAGTAGCACGCGCAAAGTGCCCCATACTTTCAATCCGGCTGCATCTGCTATACGGCGCGCCAATCCGTCGTCTAGCAACACGACTCGTTCGGGATTTTCCAATAGAGCAAAGGTGATGTGTTACAAATTGCGTCAGGCATGGGCGTGTTCCAATTCACGCAACTCGGCTTCGAAGGGGAATACCTTATAGCGCCCCAGTGTGAGCAGAAATTCTACGCGGGGCATACCGGCCAATTCTGCGGCGCGACCAGAGGATAGACGCCCAAGCTCATATAGCTTGACGGCCGCTAAGACGCGCAACTCCTGGGCAAAGGTCATCTCATCGGTCTTTTCGGCCAATAACACCTTTTCTGGAATCGTTAACGTAATTTGTCGCGTTGTCATTTCGCACTCCCCTTCGCGCTTACCTTTGTGGCTACATGACTTGGATGAAATCATCACCGTTTCCATACAATCATCTCATTGATGATTGTTTTATACTGTGATTCTATCACATGGGGAGCGAAACAGCAATACCCCATTAAAACTCCCCCGCCACCGCCTCCAACAGATTCAACGCCTCGATGATGCTGTCCCGCCGGAAGCAGACCTTGTCCCCGAACATGAACGTGCGGTAGCCCAACCCGATCAGGAATGCCACGTCGCCGATGTCGGCGCTCTCCGGGATGGCCTGGTAGGCGAGGGAATCGAAGATGCGGCTGGCGACGATGGCGTCCGGGTCGGCAATGACGATGTCGCGCAGCGCGCTCACGATGCGATGCGGGCGCAGCACTTCGATGTAGAGGTCGCCGCGCGCTGCCATCAGGTGTCCGTATGCCGCTTTATGCCGCCGGGCGAAGGTCAGCCCTCGTTCTGACTCGATTTTCAGGACGATCTCCGCGCC
>DAOUAY010000158.1:0-2839 GCA_034432995.1 Anaerolineae bacterium | reverse complement strand
CAGCAGTATGGCCCTGTGCAAGCCTTTCATCTGCGCCACATCCCCTTGGCCATGGAGTCTTTCAGCTATTGCCACGCGATGAATGTCGGCGTTCAGGAAGCGCAGGGTGAGATCGTCGTCAGCCTGAGTGGTGACGCGACACCCGCGAATGAACGCTGGCTGGAAACGTTGATCGCCCCGCTGGCCGATCCGAAAGTCGCCGGAGCCTACAGCCGTCACATTCCCCGTCCCGGCGTTCCCATAGCGTGGGCCGAGTGGCTGCGTCTATGGTGGCGTTACCGCTCGAAGGCCACTTCCTTGCGGCAGAACGATCACGTCTTTTCCAATGCCAGCTCTGCTTTTCGCCGCACCCTGGCGTTGGAGATTCCTTTCGACGAGAACCTGACCGAGATCGAAGACTACGCCTGGGCCGGCGCTGTGCAGAAATGCGGCTATTGGATTGCCTACGCGGGCGCGTCCGAAATCTACCACTCGCACGCTTCCTCGAGTGCGAAGACGCTCTGGCGGATGTTGTATTACGTCTATCTGCGCGCCAAAGTCGACGCTGCGAAAGTGCCCCAGCGAGACCCGGATTAGGACAACGCAGTGTGCAACTGTCGCCAGGGACAGACGTAGAAGATAGAGGACACAGTTGTCAAACTCATTGTCATTCTGAAAGGAGAAAAATCTATGCAAAACTTGAGACCCAAGACCAGAAATATTTCCAGCATTATTATCGGTGTGTTGGTCGTCGTGGGAGCGTTCTTGATTCTCAGCTTCGGTAGCAAATTCTTCTACTTGTTCAAGAAAGTGGATGCGCAGGAGATCGGCATCCAGTTCACCAGCGGACGCATCAAAGACGTCGTCGGCCCTGGCGTGTACAGCGACTTTGGGCTTTACGTCAGCATGGTTAAAGTCTCCAGCCAGGCCATCCCCTTCTCAGTGGATGACGCCGAAATCATCACGAAGGACAAGCAGCGCATGGGCGCCGTCGTCAGCGGCGATATCTTCCGCCCTGGCGAGACGGAGAAGGACGTGTTGCGTGAGAATTGGTCCAAGTACCGCGGTCTGTATACCGATGATGCAGCCCTCGTCTCCAAAGTGCAGGACTTTGCTCGGCAGGCGATGAAGGTGTGTGTCGGCGGCAATACCTTCGACAACAATACCATCGGCAGCGCTCGCGATGAACTGCGCGAGTGCATCGATGACGAACTCAACGACCTGGCGGGATCGGTCGGTCTGATGGTCAGGAACGTTGTGGTGCCGAACATTATCCTTTCGGCGGATGCGCAGGCCGGGTTGGACGCCATCGTGCAGAGCCGTCTGGCGACCGAAAAGGCCGCCCAGGACGAGCTGAAAGCCATCGCTCAGGCCGAAGCCGAGCAGGCTCGCGTCGAAGGTGAAATTCGCGTGGAACAGTCGCGCATCCAGGAAACGACCCGCCAGCAAACCACCTTGGCTGAACTGGAACGTCAGCGCGTCGCCGCGCAACTGGCCGTCATCGAAGCCCAGCGCGCCAACACCCTGGCCGAACTCGAGACGGAACGGCAGCGCATCGAAGCCGCCAAAGCCAACGAAACCCTGGCTGCCCAGCGCAACCTGGAAATCCGCAAGCTGGAAGCCGATGCAATGGAAGCCGCCGCGCGTGGGGACGTTGCCTTGCGCAAGGCGTTGGCGTTGCTCTACACCGAATATCCGCAGTTCCAACTGGTGACGATTGCCGAGGCCAACGCCGCCGCCCTGTCTGCCACCGACAAGATCATCTTCACCGTCGAAGGCAGCGCGCCGACTATCGTCTTGCCCGGTCCAGGCATCACGCCCACGGTGAACGTCAACCAACCGCAGTAGATGTCGCTGGGACTCACTGAGCACGTCTGCGCCCTCGAAGCTTGCAACCAGCGCGGCGGGCGGATGCTCTCGCTGGTCGACTTGCTCGATGCCGGGACAGTGGATTTGCCTTTGGCCGCGTATCTCGCCGCAGCGATGCGCCACGGCGCATCGCTGCTGGTCGGTGCGCGGCCCGGCGGCGCGGGTAAGACGGCAGTGATGGCTGCGCTGCTCAACTTTCTGCCCAACGCGACCGCGATCCGCGCTGTGGGTGGTCGCGCGGTATTGGACATGGCTGAGGTCGATCCTCACCCTGGCGCGACCTGTTATCTGGCCCACGAAATCGGTGGCGGTCTCTATTACGCCTATCTCTGGGGTGACGAAGCCCGCGACTTTTTCGCTTTGACTGCACGTGGGCACACCATCGCCACGAATCTGCACGCCGATACGCTGGAAGAAACCCGCGATCAACTCTGTCTGGGCAACGGCGTCGCGCCGGAACATCTGACGGCGGTGGCGCTCAAGGTGTACTTGCGGGTGGATCACTCGGATCGCCTCGCGTTCAAGCGGCGTGTCAGTCACGTTTACGAGAGCGACGGCGCAGAAGATCGCCTCGTCTGGCGGTGGGATCGACGTGGCGCATTCGAGCGGCAAGCCGTCCAAAGCGCTCTCGTCTCGCCGCAGGACGAAGACCTGTATCGGAAATTTCTCACGGGCTTGCGCCGCCGCGATGTGCGTCATATCGAGGATGTGCGCCGGGCGCTTCTGGAGGTCTGATGTCTTTCTACGCCGAGTTTGCCGAGCACTACGAGGCCATCTTCCCATTCAGCGCAGCGGTTTACGCGCTGCTGCGCCGCTACATTGTGCCGGAACACTGGCGCTGCTTGGACGTGGGTTGCGGGACCGGTCACTACTGCGGGAGGTTGGCGTCCGACGGCTTCGACGCGGTCGGCATCGACCTGGACGCTGCGATGATCGCCCACGCGCGCCAACGCTATCCGCACGCCACGTTTCACGAGCTGAATATGCTCGA
>DAOUAY010000157.1:0-2956 GCA_034432995.1 Anaerolineae bacterium | reverse complement strand
CTTGCGGCGGGCCGCGGCGGGCGTCGTGCAGATTTTGTTGGAGCGCGAGTTGCCGTTCTCCACGCGGGCAGCGTTGGCAGAAGCGGCGCGCGCGATGCCGGTGGACGTGTCGCCGGAAAGCCTCGTTGCCGCCGTGGACTTCATCGTCGGGCGGCTCCAGGTGATGCTGCGCGAAACCGGTCTGGCCTTCGACGTGGTCGAGGCGGCGCTGGCGGCGCGCGGCGAGAATCCCGTCCTGGCCCGCGAGGCGGCGCAACAGCTCACCGCCTGGGTCGCCAAAGACGGTTGGAGCGTGCTGCTCGACAACTACGCGCGCTGCGTGCGGATTACCCGCGAGCAACCGCGCTTTACGCTGGATGCATCGCTGCTGCGCGAGCCGGCCGAGCAGGCGCTCTACGCGGCGCTGTGTGCTGCCGAAGCCGCCGTCAGCCCTGCAAGCGACGTGGATAGCTTCCTCACCGCGTTCACGCCGCTCGTGCCGTTCATCCAGGCGTTCTTCAACGAGGTGCTGGTGATGGACAAGGATGCCGTGCTGCGGAAGGCGCGTCTGGCCTTGTTGCAGCGTATCGCGGGGCTGGCGGACGGGATTGTGGATTTGAGTAGGCTGGAGGGGTTTTAGCGGTCAGCGATCAGCCGTCAGCTCTCAGCTTTGCTGCTCACCGCCCCCGAGACGGGGGCGGGTTTGTTGTGGTCAGTCGTCGCTTTTATTCCCCACCACGAAATTACCGTACAGCAAGCAAAGTTGTGTCGTTAAGCTTGCTTTCCAAGAAGTGTGCAATCTCTTGCAATTCGATTTTGGGATTGGCTTGCAATCCCAAACATTCGGCGACGCCGGCTACATCGGTGCTATAACGTGATTCAAGTGATAGGCGGAATTCGTTTTCCATTGGAGACAACGTATATGCGTGGATATGTATTGGATCGCCAAGTCTGGCTTGATTCAGATGCTCGAATCGGAATGCGCGGCGCATATAGCTCAAGAAAGTGGTCTTGAATGACGAGAACCAGATGCTTGTTCAAGTGTTCGAAGGTCTGTGCTTCGTGATGTAGTTGCATCAGGGTGGTTTTGGCGGTCATTTTCCAGTTCATCCCGAAGTTTTTGGTGGAGTTTGCTACATTCGTATCTACCTCGAGTCCTTGCTCCCGCAAGAATCGCTGCCGCTCCGGCCAGACGGTACCAGTTGTGTCCAAAGTCTGCAATTCCAGCCCTACAAAGTCTTTGACTTTGCGAGCTTTGGTTGAAACTAAGAAGTAATCTACCGAACCGCCAGGGATAGGCACTTCTTGGACAATGTGCAATTCATTGCCTGGTTCGTGCAGTGTGAGCAGATGCAGGCAATCCATAAAAACTTGATAACGTTCCAGCAGCCGAAATGGGCAGACGATAATTGGGTTAGGTTCGCGTGCGCCATGACGGACGACGCACGCGCCGATGGATATGTCAGGCTCGCTTTTGCGGGTTTTCAGGCATTTGCGTTTCAGGTACGGGCAATGTTGTTGAGTCGCCAATATCGTCCAATCTGCTTCTGTGCGGGTGGAAATTGTGTAGAGTTCCAGTATTTTGCTCATAATAGCCTCATGCAGCGTTGTTCAGCAAGATGTAGATATTCCTCGCTAATATCAATCCCCACCGATTTGCGAAATAGTGTCCGTGCGACCAGCATTGTGGTGCCGGTGCCACAAAAGGGGTCAAGGACAATGCCATTTTCGGGACACGTGGCTAGAAGGGGGATTTTGCACAGATCCTCTGGATAGGGCGCAAAATGGGTATCTCTAGCTTGAGTATCTTCCGGTAGAATATCCCACACGTCCCCCGGTTTGCTGCCGTTAGGGTTATATTTGAGGAAGTAAAAGCCTTTATCTGCCAACTCGCGCGCGCGGCCGGAGACTTGTTGTGAATCGGAGTGTGTGGCGCGCTGCTGCCCGCGAATTATCATCCTGAAATCGGCCACTTCTCCCATGCGTACTTTGTTGAGCATCGTTTCTAGAGCTTCCATTGCAGCCTCTTTTTCGACTTCGGTTAACGCCGTGGAAAGCTCGATTTGGCGCTTGTAACGGACTCCGGTGACGCCAGTGGCCGAAACCACCGCGCCGTTGACGATTTTCGTTTTGCGCGGATTGGCGCGGATGGCGTCTACATTGTAATAGTAGCCCTTTTCTATATGCACGAAATGAAAGACGTTCTCGTGAACGTTGCGTAGACGGTCATCGGTGTTGTCCGGTCCGCCTTTGACTTTGTGCCAGATCACGCTGTTCCGCAGAATCCAACCCTGTTCATCGGTCAATGCCAGCGCTACTCGCCAAGGTAAACCTAAAAGATGCTTGTTGTAATAGGCGTCGCCGATATTGAGCCAGAAGGAGCCTTCCGGTTTGAGCACGCGCTTGACTTCGGCGAAAACCGCCAACAGGTGGGTGATGTAATCGTGGTAATCGGCTTCCATACCAATGCCGCCATTGCTGTACTGGCGTTGCCCCCAATACGGCGGGCTGGTGATACAGCAATCGAAGGTTGCCGACGGGATTTGTTGCAGCACCGTTGCCGCGTCGCCGAGGATGAACAACGGCGCGGTATCCGTGTTCGCCGCGTAATCATCCATTAGGGTATCAATCTGTGTCTGTACGATAGTCATTTTCACCTCGTCACGCATAGTATACCCCGAAAATGCCCATTGAGACAATGCGTCAAATGACAGACCTGGCAGGTTTAGGGCGAACGGAGTTCGCACAACCTGCCAGGTCTGAACGGATGCCCGGCTAACGGCTAATGATTCCGCAGCACGAGCGGCAGATAGATCCTGAAGAGGTCTTTGTCTTCAATGACAAACTCCCGCGTGACCGTGACCGGCCCGCCGCAGTTTTCCGCCTTCAGCGTGATCGTGTACGTATCCGGTATGCTCCAGCGGTAGATGGCGGTGGCTGTCCCCTGCCCGGTCTGCGGCGCGGGCGACCAGGTGTA
>DAOUAY010000156.1:0-5992 GCA_034432995.1 Anaerolineae bacterium | reverse complement strand
ACTGCTCCGCACTCCGAGTGGCTATTTCTGGTTGTCGTTGAACACAGCGACACAGTTCACATCACACATCATCAAGGAGGAAAAAATGCACAAACAGTTTTCAAGTAGCGGTTTACAGTGGTCGTCCAATGTGTTTCAAGACGACAAAGCACTTCATATCACCATCTACACTGGAGGTTCACAATGCTAACGTCACGCTTGATGCAGCAAGCCCTGGTCGACCGCCTGGCCGGATACCAAGTTCCGACTCCGAATCTGGCCCAGTGGAGCGAACCCTGGCTCACCTGTTGGCGCGCGCTGGATACCGACCCCGACAGTCCGCCGCACGAAACGGTGTTGCGGGCGCTGGAAGATCATCCAGAGCGCGACCAGCTTATCACCACGCTGTTCAGCCTCGTGCCCGGTGCGACGCGGCAATATCCAACGCTGGCCCAGGACTTGCCGCCGATCACCTGGCTCTGGCCGGGCTGGATTCCGCGCGGGATGCTGACCTTGTTCGGCGCAGTGCCCGGCGCGGGGAAATCGCTTGTGGCTTTGGATTTGTGCCGCCGCATCATCCACGGTGAAGCGTTCCCGGATGGGACGCCGATGACCTGCCCTGGTGCACCGGTGCTTTACGTGGACGCCGACGCTGTGCCGCAAATTACCATTGCGCGCGCTGCGCACTGGCAGATGGACACTCGACGGCTGTACCCGATGTTGCCAGAGGGCGATGCGCTGCCGGACTTCGGGCAGGAAGCGGACCGCGACCGTCTCGTCGAAATGGTGTACACGGTGAAACCGGCATTGGTGATTATCGACAGTCTGTCGTCGGTGAGCAGCAAGAGTAAGAACACGGTTGAGGATGTGCGCGCCTTGTTGGGCTTCTTCAGCAACCTGGCGCGCGAGACCGGGGTAGGTCTGGTGCTGATCCACCACGTGCGCAACAAACGGGGAGCAACGTTTAGCGGTGCGCCGCAGTTCACGCCGCTCACACTCGATGACTTTCGCAGCAGCGGCCATATCGTGGCGCTGGCGCACTCGGTGCTGGGACTGTCGGTGGTACAAAACGGGCCGCAGCAGGGCAGCAATGGGCTGCGCCAACTGGAAGTCCTCAAGAGTGACCTGGGGCGCGTTCCAGCGCCGCTGAGCCTCAAGATGCTACCGCTGGCTCCTACTGGGGTCCTGCTCCAGTGGGGCGCTGTAGCAGAGCCGTGGCAAGCGCCGACGAAGCTGGACGAATGCACAACCTGGTTAGCGACGGTGTTGCGTGAAGCGGGTGAACCGTTAGCGCCGAAGGAGGTCGTGGCTACCGGCCAGGAAGAAGGCTACAGTCGCGCGATGATCTACCGGGCGCGGGAACTGCTAGGACAGAAAGTCCGCAGCACCGCCGGACGACGCAATCCGTACAGTTTATGGGCGTGGCAGGATGCGGATGAAGACATCACTGCGTAGCCAACTCGTTGACGCGCTCGCAGCTTCGCGGCTGAACGAAGGCAGGGACAACTCGACCGACATTGGGGAGTATCTCACGTGACACCCAGGAGCGCCACACCGCTGATGATCGTCGCCACACCAGGGTAGGGTCAAGGGTTACACACAGCGGGGCATCCCCCGTCAAATACGGGGGATGCCCTTGTCTGGCATAGGGGCTAGGGGCCAGACACTTGTGTCTGGCTCTCGTCTTCTGTAAGTCTCAAGAAAAGTATCGTGAAAGGAATAGCTTGATATGGACAAGTCGTCATCTTCGACCGACCTGGTGGCCCAGGTCAAAGCCCGGCTCAACCTGGCCGAACACGTCATCATCCCTGACATCGGCGCGCCGCAACATCAGGGCCACCGCCTGGCCTGGCGCTGCCCGTTCCACGAGGATCACCATCCGTCGCTGTTTCTCAATCCTGATCAACAATCGTATCGCTGCTTTGGCTGCGGGGCGCGCGGCGATGCGCTGACGTGGGTGATGACGCGACGTGGGTGGACGTTTCGAGAGGCGTTGGCGCACCTGGCGAACCTGGTGGGTGTACCGATGACGGCAGGCGCTGCGCGTCCGGTGCAGGTCCGTGGACGGACGCCGCGACCTACCCCGTCAGCGCCGCCGGTTGTGCCCCCTGACGGGGCGTGGCAAGCGCGGGCCAGGCTGATCTTGGGCCGTGCGCAGGAGATGCTGTGGTCGGACGCGGGCAGCGTGGGACGAGCGTATTTGCAGGCGCGGGGCTTACAGGAGAGCACGCTGCGCGCCTGGGGCTTGGGCTGGTGCCCGCGCGATGTGTTTGATCTGCCAGAGCAGTGGGGACTCACGGGCAAGCGCATTTATGTGCCGCGTGGCGTGGTGGTTCCGCACTTTGTCGGCGACGAGGTATGGGCGCTGAAAGTACGGCGCTTCGTGGGCGATGTCCCGGCCCCGGCTGACAACGGGGGTAAGTACGGCGGCCCGCGTGGAGGGCAGATCACGTTGTACGGCGTGGAGATGCTACAGGGTGACCGCCCGTTGTTCATCGTGGAAGCAGAGTTGGACGCACTGCTCCTGCGGCAGGCAGCGGGCGACCTGGTCGATGTCGTAGCCCTGGCCGGAGGAGGGCGGACGTTGCCGGCGCAATGGTTAGCGCGGTTGCTGCCGTATACGCGCATTTTCGCGGCGCTGGATGCGGACAAGGCCGGGACGCTGAACGCCACACGCCTGGCGGCGTTGTCGGCGCGGGTGACGCCGGTGCGTGTGCCGGAGGGCAACGATGTGACGGAGTATCATCAGGCTGGCGGTGATGTACAGGCGTGGGTGATGGCGGTGGCGGGCGATGACTGGCACTTGATAGGGCCTATTCATTTACATGATGTTTTGCGTGGAATTAAAGCACTAACTTGACAAAAAAAATGCAGAAGGTATACTGTAAAAAGCATACCGTGGGATAGACGAAACTGGAACCTGGTTACTGGAAGCTCGATACGTCATTCGCCATTCGTCATTCACCTACTCACCCATTCGCTGATTCTTGATCATGATCCTCTTTCCCGGAGGTATGCCAATGGACCGTAAACTCTGGCCCGTTCTGGCGGGCACTGCCCTCGTGTTGATCCTCGCGGCGGCGGCGCTCTTGGGGCGTTCTCGCTCCGCCGCGCCGACGGCCACGCTCCCCCCACGTTGACCCCGTCGCCCACACGCTCTCCCCCCGTCTGCCGACTACTGTCTACCGTCTACCGACTACGTACCCTAAGCGCCTACGACATGCTGGCGGCGGCGAACGTTGCGCCGGCGGTGACTATCCGCCGGGTTAACGCGCATTAGCAAGGCAGATTTGGAGGTGTGATGATGAAACGCAGATGGATATGGATCGGTTTGTTGATCGCTGGACTGGTTTGCGCTGTCGTAGGTGGGGTCCTATGGTGGAGACAGCAACATCCTCAGCCCTATTGTTCAGTTAGTCAAGATGGAGATCGTACAACGGAATACACAATGTGCACTGACAAACAGAAGTATCAGTTTGGAGAACCTATCCATGTCACCTTCACTATTAAAAACATTAGTGGCGGTACTGGTCTACAAAAATATAGTTCAATGGAATACGGAAATGGTATTGATCCAGCAATCGATATTTGTGATCAGGCTGGACATATCTGTTGGTCTGATGAACAAATGTTGACCGAAGATGACAAGCACTTTATATTGAAGCTACATGAATCGCGCACACTAACTTGGACATGGCCCACCACACCAGAGCACCTGGACTATATCAAAGACCTGCAATCCACCCTAAGTCCGTTTGTATGTCAACATATGAGTTTGTATGGCTATGAGACCTGGCCGCCACAAAGTAAACCTGAGATTGTGTTCGGTATTGGCATTATTTATAGCTGCCGCAGATAAAACTACAGTGATAAAATCAATATCTTCACCAATACTCAGAAAAGCATAGCTCGCAGGTTGTCGGAGAGAACGCCAGGCACTCAAGAAACCCGGTTTTTGGGCCTTTTATGAAGCCGTTTTAGGATTTTGGCGAAGGTGCTGAAATATACAAGTAATCTTAAGCAAAAGGAGAGTTACACCATGAAACACAACCGACGTTTAGTATGGCTCAATCTATGGCTCTTGATCAGCTTGCTTATATCATTCAATGCGCCTTTGACAACCCAGGCAACTTCAGCCGTTTTTAGCAATAATCCACCTTACATCATTCGCGGCCACGTCTATACCTACGGAACCAGCGATGGACTAGCTGACGCTCAAGTGAAAGTGGAGTTTGAGGTTTGTGATGATCCGATATCCGTTCCGCGCGCGGTTGTTCTGCCTCCTACCGGCGCTGATGGCGCGTGGGAATTTGATGAACGCACTTATGAACTGTCGGGTGGGCTGGGTTGCCCTTGTCCTGGAAGCCCGTTTACGATCACCCAGCATCTCCCTCCCAGTGGTTATCTGGCAGTCGCCAAACAAACGCCATCCAACCCTATACCCGTTCTCGGCAACGTTATTGTCCTGAATACGACGGGCAGCGGTGTTTATGACAACAACATATTCTTTGATCGTATTCCCTATGTCCTGACCGGGCGGGTGTTGGATGACATCTCGGGAACCGGTGTTCCCAATGCCGAGATTGAAATTGAGGAGTTCTGGCAAACTATTACTACCACGACTACCGCTGATGGATCATGGGAGTTTAATGAGGCTTATGATGTTTCTTCTTACTTTTCCAGTAATGGTACTAGCCTTAATGTTTCCCTGACAATGCCTACCGGATATCTGGCTGTAACCGCCACCACCCATATATCGGCGTCTGTGAGCAACAACACCAAACTAGTTTTCTCGCAGGTCCCACCCGGTACGTATGATGACAATGTATTTCATATTGCGGAGAAGAAGACTTTAGCCGTCACCAACAGCGAGCATTTCAGCATCGAATGGTGTAGTGACGATACGGATTCAAATTATCCCAACAACGGTCAACTCGCTGGATTTGATTACATCCGGGTTCTTTCTGAGACTCTGGAACTGGCTTGGGATACTTATAAAAA
Organism: Anaerolineae bacterium; assembly: GCA_034432995.1. Classification (GTDB taxonomy): domain Bacteria; phylum Chloroflexota; class Anaerolineae; order B4-G1; family SLSP01; genus DSWT01. The sequence goes on along the minus strand of DAOUAY010000156.1, from coordinate 1,012 downwards.
TATGGACTATATTATGCCTCCACCTACTCATGGGCGTACTGACGGTCGAATTACGGTTCACATTCAAGACGATTCAAAACCTTTTATACCCCTGATACCTAGAGGTACACCTGGTTTAGCTTTTGCAGGAAAAATCTGGTTACTTAACACGCTTGCAGATCTCAGACAGAATTCTTCACACGAACTTTTTCATCTGGTGCAGTACAATTACCTGGGATATAAACTGGACACTGACTTAACTGGATGGATTGTCCATAATGCGCCTACGCTTTTAACTAGAGATATATGGTTGCTAGATTCTGGCGCCGACTGGGCGCCACAATATGTGGTTAATGCTTCGTATGCTCCAGGGAATTTTTACAATAACCTGGAATACCCACTTTCGTATGCTTCTTATCTTTTACCTGATACACATCCCGCTGCCGGACGGCAATATGGTGCAGTGGTCTTTCCTGCGTTTTTAGACGAGCATGGCGGCGGGCAAGACATTGTGCGCAGGCTGCTCGAGGAGATAAACGCCGATCCAAACCGTCCCTTCGATCAGATCGACCTTGCTTTAGGCGGAAAGTTGGCCGAAACTTATGTTAAGTTCGCGATTGGCAACTATCTCTATGATGATACCGCCTACGGTTACAAAAAGGCTAATTCTGCCTGGCCGAGTAAGATATACAATGTTGTAGGTCCCTTACATAATCACGACAATATCAGCTTGGGCGGTACAGGCGCTGGCAGCGGCGAGGTCTACGCCATGGGCGCCAATTACATCCGCGTGACAGCAGATGGCATTCAACCCCTTTTAAGGGCAATGTTCTGCACATTACCCTGGAAGCAGAAAAGAAACGATTGAGTTCATATATCAATAATCAGGATCTACAGATGTGGGCGTTGCTTTTGGATACTGGGGGAAATCCAACTGTCTTGGACATTAGCGTAAGATTTGTGCAACCAGCGGCCAAAATGGTCAACTGGGCGCAAAAACGCAACTTTTGAACAATGGCAGCGCCAATTGAAA
>DAOUAY010000155.1:0-16555 GCA_034432995.1 Anaerolineae bacterium | reverse complement strand
CCGCTGAATAGCGTGATGATCATCTGTCCGAACGCCGCCGCGATTTTAGCGTCCGGCAAGGTGACAAACGCCAGATCGGCGCAGTTGTAGGCGCGGAAACTGTGCGCGACCGCGTGCGCCAGTGTTGGGAAGAGTTCGAAGAACTTTTCCCACAGCCATAGGTAAAGGATAGCGCCTGGCGGATGGACGGGCAGATGTACGAAAATCCCTTTTGTGGCGTGCATCTAATCGGGATAATGGCGCAAGTAATCGCCGATGTCTCCGATGGAGATCGCCGCCTGCCAAAACCCGTTGTGCGGCCCGATGGTGCGGTGCAGGTAGTATTCGAGCGGGTAGCGATAATGGATGTATTTGAGCGCGACCTGCAAGAGCGGGATGAGGAGCGCCAGGGCGATCAGGGCGGCGGTCTTGTGGCGGCGAGAGAGCGTCTCCCACCTTTTGTCGTACCACAGGCCGGCCCCGCCGAGCAGCGCGAGCAGGACCAGACTTGGCCACCAGCGGGGGATGGTGCTTGCCGCCGGCGGGCGCCCCGACCACGTCCATTGGCCGGGCACGCCGAAGAATGCTTCCGCGGGCCGCACTGCCAGGATGATGAGGTAGACGAGGGTGAGTGCGATAACCCAGGTCAAAGGTTTCTTCAGGCTTCGAGACACAATTGTTTGCATAGCGCTACTTGTCGTCCGGTTTAAGCGTGATGTTTTGTAGCCAGATCAGGTTGTGTTCGGCAAAAGGGCGCTCAGTCAGCACTGCTAACCTTTGTATATCGGGATACGTGTACATCCCGGTCAACAAGTGGTACTCCCCAGGCGTTGCTTCGTCAGGGATTGTCAGGGGCGCTACGTGTGTATAGACAGTTTCAGTCTTCCATTCATTTGTAGGGTATAGCCTACCCAAAGGAGGCATATCGGACTGACTCACCAGGGTGCCGTCAGGCCCTAAAAGGTGAACGAAGATGACGTAGTCGTTGGCGATAGGTTTGTCAGTCTGCCAGTATGAAACCACCTCAATCTGTTGGCCTGGCGCGGCGTCTCCGTGCAGATCATAGCCCAAAAACGTGACGCCATCGCCGAGTGTCACAGCGACGGCGTGCATACCCGGCGCGGTTTCTGTGGGTTCGAACCGTATATCCTGGAACAGGACGCTCAGGCACCGTGCAGCGCGTGGGTAGGGGTCACATTCGGCCCCGCTGGTGCGCGCTATTCCCATACAGCGCGGATCACCGTGGATGATCTCGCAGCCGGCGGCGGGACCGAAACGGATCAAGTTCTGGCCGGCATTTAGCGTTATTAGACCGGTGGTATACGTGATCAGGTCGCCAATCAGGACGCCCGGTATGGGGACACCGTTGACCTCAATCTCGAGCCGCTGCACACTACTGTACGGGAGCGCCGTGAAACGCAGCGCGCCCGACTGTTTTTCGGCTGAGTAGAGGTACAACTCCCCGAATTCGTAAATCCAACGTGCTGGACGTCCGTCCCAGGTTTCCACATCACTCCACCGTTCTGCAGGCAGGATGTAAGTCAGTTCATCTAGTGGCAGCGGATCGGTTGGAACTTGATAGACGCTTATCCTGTCACTATCACTCAAAGGATGGCCGAAAGCTTCGGTAAAAAGTTCGTCGTATGCGCTGGAATTTCCGACGTAATGCGAGAAGAGAGCCACATAACCTACGCCTTCGGCCTGCGCGATGGCTACGCGTGCGCTCGCCGAAGCCGCGGGGATAATGTCTACTTCAGGCATAGGTCGTAGCAGCGCATCGAGATATTCGTCGGCGACAATCTCTTCTCGTGGCAGGCCGCGTTGTACCCACCCATTGAAGATGGGACGCTGGTGGATGGTCTGATAGTACAGGGAAAGCTCCTGGGTGTGCCATTCTGTCACTGGGACACTGAATACTGGCTTGCGGTCGGGAATTTGTGCCAGGGTGGTGAATCCCTCTGGAGTGGCTAGGGGAGTGGTGCGTGCTGGCCATAGCGCGATGAATTCGAGCAGTGTGAGTATGCACAGACCTGCGCCCCAGATATAACGCCAGTGTGCGCGTAAGCGCGCCGAGAGCCAGGTGATACCATATGCAGCCAGAACGGCAATACATAGCATAAGCGTGGTGTTCAATCGTGCGGGTGCGCGATTGTAAGCGATAAACGGGAGGTTCATTATAGCTGCATACGGCATAGGAATGCTGCTCGTCACATAATCGGCAGTGAACGTAACGACCGTGCCACCCACCTTCAAAACCGGGCCTAGCGCCAGAAGCCCCGCACCCAGAGCAACTACCCCCCAACTACCGGCGCTCCGACGATGGGTGATAAACGCCAACCCCGCCAGTGCGAGGGGAATGATGCCGACATAATTGAGCAACTCAGCAAATCGGTAATTTAGTGGGACAGCAGCGCGCGCATACTCAGGGACCAATCCCAGCCCGGCGAGGGTAGGGTTTAGCGGCGAAGGTGAGATAATCCCAAGTAAGTCAGATGAAAAAGTGACCGAGCCGCTTTCTTGCAAATACGCAGCTTGCCCTTCGAATTGTTGGAGCAGTACCGGCAGATAGAAGGGCAAAATGAGCAAGACCGCTAACCCGAAAGCGCCGCCCAATTTTACCATTGTCTCGCGGTTGAAGGGCTGTTTCAGGAGCAGCGCCTCGTAGGCCAACCAGATCAACGTCATCGGGATCAGCAAGAAGGGACCAAACATCGGCTGGATGAGCATGGAGAATGCCAACGTCACACCGCATACCATAGCGGTACTCCAGCGTGGTTGCCGGAAGGTTTTGATCATAAGAAGCAAATAGAGTGGGAATGCATAAATCGATGTCAATTCAAGGTGTCCGCTATAAGCGCGCGCCATATGATTGGGGAAGAAGGCGTAGATGATGCCGCCCAGAATGCCCCCTAGCCGGTTTTGGGTGAGATAGGCGCACAGGAGATATCCAAAGAACCCACTCAGGAACAGCCCCATCAGGATGAGGACGTTGTAGACGGTTGCCGGAGGGAGGAAATACAGTAAGGGGATGCCCGGCAAGTAAACGGCAGAGTAGGTGTTCAGCAGTGGATAATACCCGCCGTGTGGATACTGTATCCAAAGCAGGTTAGCCGGGCTGGTTTTGAGCGTCATCAGCGCTTCCTTGAACCACCAGAGCACATACGTATGATGAAAAGCATCGGTGCCCCAATCCGGGTTCTGCGCCAGGTGGGTATTAAGCTGGATGATGAGCGGATATGTAACGCAAACGGTCAAAAAAGCGAACAGGAGGATGACAGGGATTTCGAATTTGAACCATGTCCAACAATCGAAAAGCCAGGTTGGTTTATGTTTGCTCATAATAAATCTTTAAGACCGAGATAACATCTGCGCGTTCATTTTACCAGATATTGTGGTAAGGCAAGGTAAAACGATACATGGTGGCAGGGCTGTTTGCGCGTTCCATAAATGCGAAGCAAAACTCTGGAAAACAGCTTTTTCGCTATGTGTAAGGCCATGTCGAGTTTCCCGGAAGGTTGTGCCAGTAAATGCGATAGCTCTATCTATGGCGGCTTGTCCCTTGAATTGGCTATTGTATAATGCGTTTAGTTGACCATTAAGGAGGTGTGTTTATGAAACAACGAATGGTGTTACTGCTTGTAGTCGTGTTGTTGATGACCGCATTAGGCTGTGCGCTCTTTTCCAGGCGCGGAACGACCGGGGGCGGTGGAACCCCCAGCACGGGCGATTTCGAAATCAAGGTTGTCAACCGGTCTCCCGATGAAGTGTGTTATGTGTTGATCTCCAGTAGTGAGAGCGATGAGTGGGGCGAAGATCGGCTCGGTGGCGAGGAAACGATCGCCTCCGGCGATACCAAGAGCTTCACGGTCCCTGCCGGGCAGCACGATATTCAAATCGAGGCGTGCGACGAGGCGGTGATGGCGACCGGCTGGCACATCGAAAACAACACGACGATCACCGTGGGTGATTCGCGTGCCACTGCGCGGTTGTTTTTGGACAACACTTCGGAGACAGAAGTGTGCTATGTTTTCATCTCCTCTTCAACCGGCGACGATTGGGGCGATGACCTGATGGGCGAGAGCGAGACCGTCATGGCCGGTCGAACGCGCATCTTCTACGTGCGTCCTGGAACGTATGATTTGATGGCGCGCGACTGTGAAGATAATGTGCTGGCTGAAGAATACGACGTTGATCTATCGTCTGACAAGACCTGGACATTGTCCGGCAATTAAGGAGTCCGATAATGCCTGCAGTTAACGTAAAGCCCGGAATTTACTGGATCGGCGTCAACGACCGCACCACCGACCTGTTCGAGGGCCTCTGGCCGATCACGAGCGAGGGCGTCTCCTACAACGCTTACGTCGTCGATGGGGCGAAGAAAGTTCTTGTGGACGCAGCGAAGGATATCAAGAGTGACGCGCTGCTCGATCAGATTGCGGAGGTCTTCGATCCGGCGTTGCTGGATTACATCGTGATCAACCATATGGAACCGGACCATACCGGCGTGCTCCGCACGTTGCGGCGCATCGCGCCAAACGTGACGTTTCTCTGTACCAGTCGCGCGGTGAAGTTGTTGGAGACCTACTACCGGGTGACCGATAACATTCATGTCGTCGAAGATGGCGAGACGTTGGACCTCGGGCCACACCAATTGCAGTTCCACATCGCGCCGATGGTGCATTGGCCGGAGACGATGCTGACCTACGAGACCACGCAGAGGGTGCTGTTCTCCTGTGATGCTTTCGGTGGCTACGGCGCGCTGCAAGGATCGATTTTCGATGATCAATGTAATTCACTCGAGTTCTACGAGCACGAGGCGTTGCGCTATTACGCCAACATCGTGGCGTTGTTTGCCAAACCCGTGCTCAAGGCCATCGACAAACTGGCGGGCGTCCCCATCGATGTGGTAGCGCCTTCGCACGGTCTGCTCTGGCGCAAGCATCCGGGGCGCATCATCGAACTGTACCAAAAGTGGGCAAATTACGCACTCGAAGGCCCAGAACCAGGTGTGGCGTTGCTCTACGGCACGATGTACGGGCATACGGAGAAGATGGTGGAGGCGGTAGCGGCGGGCGTCGCGCGTGCAGGTCTGCCCATAGATATCTTCGACGTGCGACACATTCACGCCAGCTACATCCTGTCCTCGGTCTATACCCGCAGCGGCGTGTTGGTCGGCGCGCCCACCTATGAAGGCGAGCTTTTCCCACCGATGGCGCACGTCTTGGACATGGTGAATCGCAAGCGCATCCAGAACCGCAAGCTGGCCTACTTTGGCAGCTTTGGCTGGAGTGGCGGTGCGCGCCGCGAGATCGCGCAGTGGGCCGAAAAGCTCAAGTGGGAACTGGTCGAGTCCTGGGAGTTTCCCGGTGGCGCAATGCACCAGGATATGCTCAAGGCGGAAGAGCTGGGTTACAATTTCGCCAAATCGTTATTGTGACGTTTGCGCGTTGGAACGTTCATACGTTCGAACGTTCCAACGTGATTTTCTGGATCGCCTCAGGCAAAGCACGGGCTACATCGCTGGCGCTCATGCCAACTGTGCCCAGTCGCTCCCGGACGATTTCCCCTGCTAGCCCATGGAGATAAGCCCCGGCAACGGCAGCCTGGAAAGCCTCCAATCCCTGCGCCCGCAGCGCGACGACGGTGCCGGCCAAAACGTCGCCGGTCCCGGCCGATGCTAATCCCGGGTTAGCGAAGGGGATCACCATCGTTTTTCCATTCGGCGCAGCGACGATGGTGAACGCGCCTTTGAGTACGACGACGTGCCCCCAGGCGGCAGCGCTCGTCTGCGCGAGACGCAGGCGCTCAGCCTGGACTTCTGCCGTTGTTTTGCCGGTCAGTCGGGCCATCTCGCCGGGGTGGGGGGTGAGGATCGTCTCCGGCGGCAGCCATTTGTGCCAGTCGGGGATGTCGCTCAGAATGTTCAGGCCGTCCGCATCCACCACCAACGGCGGTAAGGGCGGGCGTTCGCCTGAAGATTTAGCTGCATTGGATACAAAGCCGGTGTTGCGTTTGCCCGTCTCCAGTCCTAAAAGTCGCCGCATAAAGGCGATGGTCTCCGGCATGTGGCTCAATCCCGGCCCGACGAGCATGGCCGAATATGCCGGAGTGTCCCCGCCCCCGAGTTTCTCCGCCAGTTGCGCCATCGCGCGCCCATCCATTACACCGAGCGTGTGTGGCAGCAAAATGTAGGTGACCTCCGGTAACGCTGGAACGATGGCCAGGTGCAGGATATTGGGAATCGCCAGCGTAACCAGCCCGGCCCCGGCGCGCACTGCAGCCGTCGCCGACAGGAGGGCAGCGCCCGTGTAGTTGACCGAGCCGGCGGCGATCAACGCTTTGCCAAACGTGCCTTTGTGCGCATCCAGCGAGCGCAGCGGTAACCACTGCCGGATCGTTTCTGGGGCGGCGATGGCTGTGCCCTTGCTCGGAATTTCCACGTGCCTGGGGATGCCAATATCGGCGACGAGTAGCTCACCCACGTATTCTGCGCCGGGGAGCGTAAAGTGCCCCCATTTGGGCGCGGCGAAAGTGACCGTCAGATGCGCTTTCAACGCCAGCGGGTCGATGCCGCCGCTGTCGAAATCCAGCCCGGAAGGCCCATCCACGGCGACAATCAACGGGCGGGGCGCTGCCGGCTTGGGTGGGCGATTCAGCGGCGTCAAGAGATCGGCGGTGATCTGCGCCAATCCAGCTTTGACGTTCCGCAATACATCGGCGATGATGCCTCGCAGGGGCGGGTTTGCACCGGTCCCCAGCAGGCCATCCAGAATAGCGTGCGCCTGTGACGTCAGCCGGATCAACGTTTCGTATTGAGGGTCGTCTTGCGCGTGAACGATTGTCACGCCGGATGTCTGTGCTTGCTTGAATACGGTATCCTGTTCGGGGTCGCGCTTGCCGGTGAGGTATGCGGTAACCTGCGCGCCGGACTCGTGCAGTAAGCGCGCGGCGACCAGCCCATCTCCACCGTTGTTGCCCGGTCCCACGAGGACGAGCACGCGGCGTCCCCTGAGCGGGGATAGGCGCTGAACCACGGCAACCGCCAGGCTCTTGCCGGCTTGCTCCATCATTTGGGCATAACTGTAACCCGCCATATCGGCCGTCGATTCCAGCGCGCGCATTTCGGATACGGATAAGATGCGCATCGAGTCTCCTATTCGCCTATCAATGCTGTCCACGCGCCGTGGATGCCCTCTTCGGTCACACCGTAGTAGACGTGTTGTTCCTCATTGACCTTTTCCACCAGATCGTAGCGCATCTGCGTGTTGTACTCCCGCTGCTTCCAGATCCCGATGTTGCCCATCCAGCGCACCTGGTTGGGTTTGACCGGGTTGTTTTCCGCCTCGTCGATGGCATAGCGCCACAGGCGGCGGGCCGAGTTGCGGGTTACATTGCTGACCACGCTGCCGTTACGCAGGTCACGCATGGTATAATAACGCACGTTGTTCCGGGTTTCCACGGCAGCAATTTCCACACCCGTGCGCGGCGGGTCGATCGAGAGGCTGCTGTCTGTCTGAAGCTGTTTTTCGGCGACGGATTCGATTGGCGCGGGCATCGCGGGCACGCTGGCGCCCAGTCCGAGTTTGACCAACTCCACGATTTCATCACGCACGGCGGGCGTTGTTTCGGCCTCGCTGCGGATGAAGATTTGGCTCTCATCCAGCGCGTAAGGGGGATGTTCACCGCGCGGCACGACCAGGCGCACGACCTTGACGTTTTGGGTCTCCTGGACGTCGATGCTGACCGGCAGTGTGGGAGTGATGCGCGTTTCGATCTCCGTTTTGAGGGCGTTGATCACTCGCGTCGGCGTGTTGCCGACGCCTACCGGGGGCGTATCCGCATCTGTGGAAGCGCCGATGTAGAGCGCGCCGCCATTGGTGTTGGCGAAGGCGCAGACGTCGGCCACGATGGCATCCAGGAATCCGCCACGCCGCAGATAGCGCTCGTGAAAGTCCTGCACGATGTTCGGCCCTTCCGCACGAGCGGCTTGAATGTAATCGAAGGGATGGGCCTCGGCGCGGTAGGGCCGCGTGCGCGCGAAATCGTCGCCCGTCAGAACGGCATACAACGCCGCGAAAGAGAGTTCGTCCAACAGAATCTCGGTGACGCGGTCGCCGACGCCCGGATTGCGCGGGTTATTCGGATCGCGCGTCATACGATGGGTGTCCGAACCCTGGATGCAGCGCATACGGCGCGGGTATTCGGGTTTGGAGCCATCGAAGAAGCGCGCGGTGGTCTTCTTGCCCACTTTCTCCAGATCGGTGACTTCCAATGCGTGCAGATTGGGATCCTGGGTAAACGCGATGCGCGTCTGCCCGCCAAAGCGCAGGCCCTGCAACGCGACACCGTGCGATGAGTTCGCGTGCGCGGCGATGACCAGCCCGCCAGCATCGGCAATCATCTGGTAGGCGGTCAAGACATCGATGGTCGCGCCGATATCGGTAGCGCCGTCATCCAGCTTGTCTTTGGGCACGTTCATCTGCAAAAGCAGGAATTCCAACTCGCGCATGGAGGTGTCGGGTGGGAAAATGCCCAGGATGTGGAAACCGAACGTCGCTGTAAACTCGAAGCCGGTGAGCAGGAGGAGTTTGTCCTGCAAGCGGCGATATTCCTGGAGTTTCTTTTCCTCTTCCGGCTTTAGCCGGTTGAGGCGTTTGAGTAGCTCGAGATCATCGATTTCGTCAAGCATCTGTTTGTACCCGGCCACGGTGTTGTGGTCGGTAAACGCGATGATATCCAGGTCGCGCCGCTCGGCCTCTTGTAATATCTCAAGGCAGGTTACATTTTTCTGCTGATGGTCCGCCGATGCCGGAGTATGCACGTGCAGATCCATCTTGTACCATTGTTCATTGGGTTGTGTTTTCTTCTTGCGCCTTCTTCTAGTCATTATGATGTGTTCATACCTCTACTGTGTTTGCGTCATCATGGCGCTGATTTGTTCAAGGAGTTCGTTAGGGCGGAAGGGCTTGAGAATGAAACCCTCCGCTCCGGCCTTTTTGCACTCAAGTTCGCGGTCCATGCCCGAGGCGACCAGAACCGGGATGTCTCTCAGCGTCGCGTCGCTTTTCAATGTGCGCAGCGCGCTGATTGAATCACCCCCTGCCAGATGATAATCCATCAGAATCAGTGCCAGTTCCTGCGCTTGCGCAGCCGGCACGATATCTTCAGGGCGGGTAACGGCCACAACTTCATTCCCTTCCATCTCCATAAGCGTCTTCAGTAAGCCAAGCATGACTTTATCATCGTCAGCAATGAGTATTCTGGGCATATGCACTCCTTTTCCAGTCGCGCGTCAATTCTGCTTCTCAGGTTATTGTACCACATTTGACATATTTAGTATAATAGATGTTGGTTTATTCGCGCCGCCCTTGTCATCTAGGCTTTGTCCGTTATAGTATGGATATATCTGGGCTGCAGTCTTTACTCGATTTTTATTCTTATTTCGTATGTGTAAGGAGAAACCAATGAATCGTTTTGTTGTTGTGACAGACAGTACGGCGAATTTGCCATCGCAGTTAGTCGCTGAGTACGATATTCCCATGATTCCTCTAACCGTGCATTGGGGCGAAGAGACGTATCTCGATGGCGTCGATTTGGATGCAACGACGTTCTACCAATGGCTTCAGGAACGCGAGGCATTCCCCACAACGTCGCAACCTTCGCCCGGAGCGTTTATCGAATTCTTCCTGAGTGTGGCGGAGAAATACGGGACGACGGACATTCTGGGCATTTTCATCTCCGCGGAGTTGAGTGGGACGTTGGCCTCGGCGATACAGGCGAAGGCTGAACTGCCGGATTTGCACATTGAGTTGATCGATTCTCGTTCGGTGTCGATGGGATTGGGGATGCAGGTCCTGACCGCGGCGCGCGCTGCGCGCGAGGGCCAGCCGCTCGAGGTTGCCATCGAACGGGCGCAGCACGTTCGTGACAAGATGCAAATCATCTTTGCCGTGGATACGTTGGAGTACCTGCACCGTGGTGGACGCATCGGTGGGGCGGCGCGTCTATTGGGCACAGCTCTCAATCTCAAGCCGGTTCTGCACCTCGAAGATGGCAAGGTGATGCCGTTGGAGAAAGTGCGGATGCGCCGCAAATCCCTGCAACGGGTGGTGGAAATCGTCAAGGAGCGCGCCAACGGACGGCATTTGGCGGGAGTGGCCGTGATTCACGCCCAGGCAGACGAGGACGCGAACTTGATGCAAGAATGGGTCAAGGAACTTTTCACCCCGGAGGTTATGTATAATACGCTGCTGACACCTGTGGTCGGCACCCATGCCGGCCCAGGCACCATCGGGGTGGCCTTCTACGTGGCGGATTAATCGTCAGCAATTCATGAGACTACAGCCCAGATGAAAAGGTGCAACGCACACATGGGTATGGATTTGAGTGCGTTGCACCTGTTTTACGAATGGAGAGTGAACCTATGCGTATGGTGGAACTGATCGAGAAGAAGCGTGATGGCGGTGTGTTGACGTCGGAGGAAATCAATTATTTCATCCAGGGGTATACGGATGGCTCCATACCTGACTACCAGGCATCGGCCTTGTTGATGGCGATCATGCTGCGGGGGATGGATGACCGTGAAACTGGCGATCTGACGTTGGCCATGGCCTATTCTGGCGAAGTGCTGAACCTGAGAGACATCGCGCCCTTCGTCGTCGATAAACACTCGACCGGCGGCGTCGGCGACAAAGTCAGCCTGGTGGCGATGCCTATCGTCGCGGCGCGCGGTCTGCCGGTTGGGAAGATGTCGGGGCGGGGGCTGGGATTTTCTGGCGGCACGCTGGATAAGCTGGAATCCGTGCCCGGCTATCGCGCCGATTTGAGTGTGGCCGAGTTCAAGGCGCAATTGGCGCAAATCGGCATCGTGCTCACCGGGCAATCGGCCAACCTTGCTCCCGCGGATGGCAAACTCTACGCCCTGCGCGATGTGACCGGCACCGTGCCCAGTATGCCGTTGATCACCAGTTCGATTATGAGTAAAAAAATCGCCGGTGGCGCCGACGTCATCCTGCTGGATGTCAAGGTGGGGAGTGGGGCGTTTATGAGAACTCTGGATTCGGCGCAGGCGTTGGCCGAAGGCATGGTGCGCATCGGGGCAACGCTTGGTCGCAAAGTGACGGCGTTGATCTCGGATATGAACCAGCCCCTCGGCTGCGCGGTCGGCAACAGCCTCGAAGTCTGCGAAGCCATCGACGTGCTGCATAGCCACGGCCCGCAGGATTTCTACGAACATTGCATTATGGTCGCTGCTGAGATGTTATGCCTGGGTGGGAAAGCGGACACGCTCGAAGCGGCGGTAACACAGGCGACAGAAACCATCGCTTCCGGACAAGCATGGGACAAATTCCGGCAGTTGATCATCGCGCAGGGGGGGGATGTGCGGTACGTGGATGATCCGGAGCGTTTCCCGCAGGCGCCCCTTATCGAGACCGTGCCGGCAGCGCACGATGGTTATCTGGCCGAAGTGCGCGCCGACGAAATTGGCATGGTCGCCCTGGGACTGGGTGGGGGCCGCGAGAAGAAGGGCGATGTCATCGATCATCGCGTGGGCATCGTGATGCACTGCAAAGTGGGTGACAAGATCGAGGCCGGGGCGCCGCTCTTCACCATTCACGCTACCGACGCCATCAAGCGTGACGAGGCCGTGCGCCGCGCCCTGCGCGCGTTGACCTTCGGACCCGATCCGGTCGAGCCTCTGCCTTTGTTTTATGCGCGAATCGTGTAAGATATATTCATCCAGCAATCAGTCCATTGTCATTTTAGGGTAGCGTGTTATAATCCGCCTACCTGAATCTGGAGGTAGATCACGAATGCAGACTTATTTGAATATCATACAAATCCTATTGGGGATTGCGCTCATCGTCTTGGTGCTCTTTGAGGTGCGCAGCAGCGGGATGGGGGGTGTTTTTGGCGGCTCGCAGACCAATGTGATTCGCCAGCGGCGTGGCCCTGAACTCTTGTTGTTCCGCTTAACCGTGGGATTCTCGGTTCTGTTTTTCCTGGTCGCGGTGATCAACGTCTTGCTAGTTGGGTAACGTTTCATTCTTACGGAAAGGACGGGGCCGGGGAGTGTAGGGGGAGTGTTCCCCAGGGAAGTATTTCCCCTCTTCCTTCTTCGTCCTTTTTCTGTGTCTTGCGGCTGACGTTATGTTCCGTCGAATTGGCTGGCAAATGCTTCTGGTCGCGGTGGGCTTTGTGCTCACCGGAATGATCCTGTTTTACATGGCTACCACGTATACCACCGAATTCCGCCCGGCGAACGGTGGTACGTACATCGAGAGCGTGGGCGGCTATCCGCAGTCTCTCAATCCCCTGCTCAGCTTCTACAACGATGCTGACAGCGATGTCGTGGCCCTGGTATTCAGCGGTCTGACGCGCATCGGCATGTCGGGTGCGGTGGAACCAGACCTGGCGACCGGGTGGGACATCGACCCGAGCGGAATCACCTACACCTTCAGCCTGAATTCCGGCGTCCTCTGGCACGATGGATTCTACTTCACTGCTGATGATGTGCTATTTACCGTCAATCTATTGCAAGACCCGGATTATCCCGGCCCACCCGATATCGGCGCTCTGTGGCGGTCAGTCGCGGCGACCAAGCTAGGCGATTACACCGTACAGTTTGTCCTGCAGGAACCCTATGCGCCCTTCCTGGATTACACGACGGTCGGGCTGCTTCCTATGCATCTGTTAAGCGGGATCCGGGCTGCTGATCTGCCCAACCTGGAATTCAACCGTGAACCTGTCGGCACCGGCCCTTTCCGGCTCACTGAAGTCCAAACCGACCAGGGACAGGTCACGATGGTGACCCTCAGACGTTTTCCGCGGTATTATGGCGCGGAACCGTATCTGGAAAACATCATCCTGCGTTTCTACCCGACAGCGCGCGCGGCTTTCGAAGCCTATCAAGATGGCGTCGTGGAAGGTGTGTCACGGATCACCGCGGACATTCTACCGCAGGCTTTTGCCGACGAGAACCTGAAGTTACACTCCGCGCAAACCTCTGAAATGGTGATGTTGTATTTCAACGAATTGGTGACAGATACGGTGCCGTTCAACAGCACGCCGGTGCGCCAGGCGTTATTCTATGCCCTCGATCGTCAGGCCATTGTCGACTCCGTCTTGATGGGTCAGGCCATTGTTCCCCAAACGCCGCTGCTGCCCGGCACCTGGGCCTACAATACGGCGGGTGTCCCGGCCTACACTTATGATCCGCAGCACGCGCTCAGTATGCTGGAACTGATCGGTTGGCGGCGCACCACCACTGCAGATCCGCTGCGCAACACGGCGGGCATCCCGTTCAGCTTTTCACTGCTGGCGTCGAACGACGAGCAAGATTTGGCCGTGGCGCGGGAAATCGTCAGGCAGTGGTCGCGCATTGGGATTTCGGCGACTGTGCAAGCGGTGCCCTCGTTGGCGCTTAGCGGCCTGTTGGAGTCGCGGAGTTACGAAGCGGCTTTGGTCCACTTGATCCTGCCCGGCGATCCCGACCCCTATCCTTTGTGGCATGAGACGCAGGCGCTGCCGGGGCAAGGACAGAACTACACCGGGTTCCAGAATCGGCGCATCAGTGAAGTGATCGAGCAAGCCCGCATCACGGTCAACCCCGAAGCGCGGCTGACCCTGTATCACGAATTTCAGCAGTTGTTTATGGCCGAAGTACCGGCGTTTCCGCTGTACGTCCCGGTTTACACGTATGCAATCGATGTCCGCGTCAACGGCGATCAGATGGGGCCGCTGATGCGTACCGGCGACCGCTTTCGCACCATTGCCGATTGGTACGTGTTGCAACGGCGCGTGGTGGCAAGTCAACAACAGCCATAGCAATATCCTTGTTCTTAGCAAGTTTTTAGGTATAATAGCGCAGATATGTTTAACTAAGTCGTGGAGGAAAATGAGGTATGAGCAAGCAGTGGGTGTATTTAGCACGGAATGGCAAGGAAGAGTATGCCAAAATTCTTGGGCATACGCCAAGTCTCGATGAGATGAAGGTTTTGTTCGGCGGCAAGGGGGCTGGACTGGTCGATATGACCGCAGCGCAGATCCCGGTGCCGCCGAGTTTTACGATTACGACAGAAGCATGTGTTGAGTATATGCAAACTGGCGATTTCCCCGAGGGGATGTGGGAACAGACCCTCGAGGCCATGAAAGACATCGAAGCGCAGACCGGCAAGAAATTCGGCGACCCCGCAAATCCCCTGTTGGTTTCGGTGCGCTCCGGCAGCCGCGTCTCGATGCCCGGTATGATGGACACTGTCCTCAACCTCGGCTTGAACGATGATACCCGCGCCGCGCTGGAAAAGCTGACCGGCAACGAGTGGTTCTCCTACGATGCTTATCGCCGCTTCATTATGATGTTCTCCGACATCGTGATGGGCTACAAGCGCGAGCACTTCGAGCACAAGATCGAGGAACTCAAGGCGAAAGAGGGCGTCAAGCTCGACACCGAGGTGAGTCTCGCCGGTCTCAAGTGGTTGGTGGACGAATTCAAGGCGATGTACAAGGCCCGGTTCGGCGAGAATTTCCCCACCGATCCCTACAAGCAACTGGCGGTCTCGATCAAGGCCGTCTTCGATTCCTGGAACGGCGAGCGCGCCGTGGTCTACCGCGAGCACGAAGGGTATCCCCACACCTGGGGCACCGCCGTCAACGTCTGCACGATGGTCTTCGGCAACATGGGCGACGATTCCGCTACCGGCGTTTCCTTCAGCCGCAACCCCTCGACCGGCGAGAAGACGCTCTACGGCGAATTCCTCATCAATGCGCAGGGCGAGGACGTGGTCGCCGGCATTCGCACCCCGCTGAAAATCGCCAGCCTCAAGGACGTGATGCCGGAAGTGTATGGACAGTACACGCAAATCGTCGATCTGCTCGAAAAGTACTACCGCGATATGCAGGACATGGAGTTCACCGTCGAGCGCGGCAAATTGTGGATGTTGCAGACGCGCAACGGTAAGCGCACGTCTCCGGCCGCGGTCAAGACTGCCGTCGATATGGCGGAAGAAGGTTTGATTACCAAGAAAGAAGCTGTGATGCGCGTCAAGCCGGTGGATGTCGAAATGCTGATGCGCGATACCTTCGATCCTAAGGCGAAGAAAACGCTGTTGGCGAAGGGTTTGAATGCTTCCCCCGGCGCGGCTGTCGGTGTGGCGATCTTCGATGCGAAGCGCGCCAAGGCCGCAGTGGCTGAGGGCAAAGCCGTCATTCTGGTTCGCCCCGAAACGAACCCCGATGACGTGCCCGGCATGTTGGTGGCGAAGGGCGTTTTGACGCAGAAAGGCGGCGCGACCTCGCACGCCGCTGTGGTCGCCCGCGGTAACAACATCCCCTGTGTGGCCGGTTGTGAGGACATTACGGTTGCGGCTCAACATCTCACTGCGCCCGGCGGCGTGGTCGTCAAAGAAGGCGATACGATCTCTATCGATGGGTTCAACGGTGAAGTGTACGTCGGCGCTGTGCCCCTGGTGCAGGCCAAGTATCAAGATCAGGCCGCTCTCAAGAAGCTCCTCTCCTGGGGCGACGAGATTCGTCACGCGAAAGGCTTTGGCGTGCGCGCCAACGCCGACGTGGGTGTGGATGCGCGCCGCGCGGTGGAATTCGGCGCCGAGGGCATTGGCCTGTGTCGCACCGAGCACATGTTCTTCGACCCGCGCGCCCGCGACGCCGTGGTGCGCATGATCCTGGCGAAAGAGCAAAGCGTTCGTGACGCGGCGCTGGATGAAATGCTGCCCTTCCAGGAGCAGGACTTCGAAGACCTCTTCGACGCGATGGACGGCAAGCCCGTCATCATGCGCCTGATCGACCCGCCCATGCACGAATTCCTTCCGCCGTACCACGAGCTGATCGAAAAAGTCGCCGAGCTGCGCATCACCGCCCCTGGCTCCAAGGAGCTGGCGGAAGAGGAACGCATGTTGGAGGCCGTCTCCGGGATGTGGGAAGTGAACCCGATGATGGGCTTGCGCGGTTGCCGCGCCGGCATCATGTACCCGGGTCTGACCGAAATGCAGACGCGCGCTTACGTGCAGGCGGCCTGCCGCTGCGCCAAGCGGGGCGTGGACGTGCATCCTGAGGTCATGATCCCACTCGTCGGGCACGTGAACGAGCTAAAGCTCGAGCGCGAGAAGCTGGAAACCGTCGCCAAGCAGGTGATGGAAGAAGAAGGCGTCGAAGTGCCGATCATGTTCGGGACGATGATCGAAGTGCCGCGCGCCGCCCTGACCTCCGCGGAGATCGCCGAGCACGCGCAATTCTACTCCTTCGGCACCAACGACCTCACTCAGATGACCTACGGCTACAGCCGCGACGACGCCGAGGGCAAGTTCCTGCTCCAGTACGTCGAGCGCGGCATCCTGCCCGTCAATCCTTTCCAATCGCTGGATCAGGTCGGGGTGGGGCGGCTGGTCAAGATGTGCGTCGAGGAAGGCAAAGTCGTCAATCCTGAGCTTGAGGTCGGCATCTGCGGCGAACATGGCGGCGATCCCGACTCTATCGACTTCTGCTATCGCGTGGGCCTGGACTACGTGAGCTGCTCTCCGTTCCGCGTCCCCGTGGCGCGGCTGGCGGCGGCGCAGGC
>DAOUAY010000154.1:0-5123 GCA_034432995.1 Anaerolineae bacterium | reverse complement strand
AATCGCCCAAACGCGCGGGAAAAGGCCGCGGACGCGCACACGGGCATCAGCCACCGCCCAAACCACGCTTTCGCGTCCAGCGCAAGACCAAAAAACGCACGCGCGCCGCTACTGACGCCTGATTTGGTCTACTGTATCGTGTTAAAGTGCCTTTCTGCGGCAGGAGTTACTCTTGCCGCCCTGTTCGTTTATCTGAACTCAAGTTATGTAACTCTAAACTCAAGCGTTTAAGCTTATCCGAAAATTATCTTGTTAAACGCTTCCGGCGGATCACAATCCGCCGTTGCCACGGCAGCGCGGGATTATGATCCCGCGCAAGCTGGATCCAAAGTTTGCGTGCTCAATTCGACGCCAGGGCGCAGCTCCTTCTCGAAGTTGGCGTACTGGCGTACCGGGCGCATCCCGGCTTTTTTGTACAGGTCCAACGCGCCGGTCAGGCTGCTCGCGTCCACGCCTAACCCCACGCGACGTTTCCCGCGCCGGTAGAATTCGCCGAAGGTGTGATGCAGCAGGGCCAGCGCCACGCCGCGCCGTCGCCAGGGACGCCGGACGCCCAGGACATTGACCCAGGCCATATCCGGGTCTTCGGTCGTCTTGGGTGAGCAGAGCGACATGCCGGCGATCTGGTCGCCAGCCACCGCGACGAACCACAGCGACGGATCGTAGTCCGGGTCGTTGTCGATCCGGTGCATCCAACGCGCGAATTCTTCCTCGAAGGGTTGTTCGACGTAGCCCCAGTGATCTCTGAACGCTTCACGGTCGGCTTCGATCAACGCGCGCTCTTCTTGTCCCCGGATGAAGGGGCGGATCGTGATGCCTTCTGGCAGGATGGGTTCTGGCGGCGGCGCGTCCAGCTCGATGGCCATGCGGAAGAAGTAGCGCACGAGCTGATACCCCTGATCGCGCAGAAGCGCCTGGCTCACCTCGTCATGCGTGATGACGCCTTGAAGCAGCGCCACGCGCGCATCGGCAGGCGCTTTGGGGATGGATTCCCTGGCGCGAACCTCTAGCCAATGTGCGAGATGCGCGCCGATGCCGTTGTGCCGGTAATCGGGATGCACCCGCGCCCAGCCGTGGAGTCGAACGTGGGGTTCGACGTCCCATATATCGGCATAGCCGATGAGCGCGCCGTCGGGTGCGACAACGGCGTGCGTGTCGGTCTCCAGGTTGACTCCCGGCGACTGCCACCAGGTGCGATTGTCTTCGACGACGAATTGCGCCGCCCCGACTTCCTCCATAGAGCAGACGTTGAACAGGTCGGTCACCGCTTCGACGTCCTCCATGCGCGCCGGGCGATAGATATAGTTTTGATACGATTGCGCAGACATAGTTTCCTCCTTCAAAATAGTCAGATAGTCGTTAGTCGGATAGTCGTTGTGTTTGTTGTGAATTTCCCGGATGTGCAAATAAAAAAGGCCGGTGGTGGGGTCCCCGGCCTTCGAAGCGCGAAAAGCGCACAGAAAATAAAAAGGCCGTGGACATCGCAGACGCCCACGGCCTTTTGTTCTTATGGTTAGCTTATTTTAACCTTCCGAGAGGCGCACTGCGACAAGGCAAGACACCCGAACCACCGTCGGGCACTTGGGCGATATAGGTAAAATACTTGAACCTGCTCACAGTTTGACCTCCTGAGAATTACGTTCTCATTGTAGCGCGAGTGCGATTTTTGTCAATCGAAGTGGGACGGTTTTTCGGGGCTTTGTCATTCTCGTCGCAGTTGCTCATTTTGCTTCGAGCGGATCGTCAGATCCGCGGTTTATGATCTATCCCGGCTTGAAACGGGGAACTGACGTTCCCCTCGGAGCGAGCATGAACTGACGTTCCCCTCGGAGCGAGCATGATAAGGCACTAAGCGGCTTTTACTTACCGCAGGATGACATCCTTCAACAAAACCTCAGGATGGTGATACCGCTCACGTTGTGCTGTATTCTTCCCGAATTGGATAGCCTGTTGCGGGCACCACTGTAGACAGGCAAAACATTGCTCGCACTTGTGATTCCAGGTGGGTTTTCCTTCTCGCATGGTGATATTTTCGGCAGGGCAGACTTTGTAGCAAATTCCGCAATGATTGCATTTCTCGTCCGCCCAGAATTGTTCGTCCATTTGGGGTATGCGGAAGTAACTCAATTTATACACGGTGGCCGACAGTATACTCTGCCCGAACGAGCCTTTTTCAACCGGCAAGGTGGCCTTTTCCCTGAGCCTGTCCACGATATAGGCAATCTTTTCCTCGGCGAGTTTGAAACGTCTGTTTTGTTCTTCCTGTGGACCTGGGCCGCCGAACGGCGTGTAGTTGGAAGGCAACACAACGCCAAACCCCGCCGCCAGCGTGAGGTCGTTTTCCGCCAAGAGCTTCTTCAACTGCACCAACGTATCGGCGACTTGGCTGCCGTTGACGGCCACGGCGAAGACATAGTCCGGCTGCAGGCGACTCAACGTCTTCACAAAGCGCACGACAGGGGCAGGAACGCCCCACATGTGGACCGGAAAGACCAATCCGATGGTTTTCGAAGCGATGGTCTCAAGTCCGTCTCGGTGATTGGCAATGGCAACGAGTTTTGTCTCCCCCAACCGGTCGGCAAGTTCGCGCGCCACCCACAGTGAATTTCCTGTTCCGGTATAGTAAAAGATCGTTGTGTGCATTTTCACCTCCCGATAGCTCATTTTGTATTGTATCATAAAAGCCTTTTAAGTACGACTGTCTCGTCAGTTACTCCAGGGTCTTATCATTCTTGCTTCGAGGGGAACGTCAGTTCCCCGTTTCAAGTTGAGATAGGGCACAAAACGCGGATCTGACGATCCGCTCGAAGCAGAATATCTGACGATCCGCTCGAAGCAGAATGAGGGTGACGAGAATGATAAAGCCCTATCAGTTGCCCTCTCCTCGTTCCGCTGTATACTCGCTCCTTATGACACTCGCAGAACTGACCGATGCGATGAACGCCTTCGTCGGGGCGATGGGCTGGTACCGCGAAGACTCACCGTTTGCGCAGTCGCCGCGCAATATCGCCATTTCGCTGTCACTGGAGGCGGCGGAGGTGCTAGAGCATTTCCAGTGGGGCGAGGCGGCCGTCCCCGAGGCGCTCGCCGAGGAACTGGCGGACGTTGCGCTCTATCTGCTGCAACTGGCCTACCTCACCGGCATCGACCTGGAGCAGGCGATCATGGACAAGCTCACGGTGAACTACCGCCGCTTTGGACCGGACAAATGACGAGTTTATGTCAACGGATTGAACGGATTTTAACGGATTCTTAAAAGACTTCCGACTCATTTCAGGGAAATGACTATACGACTAAGGACTACCAGACTATTTTCAGAGGGAGCATCATGGCAGACTTTCTGACTTCTCAAGGCGAGGACTTTTCCAAGTGGTATAACGAGATCGTGCAGAAGGCCGATTTGGCCGACTATTCGCCTGTGCGCGGCTGTATGGTCATCAAGCCCTACGGCTACACGCTCTGGGAGAACATCCGCGATGCGCTGGACCGCCGCTTCAAGGCGACCGGGCACGTCAACGCCTACTTCCCGCTCTTCATCCCGGAGAGCTTCTTGCAGAAGGAGGCCGAGCACGTGGAGGGCTTCTCGCCGGAGCTGGCGGTCGTCACCATTGGCGGAGGCGCCGAATTGGAGGAGCGGCTGATCGTGCGCCCCACGTCGGAGACGATCATCGGGCACATGTATGCCAAGTGGATTCAGTCGTACCGCGACCTGCCGCTGCTCATCAACCAATGGGCCAACGTGGTGCGCTGGGAGATGCGGACGCGCCTGTTCCTGCGCACGACGGAGTTCCTCTGGCAGGAAGGCCACACCGCGCACGCGACGCGCGACGAGGCGATGGAAGAGACGCTGCGGATGCTCGGCGTCTACGCGGATTTTGCGATGAACGAGGCCGCGATCCCCGTGCTCCCCGGTCGCAAGAGCGAGAGCGAGAAGTTCGCCGGGGCCGTCGCCAGCTACACGATCGAGGCGATGATGAAGGATGGCAAGGCGCTGCAATCCGGCACCAGCCACTTCCTGGGGCAGAACTTCGCGCGCGCGTTCGACATCAAATTCCTCGACGAGAACAACGCGCAACAGCTCGTGTGGACGACATCCTGGGGACTGAGCACGCGCATGGTCGGCGCGATCGTGATGACGCACGGCGATGACCAGGGCCTCGTGCTGCCGCCGCGCCTCGCGCCGATCCAGGTGGTCATCGTGCCGATCTGGCGCAAGGACGAGGAGCGCGCGGCGGTGCTGGAGGCGGCGCGTGACCTTTACGCCCGGTTGAAAGACACGGTCCGTGTCGAGTTGGACGTCCGCGAGGGGTTCACCGCCGGGTGGAAGTTCAACGATTGGGAGATGCGCGGCGTCCCGTTGCGCATCGAGATCGGGCCGCGCGACGTGGCGAACCGGCAGGTGATGCTCGCCCGGCGCGACATCCCCGGGCGCGAGGGCAAGACCTCGGCCTCGTGGGACGGCCTGGAAACGACGGTCGCCGGGCTGCTGGCGACGATCCAGCAGGCGATCTTCCAGAAGGCGCTCGACTTCCGCGAGAGCCACACCCGCGACGTGCGCACCTACGACGAACTCAAAGAGGCCGTGGAGACCGGCTTTGCCCGCGCGTGGTGGGCCGGCGACGCCGGGGACGAGGCGCGCATCAAAGAGGAAACGAAGGCCACCGTCCGCTGCATCCCCACCGAGCAGCCCGGCGGCGCTGGAACGTGCGTCTACACCGGCAAACCCGCCACCGAAGTCGCAATCTTCGGTAAAGCGTACTGATTTAACACAGAGACACAGAGTTCACAGAGCTTTTTAAGATTTTTTCTCTGTGTTCTCTGTGTCTCTGTGGTTTACTACCAGAGGATATGTAGATGCTTGTAATTGCGAGTCAGAACGGCAGTGTGGGCATCGAGGCGGCGATGCGGGTGTTGCGGGATGGGGGATCGGCGATGGATGCCGTTGAAGCGGGGATACGGTTAGTCGAGGCGAACCCGGACGATCATTCGGTGGGCTACGGCGGCTATCCGAATCTGCTCGGCGAGGTCGAGCTGGACGCGGCGATCATGGATGGCAGCGATCTGACCAGCGGGGCGGTGGGCGCGCTCAAGGGCTATCCTTACCCGATTTCGGTGGCGCGCAA
>DAOUAY010000153.1:0-5357 GCA_034432995.1 Anaerolineae bacterium | reverse complement strand
TCCTTATCTGGCCATTTTCCGCGATGTCCAGTATCACACCCTCAAGCGCAATGTGATCCACCTGGATCTGCAAGCTCTGAACCTCAAAGAGACCGTACGTGTGCCTGTCTCGGTTGTCCTGACCGGCGAGTCCCCGGCAGTAAAGGATTTCGGTGGCATATTGCTCCACGTTCTCAACGAATTGGAAATCGAGGCCCTGCCAACAGCACTGGTCCCTTCCATCGAAGTCGATGTCAGTGTATTGGTCGAAATTGGACAATCGATCACGGTCGGCGACATTGTTCCGCCCGCCGGCGTCAAAATTCTCAATGCCCCGCACGAGTTCGTGGCTCAGGTGATCTACGCAGAAGAAGAAAAGGAAGAGGTCGAAGCCGTGACAGAACAGGCAGAGGTCGAAGTGATCCGCCGTCGTCCGGCAGCCGAAGAAGCTTAAATCATCTGCTGATGATACGCTTAACAGGCGGGAGATCAATGATCCCCGCCTGTTTTTATAGCAAGAAAACGGGCCGGAGGATATCCCCGGCCCGTTTGTGTACCCACAAAGCGGTTTTTTACTCTTCTTGTTCGATCTTCGCCTGCTCGACGATTTGCTGAGTCAGATGCGCCGGCACGATATCGTAATGCGATAGCTCCATCGCATAGACACCGCGCCCTTGTGTAATGGCCCGCAAGTTGGTCGCGTATTGCAACATCTCCGCCAGCGGGGCCAGCGCTGTGATCACGGCCTTCTTTCCCGATTGCTCCATGCCCTGCACACGCGCGCGCCGGGTGTTGAGGTCCGACATCACCGCACCTGCAAAGTCCTCCGGCACCGTAATGACGAAGTTATACATTGGCTCCAACAACACCGGCTTGGCGCCCTGGAACGCTTGCTTGAAGCCTTCGCGTCCGGCAATTTGGAAGGCGATGTCTTTGGAGTCCACAGGATGCTCTTTCCCATCCGTCACGGCAACAAACACATCCACGATCGGATAACCGGCGATCACACCTTGCGTCATCACGGACTTGATCCCCTTCTCGATCGAGGGCCTAAAGGAGCTGGAGATGCGCCCACCAAAAACTTCCCACTCATACTGGAATCCGGCATCCCGTTCCAGCGGCTCGACGCGCATGTGGACTTCCGCGAATTGCCCGGCGCCGCCACTCTGCTTCTTGTGACGATACTGCGCGGTGTTCGTTGCAGTCACGGTCTCTTTATAGGGGACTTTGGGAACGCTGATCTCCAAGCCCACACCGAAACGCGATTGGATGCGGCGCACCGCCGTGTCGACATGCGCGTCACCCATCCCCGAAAGGATGGTCTCCCGCGTGGTGGGGTCTTGCCGCCACCGCAACGTAGGATCTTCTTCAGACATGCGGGTCAGCGTTGGTCCCATCTTCGCGGTATCGCCCTTGGTCTTGGGGGAAATCGCCACACTGAACAACGGGTCCGGGAACAGCGGCCCGGGCATCCGCAGCGAGCGCTCCTTGACGCACAACGTGTCGCCGGTCAATGCTTCACTCATCTTGGCGGCGCCACCCAGATCACCGGCGTGCAACCGCTCTATGGGAATTTGCTCCTTGCCACGCATCACGTAAGTTTGCCCCAAACGTTCCTCGGCGCCGGCGCGACTGTTGTAGACGGTATCACCGGAATTGACGATCCCGCCGTAAACCCGGAAATAGGTGAGTTTGCCCACATAAGGATCCGCCGTTGTCTTGAAGACCAACAAGGCCAATGGCGACATATCGCTGACGGCATAGGTTTCTTCACCGGTCGGCCCTTCCGCCGTGAACTGACGGTCGGCAGGTGATGGCACGACCTGCACTAAAAGGTCAACCACCACGTTGAAACCAATGAGGTCGCTGCCGGTAGACGTCACCAAGACCGGCACGTATGCCCCTGCGGCGATGACTTTGCGCAGACCGGTGGAAATTTCCTCCGGCGTCAGCGGTTCGTCAGCAAAATACTTCTCCATCAAAGTCTCATCGGCCTCGACGGCGGCTTCTACGATGCGGGTATACAATTCTTCAACGCGACCAACCAGATCGCCGGGAATGGGCGCCGGTGTACAGGCCGCGCCGAGGTAGGCTTGCTTCTCCAACACATTCACAACGCCCTGGAACCCGGCCTGTGCGCCGATTGGCAGCATCACGGGTAAAAACTGCGCGGTGAAACTCTCGGAAAGCGAAGCCAGCGTCTTATCGAAATTGGCGTTTTCGCGGTCGATTTTGTTGACCAGCACCACTTTCGGCAGTTGTTCCTCTTCGGCATACGCCCAGGTCAGCTCAGTGCCCACTTCGACGCCGGCGGCAGCATCGACGAAAACCATAGCCGCATCGGCCACCCGCAACGCGCTACGCACCTCGCCCACAAAATCCGTATACCCCGGTGTATCGATGATATTCAGCTTGTAGCCCTTCCATTCCACCGGGGCAAGCCCCAGGCTCAACGAAATTCCCCGGCGCACCTCTTCGTCATCGAAGTCGGTAACGGTTGTACCGTCTTCAACCTTGCCGCGGCGATTTGTGGCTTTGCTCGCAAACAACGCCGCCTCTGTCCACGATGTCTTCCCGGAACCACTGTGACCGATCAAGGCAATGTTACGAATCATTTGCGTCGTATATTCTTTCATCGTCTGCAATTCCTCCCAAGTACCATTGGCGTACTCGCCAGCTATAGATAGACAAACAAAGACGGCCTGGAGGCCGTCGTCGTGACGCGGATGTTAACGGCGCTTATTGTAAACGATTTTGATACAAAGTCAAAGCCTGAACAAGTAGACGGTAAACGGCAGACGGTAGACAGGGGGTAAACATGGGCGCGAATGACTCTATGTGAGACTTTTGTAGTCTGGCAACAGGATGTATGGCACTTTGCGGTGAACGACCCCGCGATATACTGTAGCGTATGGTTAAATTGCTCATCATCGATAGCCATAGCCTGGTGCGAGAGGCGCTCGAGAAACGTTTGCAAACTGCCGTCGGTCTGGAAATCGTCGGTAGCCTGGGACGTTACGCCGAGGCCGTCCAACAGGCGCGGCTGTTAGCGCCCGATGTCGTTCTGCTGGAAACGAAGACCCCCGAAGGGCTACAGACGCTGGCCACCCTGCACCAACTGCTGCCCGATACGGCCGTGATTGTGCTGACCTCCTATCCCGACAGCCGCGAAGAAGACCAGGTGCGGCAGATGGGTGCGGCGCGCTATCTCCTGAAAACGCTGGATACGCGCTCCCTGGTCCATGAGATTCGCACCGTCGCCAGGCAAAGCGAAGTTGTCGCTGTCTAGCAAAGCGCCAAAATCCGCGTACACCTGCTGAAATCGGCGTCAGTGGTCAAAGCCTAGGGTAAAAACGCACCGAAAACCTGATTCCCCAACAACCGCCCTTGTGGACTAAGCCGCAAACAGTTCTTATCCCACACCACAAACCCGATCTCTTCCAGACGCGTTATCGTTGCGCCACACGCCTCGGTGAGACTCACCCCGTAACGGGTGCGGAAATCTGCATCAGCGACACCTTCCGCCAACCGTAAACCCATCATCAGCATCTCCGCGCGCGCCAACTGCGGCGGGATGACTTCCACATCCACTTCCGGCCACTGCCCGGTTTGACTCGCCTGAATATAATCCTCGGGATGGCGGACATTGCTCCAACGCCGCCCGTCCAGCCAGGAATAGGCCCCCACTCCCAGCCCAAGCCACGGCTCAGTGCGCCAGTAGACGAGATTGTGACGGCTTACCCACGGTCCGATACCCTCGGCGCGCCCGCCGGGTGGCCTTTCCCATACCGATTCAGCAGGATGAAGGCCACGCGCCCAGTTCGAGATCTCGTACTGCCAGAAGCCCGCCGCGCGCAGCGCCTCGGACGCCCACTCGTACATGTCGGCCGCCAGGTCTGGATCCGGTAACGGGAGCTTGCCCGCTGCGATGGCGCGCGCCAGCGCGGTCTCCGGCTCCACCGTGAGTGCGTAAAGCGAGAGATGCTCCGGCTCAAACGCCAGCGTGCGCTCAAGCGTTACCTGCCAATGATCGAGCGTTTGTCCGGGGAGGCCGTACATCAGGTCGAGGCTAAGGTTGTCGAAACCAGCCTGCCGCGCCGCCGAAACCGCCTCCACGGATTCGCGCCACGTGTGGATGCGCCCGAGCACTCGGAGCTCCGCATCGTGCGCCGACTGCACGCCCAGACTCAGACGGTTGACGCCAGCCTCGCGCAACGCCGTCAGAGACACCGCATCGACTGTGCCGGGGTTGGCTTCCAGGGTGATTTCGGCATCCGGGGAAAGCGCAAGATACTGCCGGGCATCGACGATGAGTGCTCCTACCATCTCCACCGGCAAAAGCGCGGGGGTGCCCCCGCCGAAGTAGAGAGTCGGCGCGGTGATGTGGGGATAACACGCCGCCCGCGCACGGAGTTCGCAGCGCAGCGCCTCGACGTAATCCACCCGCAGCGCCAACAAACCGCTGTAGGTGTTGAAGTCACAGTAGGCGCAACGTTGCAAGCAAAACGGAACATGAACGTAAAGCGCAGTTTGCACAGTTCTCAGGTGACGACACCTTGCGTGAGGCTCAAGAAGAGGCTTTCGAGGGTGTCTTGTTCTTCGGCGTAGGCTAACACAGGAAATCCCGCAGTCACGAGTTCAGCCAGCAAGTGCACGACACCCCCTTCATCGCCCTGCAACGTGACCCACAGCGCAGGTGAGCCGCCGTTGCGATTCCCAGGAGGGGCTACCTCAACGCTGAGGACCTGCGGATACCCGGCGAGCCACGCCTGCGCATCGTCCACCGGACCGTGAAACGCCACACGCACGCGGCGATGCGGGCGCAGCCGGGTGCGGATCTCGTCCACGGTGCCGGAGGCTATCAGGCGTCCCTGCTCGATGATACCGGCATGGGTGGCAACATCATCCAGCTCACGCAGCACGTGCGAGGAGAGGAAGATCGTCTTGCCCATCTCCTGAAGCGCGCGGAAGATTTCACGCAGTTCGACGCGCGCCCGTGGATCGAGGCCGGCCGCCGGTTCGTCGGCGACGATGAGCGCCGGATCATGCACCAGCGCGCGCGCCACGCCGAGCCGCTGCCGCATTCCACGCGAGAGCGTCTGCACGGCGTCGTCGCGGCGGTGCGTCAGGCCAACCAGTTCCAGCAGATCGGCCACCATCGCCGGGCGCTTCTCGGCAGCCACGCCGTAGCACCCGGCGAAAAATTCCAGGTATTCGCGCGCCAGCATCTCGCCGTACAGGCCGAATTCATCCGGGATGAAGCCGATCAAACGGCGCACGTCCTGCGGCGCGGTATCCACCCGGTAGCCGCCGACGCGCACCACGCCGCTATCGGGTCGCAGCAGCGTCGCTATGATGCGGATGGTCGTCGTCTTGCC
>DAOUAY010000152.1:0-2533 GCA_034432995.1 Anaerolineae bacterium | reverse complement strand
CGCTGGACGGCCGTGAGCGCCTTGCTGCGTCCCACGTCACGGGTGCCATAGAGGATTTGCCGGTTGAGGTTGGAGGCGGAAACCTGATCGTTATCGGCGATGCCCAGCGTGCCAATGCCGGCCGCAGCCAGATAAAGCAGCACGGGCGACCCCAGGCCTCCGGCCCCCACAACGAGCACACGCGATTGGCGTAATCGTTCTTGACCTGCCGCCCCGATTTCTGGCATCACGACTTGACGTTCATAGCGCTCTTCCATAGAACACCTCGCTGCTCAGTTCGATCACCCCTGAGGCAGGTGGGCGAACTTTTGGTATCTCCTATTATAGTCCTGCCTACGGCATAGGCAACAGGCGCAAAAACAAAGCGACCGAGAGACGTTCTCGGTCGCTTGTGCACCGGTCAATGTTACAGCCTATGATCCGGCTCAGGCTTCTTCGCTGGGGCGCTCCGCCTCAGCGAATGGACTCACGCCTGCCGGAGCGGCCGGCACGACCACGTCATGATCATCCACAACGGGCGTCGCGGGCGGCAGTTGTCCCGGCACGATAGGACCTTGCGGGCGCGGCGGCCGTGGCGCGCGCGGCGGGGCGGATACGCCGCCCTGAGTCGCGTAGGGCATCGTCCCGAAGCGCGTCAGTAAGACAGCCCCGGTCGCCAGCGGGACCAGCACGAACATCAAGATGCCATGGATCGGCCAGAAAACGCGCGTCATCGCCAGCACCAACGTCAGCACCGCGGTGCCGACCACTGCCGCCGTCACCGGCTGTGGTTGTGGCTGGTTGAAGAGGCTGGTGAGGATGCGCTTGCCCAGGATCGATCCCAGGGCAATCCATCCCAGCAGCAGTCCTACGCCGACCACCAGCCAACCGAGTACGGCAAACGGACTGAGGCAAATCGTGATCATCAGAATCGTCAACGCGATGAACGCCACAAGGTAGACGAGCAATCCCATGCCGAACGACGTCAGGGTCGCTTCCTCGATGGCGCGTCCCACTCGCTCGGTCTGTTGCGGCCAGATGCTCACGATGACCAGCGCCAGCAAGCTCAACACCACGACGCCCACGACCGCTTTGATCGTTGCCCATAATCCCTGCACCCACATGGGGCGCGAGCGGACTGTGACACTTGGGCTTGGGCCGACAAAAGGCTGGGGAACTTCGATGGGGAAATCGCGGTCGAAGTCGAACTCCCCCTCGGTTATCGGGGTGACTTCGCCATCGACCACCGCGCCATCCCGCTGCTCAATCGCGCCCGTCGCGGATACGTCACCGCTGACGTAAGCCGTCTCGCGCAGCACTAGTGCGCCGACGACAAACACGTCCCCGTCGACGTTGCCGGCAACATCCGCATCCCCAAAAACAACGAGAGCGCCGTTGAGGTTGGCCGATTCCTCGATATCCACCGTCCCGAAGACGGCCAGATCCCCGTTGAAATTGGAATCGGGCTTGAGCGTGGCAGGTCCACCAAACACCGTCATATCGCCGGTGGCGGTGTTCCCGGAAGCCAGGGTGTAGGGGCCAACGATCACGTTGCCATCGCCTTGCTGACCAGGCGCCGCCAGAACCGGCGCAGGCACAAAGACGACAGCGGCAAGACACATTCCTAAAAGTAAAGTCAACATCAAGCGTTTCATCATCTATCTCCTTTTTTTCTTTATTCTTTTATATATCTGACATCCCGCAGCTCTGGACTACCAGGATGGATACACCTCGTTACAGCGCCCATGCGCGACTGCGATTCCGCTTTCAAGCTGCGGCGCTGGCAGCCCGCTTGCGATGCGCGTACCACACGACCATCACGCTGGCAAGAATGCTGTTGGGCGTGAGCAGCAAAAGAGCGGCCCCGGCCACGCCAAGTAACAGCGGCAAGAGTGATTTTATCGTCACGGCCAACCCTACCAGGGTGCGCATCAGCGCGGCGAACAGGACTTGGCGGCCTGAGATCATAACGACAAGCGCACGTATTGCACTGGACAGGGCCGCGCCAAAGTACACCCATCCGACCCAGGCCACCAGTCCCAAGATCAACGCCCCAATAACAAACCGCAACATCTGGCGCAGTTTCTGCTTGTGAGTGATGCGCTCGACGGTGCGCGCAGTAAAATTCAGCGCGAGCATGGGTGGCGGTGCAGCCGTGCGCAAAAGCATATCGACTTGCGCCATCGCCGCCCATTCCTGCCGGCAAGCTTCACACTGCGCGAGATGCGCCTGCCAGGACGCTTCCTCTTGCGGAGAGAGCGTACCTTCACACACACGCATCCACCACGCATCGCTATGCACGTCAGTGATTGGATCACGCAACATATCTTTCCTCCTCCATCGTATTTGAACCAACAATAAGCTGTGCCATCACCCGGCGGGCGCGGAATAGCCGGGATTTAATTGCCGATAAACTCAAGCCTGTCGCCTCACCGATTTCGGTGTAGGACAGTCCTTCCCAATAAAACAAGGTGATGACGGTGCGATCCAGCGGCGGCAAACTCTCCAACATTTCCTGAATCTGGATCTGCCGCTCATGGTGCAGCATCTCTGA
>DAOUAY010000151.1:0-5031 GCA_034432995.1 Anaerolineae bacterium | reverse complement strand
CGCCCGGCCTCCATGATGAGCGGCTGCCACCCTGCCGCCTGATCTGGATAAGCCGAACACAGCCGGTTTGCGAAAGCCAACTGCGCCTGAATCCGCTCCAGTTGCCGCGCGCGCCGGTCGAGGTGTCGTTGCAACGTCTGGTTAATCTCGTTGAATTGTGCGGAGTAAGCAGTCATGTGGGTCTCCTTGAGATGGGCTGAAATTGAATGTCGAAAGTCCAATGTCGAAAGTCAAATAGTCGCGTAGTCATTCACCGGTAGCAGGCAAGAAGCGGCAAGAATCTCATTTCTAATTTCCAATTTCTAATTTCTCATT
Organism: Anaerolineae bacterium; assembly: GCA_034432995.1. Taxonomy (GTDB): domain Bacteria; phylum Chloroflexota; class Anaerolineae; order B4-G1; family SLSP01; genus DSWT01. The sequence continues at coordinate 4,716 of DAOUAY010000151.1, read as the reverse complement.
TCCCATTTCCCAACTCTCCCTTGAACTTCGCCAGACATTCGGGACAGATACCGTGGGTAAATTCGGCATCGGAGTGTTTTTCGATGTAATGTTCGATGCTGGTCCACTGCCCGTCGTCGTCCTGAATTTTCTTGCCGCACCACGCGCAGATGGGGACGAGTCCGCTGAGGGTCTTGATGGTTTTCAGCGCCCTTTGGAGCTGGCGATTGCGCTTTTCCAGTTCGGCGTTGACGCGGTTCAATTCTGTGTTGAGACGGCGTAATTCCTCATTCAACCGCCGCAGTTCGTCGGATTCTCGGGAACGCGCGAGGGTGATGACGATGGCGCGCTGCAACTCGCTGGCCTCCGGCGGCTTGACCAGATAGGCGACCACGCCGGCATCGCGGGCCTGCTCGACCAGGTCGGGCGTGTCCATAGCGGTGAGGAGGATGACCGGCGTCGGCTGCGCAGCCTGGATTTTGCGCGCGGCAGTGATGCCGTCCATGCCGGGCATGGAGACGTCCATAACGATGATGTCAGGTTTCAGTTTTTGCGTCAGGAGGATGGCTTTTGCCCCGTCCTCCGCTTCACCGGCAACAGTGTGATCGAGCATATTGAGGATCGAGCGCATGGTGGCGCGCAATTCGACGTTGTCATCGACGATCAAAACACGGACTGGCGGCGTTCCGGTCATACTGAATTCCTTTCCTAGAAATCTTTCAAAAGGTCAGGTTCGCATACGGGGATAATTATAGTCAGTCTCAGAATTTAGGGAAACCGCTGTTTCTGAAAAAAGAGGACGGATTATAGATTGTTTTTATGATGTTTATATGATAAAATAGGATCATTGCAGGCGAGAGGATTGTAGGGAGGTGTTCGACATGGAATGGCTAAGCATGAAACAGTGGTCGCCCTACGCAGTAGGGATTGGCATCGGGATGTTGAGCTGGCTGACGTTTGTCCTGTCCGACAAGCCGATTGGGTGTTCGACGGCGTTCGCGCGGTTCAGCGGGATGATCGAGCGGGCGTTCCGGGGCGATAAGACGTTGGCGAAACCGTATTTCAAACAATACGTCCCGGCCATCACCTGGGATGTGATGCTCGTGATCGGCATCGTGATCGGATCGTTTGCCTCGGCGCTGCTGTCGGGGCAGTTTCAGTTGACGTGGGCGCCGACGCTGTGGGCGGCGACCTTCGGCTCGGCGTATGTCCCGCGTGTGCTCGTGGCGGTGATCGGCGGCATCTTGATGGGCGCTGGCGCGCGCTGGGCGGATGGCTGCACCAGCGGGCACGGGATCAGCGGAACGCTGCAACTGGCGGTAAGCAGTTGGATCGCGGTGGCTTGCTTTCTCGTTGGCGGGATCGTGGCTGCGTTCATCATTTTCCGCGTATTCGGCGCGTGAGGGAGGTGGGCGATGCTGACGAAACTGCACACGAACAAACGCCTGCAACTGGTTCTCGGACTGCTGGCGGGGATCGCGTTTGGCTTTCTGCTGCAAAAAGGCGGCGTGACCAATTACGACGTCATCCTCGGACAATTGCTGCTGACCGATTTCACGATGATCAAAGTGATGCTCTCCGCCGTCGTCACGGGGATGATCGGCGTGTACGCGCTGCGCAGTCTGGGCCTGGCGCGGCTGCAACCCAAGTCCGGCTCGGCGGGCAGGACGGTAGTCGGCGGTTTGATTTTCGGGGTGGGATTTGCCGTGCTTGGCTACTGTCCCGGCACGATTTCCGGCGCGATCGGGCAGGGATCGCTCGACGCGCTCATCGGTGGGACGGTGGGGATTCTCCTGGGATCGTGGCTGTTTGCGACGTTTTTCCCGAAATTGCAGAAGCCGGTGCTCAGTAAGGGCGATTTTGGCGCCGTGACGCTGCCGGAGGTGCTCAAGGTCAATGCGTGGGTGGTGGTCATCCCGGCGGCGGTGATCTTGACGGCGTTCTTATTCGCGCTGGAGCGTTTTGGGTGGTAAAATAGGGTGAATTCGCGCAGGAGGATGGTGAGGCCATGGCGTTACAAGACGATTATCTGCTCGCAGGGGACGTAGGTGGTACGAAGACCAACGTGGCGATATATTCGCGTGAGGCTGGACTGCACGCGCCGCTGTTGCTGGAGACTTTTCCGAGCGCAGCCTACAAAGGATTGGCCGATCTGGTGAAGGAATTTCTGCGCCGCACCGAACTGCCGGTCAAGCGCGCGTGTTTCGGCGTCGCCGGGCCGGTGGTCAACGGGCAGGCGCGGATCACCAATCTGCCCTGGGTGCTGGACGAGGCGCAGTTGGCGGTCGACCTCGGCTTTTCGTCCTTCACACTGTTGAACGATCTGGTGGCGATTGCGAGCGGCGTGCCGTTTTTGAAGCCGGATGATCTTTACACCATTCATCAAGGGCAAGCGCAGCCGGGCGGGGCATTGGCCGTCGTCGCGCCGGGGACCGGGCTAGGGGAAGGTTATCTTACCTGGGATGGGAAAAAGTATCACGCGCACGCCTCCGAGGGCGGGCACTGTGACTTCGCGCCCACAAACCCGTTGGAGGTGGAACTGCTGCGTTACCTTCAGGCGCAGTTGGGGCGCGTGAGCTGTGAGCGCGTCTGCTCCGGGTTGGGACTGCCGAACATTTATGCCTTCCTCCGCGACAGCGGGTACGCCGAAGAACCGGCGTGGCTGGCGGAGCAGTTGGCGGCCGCGCGCGACCCCAACCCGGTGATCGCGCAGGCAGGGATGGAGCGCGAAAAACCCTGTGAGCTGTGCCGCAAGACGCTGGAGATTTTCGTCTCCATTCTGGGGGCCGAGGCCGGCAATATGGCGCTGCGTGTGCTGTCGACAGGCGGCGTTTATCTGGGCGGCGGCATTCCGGTGCATCTCCGCGCGGCGCTCGACAGCAATACCTTCCGCGCGGCGTTCCGCAACAAGGGACGTCTCTCGCATCTGCTGGCGCAGATGCCTGTGTACGTGATTTTGCATCCGAAAATCGCCTTGTTTGGCGCAGCGGCGCACGGTTTCAGTTTTTGACGGGTTGAGTGGGGCAATGGATGAGGTCATCGTTTATCGTTGGACAGGAGGATGACCATGGTTCCGGTAAAGTCTTCTGAGATTACACCTGAACACAATTATTTATCACGGCGGAAGTTTATGCAGGCGGCGGGGCTGTTCGCGGCGAATGCGGTGCTCCTGGCGGCATGCGGACGCCAACCGGTCACACCGGCAACAGCGCCGCCCCTGTCGTCTACGGCAACATCGTCGTCCGCCACAACGCCCGACACGCCGCCCCTCACCGCCCAAGCGCCTGTGTCGGGCGATGAGCCGACACCGTATTACACGATAGTCACCTACAACAACTATTATGAATTCTCTTTCTCGCCGCCTGAGGTCGGCGATGCGGCATGGAACTTCAAGACCTCGCCGTGGGAAGTGGCTGTTGGGGGGCTGGTCAACAAGCCCAAAACCTTCGACATCGACGACTTACGCACGTTCGAGTTGGAAGAGCGCGTCTATCGCATGCGCTGCGTGGAAGGCTGGTCGATGGTCATCCCGTGGTTCGGCTTTCCCCTCGCGCGGCTGCTGAAAGAAGTCGAGCCGCTGTCCACGGCCAAATATGTGCGCTTCGAGACGCTCTACGATCCTGACCAGATGCCGGGGCAGAAAGACAAGAGCTTTCCGTGGCCCTACGTCGAAGGGTTGCGGCTCGACGAGGCCATGCACGATCTCACGCTCCTGGCGACGGGGCTGTATGGCAAAGATTTGCGACCGCAAAGTGGCGCGCCGGTCCGGTTGGTCGTCCCCTGGAAGTACGGCTTCAAGTCGATCAAGTCGATTGTAAAGATCGACCTGGTGGAGGAGATGCCGCAGTCCTTGTGGATGGCAACCAACCCGCGTGAGTACGGCTTCTGGGCAAACGTGAATCCCGATGTGCCGCACCGGCGTTGGTCGCAGACTACGGAGCGCCGGATCGGCGAGAACCGCCGCCGCGAGACGCTCTTCCTCAACGGCTACGCCGCCGAGGTCGCCAGCCTGTATCCTGACCTGGATTCGCGGGACTGGTACTATTGATGCGGGATCGCAAGGGTGCGGATTGGCGGTCTGCGACGTGGTGGCGCGCCAACTGGTTTTATGTTTTGCTCCACGGGCTGGCTTTAGGGCCGCTTGCTCTTATTCTGTGGAACCTGGCCTGGGGGCGCTTCTTCGTAGACCCGGTGGGGGAGATCATCACCCGTACCGGGCGCGTCTCACTCAATCTGCTGGCGCTCTCGCTGGCGTGTACGCCGCTCTACACCCTCACCGGCTTCACGCCGTTGCTGCGCGCGCGCCGGACGTTGGGGCTGTACGCTTTCCTGTATGTCGCGCTGCACTTCCTCACATTCGCCGGGTGGGATTACGGCTTCGATGTGCGGTTGCTCTGGGAGGCGGTGTTCTACCAACGCTACGTGATTGTGGGCTTCGTCGCCGGGCTGATTCTGCTGGCGCTGGCGATCACGTCCACGCGGGGGTGGCAGCGGCGGTTGGGCAAGTGGTGGAAGCGCCTGCAACGTCTCGTCTATGTAGCGAACGCGCTGGCGGTACTGCACTTTGCGTGGCTGCTCAAGGAGCCGCGCCAGGCGCTGCCGTACGTGGCGGTGGTGGCGGTGCTGTTGGTGTTACGGATACCGGCAATCGCACGGGCGGTTGAGCGCGCAAGACGACGCTCCGTGAAGGACAGCACATCGCAAGTCTTTGATTGAGTGGACGATATGCCTGAGCGT
>DAOUAY010000150.1:0-15057 GCA_034432995.1 Anaerolineae bacterium | reverse complement strand
TGCATATCCTTGTCCCCGCGCCCGCTGACGTTGACGATCATCAGGGCATCCGGCGACATAGTGGGCGCGCGTTTGACGGCTTCGGCGACGGCGTGCGCGCTTTCCAGCGCGGGGATGATGCCCTCAAGACGGCTCAGCGTTTGCAGCGCGTCCAGCGCCTCAGCGTCGGTGGCGTAGACATACTTCGCGCGGCCCAGGTCGCGCATCCAGGCGTGCTCCGGTCCAACGGCGGCGTAATCCAGCCCCGCGGAGACGCTGTGCGTGAGCGCGATCTGCCCGTCGGCGTCTTGCAGCACGTAGGTCTGCGCGCCGTGGAGCACGCCGAGCCGCCCCAGCGCGGGATCGGCGAAGCGCGCCGCGTGCCGCCCGCCGGCAATCCCCTCGCCGCCCGCTTCCACGCCGATGAGGGCCACGTTGTTGTCCTGCAAGAATGGGTGGAACAGCCCGATAGCGTTCGACCCGCCGCCGACGCAGGCCACGAGCGCGTCGGGCAGGCGGCCCTCGGCGGTGAGGATTTGCGCGCGCGCCTCCCTCCCGATGACGGACTGGAAGTCGCGCACGATGCGGGGATAGGGGTGCGGTCCCAGCGCCGAGCCGAGCAGGTAATGCGTGTCGCGCACGTTCGTCACCCAATCGCGGATGGCCTCGTTGATGGCGTCCTTGAGCGTGCAACTGCCCGCGTCCACGCCGCGCACCTCCGCGCCGAGCAGATTCATCCGCAGGACGTTGAGCTTCTGCCGTTCGATGTCCACCGTCCCCATGTAGACCACGCACTCTAGCCCCAAAAGCGCGCAGACGGTCGCCGTGGCGACGCCGTGCTGCCCGGCCCCGGTCTCCGCGACGATGCGGCGCTTGCCCATCCGTTTGGCGAGCAACGCTTGACCGAGCGCGTTGTTGATCTTGTGCGCGCCGGTGTGCGCCAAATCCTCGCGCTTGAGGTAGATGCGCGCCCCGCCGAGCGCGTCCGTCAGCCGCGCGGCGAACGTGAGCGGGGTGGGCCGCCCGGCGTACTCGCGCAGCAGCCGGTCGAACTCGCGGGTGAAGTCCGCGTCGGCGATGGCGGCTTCGTAAGCCGATTCCAGTTCGCGCACGGCGGGCACGAGGATTTCGGGGATGAACGCGCCGCCGTAGTTGCCGTAGTACGGGCCGTTGGAAATAACAAGATTGGATTTTGTTTTATTCATTGTTTACCTGTTCGATTCTATGCTATAATGTGCTTAAGCGTCCATAGGCGATGCAAAACCAAAGACAGGAGTTTGATAATGCAAGTCTACGATTTCAAAGTCTTGCTTGAGCCAGATGAAACGGGCGGCTATGTCGTTTCCTGCCCGTCTTTGCCCGGCTGTTATACCCAGGGAGACACAGTTGCCGAAGCCCTGGATAATATCAAAGAAGCCATTCTTTTATGTCTCGAGGATTTGCAGGCCCAAGACCTGGTCATTCCTGATATGTCCCAAACCTTAATCAGCAGTGTTGCCGTGGCCGTATGAACCCGAAGTTACCTGTTGTCTCGGCTTATCAAGTGATAAGAGTTTTGCAACACGTTGGCTATGAAATTGTTCGTCAGCGCGGCAGTCACATTCGTCTTCGGGATGAAACTGATCCAAATCATTTACCAGTTACTGTGCCTAATCATAAAACCATTAAGCCAGGTTTGTTGCAGCAAATCCTCCGCGATGCCAATTTAACGGTAGATCAGTTTTTATCGCTTCTGAAGTAGACTTCTTGCCTTATGGCCTCGATAAAGGCTCTCACTTTCGTGTGATCCTTCTTCCCTTTCGTCGCTTCCACCCCGCTCGACACATCCACGCCCCACGGGCGCCCCTGCGCGATAGCATCCGCCACGTTCTCCGGCGTGAGACCGCCCGCCAGTAGCAGACGGCAGCGCCCCGCCAGCCAGCGCGCAATCGTCACGTCTGCCGCCTGTCCTGTGCCGCCTTTTTCCTGGGGGTGGTAGGCGTCGATGAGTAGGTGTGGGGTAGACGGTAGACGGGGCGCGAAGATTCGCGCGACGGTAGACGGTAGACGGGGGGAGAGGGAGGGGGCGGTTAAGTAGTTCTCCATTGCCGTTTGCGCTTCGGTGAGCGTTTGGGGACGCAGGGCTTTGAAGGCATACGGGGCCAGGGCGGCGACGTCGGCGGGGGATTCTGCGCCGTGGAGTTGCGCCAGGTCCAGTCCGGCGGCGTCGATAGCGGCGCGCACGGCGTTGGTCGGTTCATCCACGAAGACGCCCACGCAGCGCGGACTCGCGTCCCCGAATTCCGCGCGGATCGCCCGTATGATGTCCCCTGCCTGTTCCGGCGCGACGTAACGCGGGCTAGGCGGATAGAAGATGAAGCCCAGGAAATCCGCACCTGCTTCCGCTGCCACGCGCGCATCCTCAAGATTCGTAATCCCGCAAATTTTGACGTAAATCATATTAGTCCAAAGTCGAATGTCCAAAGTCCGAAGTCGAATGTCCCGCGAGCGACTTTGGACTTTCGACTTGTGACTTTAGACTTCTAACTTTCTCCCCCACATTCCCCGCCGTCACCAACGCCTCCCCCACCAGCATCGCGTCCACGCCGATAGACGCCAGGCGCGCCACATCCTCCGGCGTGTGGATGCCGCTTTCGGCGACGAGGACGACGTCGGTGGGGATGCGCGAGCGCAGTGCGGCGGTCGTGTCGAGCGTGACGTGGAAAGTCCGCAGGTCGCGGTTGTTCACGCCGATGATGCGTGGATGCAGCAGCAGCGCGCGTTCCAGTTCCGCCGCGTTGTGGACTTCGATCAGCGCGGCCATATCCAGGCGGCGGATCAGCGCGTAGAGGTCGCGCAGCGTCGCATCGTCCAGCGCGGCGACGATGAGCAGCACGGCGTCCGCTCCGGCGGCGCGGGCTTCGTAGACCTGATACGGGTCCACGACGAAGTCTTTGCGCAGCACGGGAACGTCCACAGCCTGCCGCACCGCGCGCAGATCGCCCAGGCTGCCCTGGAAGAAATGCGCGTCGGTCAGCACGCTGATCGCCGCCGCGCCGTTAGCGGCGTAGGCGCGCGCCAATCGCACCGGGTCGAAGTCCGGGCAGAGCAGGCCCTTGCTCGGCGACGCTTTCTTCACCTCCGCAATCAGGCTGACGCCCGGCGCGCGCAATGCCGCCAGGAAATCGCGTGGGCGTGGAGCAGATTGGGTTTCGTTTGCCCAGACGTCCAGGGGTTTGGCTTGCTTTTGCCAGGCGATTTCTGCGCGCTTGTGCGCGATAATCGTGTCCAGAAAAGTGGCTGTTGATAGGCTCATAGATTCTCTCGTAGTTGTGGATTCAAGATGCGTTCCAATGCGTAGCCCACCAGCGCGAAGGCCAGTCCTGTCACCAGCAGGATGATGGCGGGTTGCAATATCAGATGAAATGCCTCGCCGGTCATAGGGGATGAGAAAGCGATCTGGACCAACTTTCCCCAGGTGGGCAGCTCTGGATCGCTCAGACCGAGGAAGGCCAGCGCGGATTCCAGGTACACGTAACCGGGGACAAGGATGATGAGTTGCGGGATCATCACCGGCGCGACGCGGGGGATGAGGTAACTGAAGATGATGCGCCAGTCGCTTGTGCCATAGGCGCGGGCGGCTTCGATGTAAGACGCCTGTTTCGTCTGCAAGAAGATGGCCCGGTAACTCTTGAGGTTGTTGCCAAAGATGCTCAACAACACGACCACGCCGAGCAGCACCCAGAAGCTTTTGGAGTAAAGGGTAAAAATCATCAAGCTGACGGGCAGGAAGGGCAAGACCATGTTCACCTCGGTGATGCGCTGCAACAGCTCATCCAGCCAACCACCGAACCAGGCTCCCGTCGCTGCCAGGAGCATCGTGCAGCATGTAGCGCCGACGGCAGCCAACAGCCCGAAGGTCAGCGCCACCGCCGTCCCCCAGAGGATGGCGACCGTCAAGTCGCGGCGGCGGGCATCCGTCCCTGCCAGTCCGTGAACTTGCCCGTAGACGACGAACTCCGCCTCCAATTCCATTGGCTCTTCGAACATCAAGCCGCTGACACGCAGCTCGTAGTGGCCTTTGAGCGGCGTGAGGGGGGCCGTTGGATCGGCGAACAAGGCTTCTTCGGGCGCGCCGCCGCCGAGTCGCCGCAGCAGGCGTTCGTCGTGGGCGAAACGGTATGCTTCCTCTTTCCGCACCGTCACATCTCCCAGGCGAATTTCACGCCCGTCAGGTGTGTGCCAGCTTAGGGAGACGAACGGCGCGCGCTCAACCGGATAACTGTACAAATAGACGGCCAACTCTTTCGGGAAACGATCATACGTGTACTCGAAAGGAAAAGACAAGGTGATGTCAGTCATCTCCGGCGAGAGCACCGTGACCTGGCGCTCGATAGGGTCTGAACGGCTGTCGAATACCAGGCTGGGGGGCAAGCTATCGCGGGTGAAGGCGTCGAACCAGATGGGCTGCGCGCTTTTGGGCTGCAATCGCACGGTTTGTTGGTCGCCGCGCCACAGCGCCACGGCTTTTGCGTAGGGCATGGTCACTACTGTATAGATGGCGACGCCGGTTGAAAAGGCGATGATGCTCAGTCCAATCACCGCTGAGGGATACCGCACCAACTCACGCGCCATTTGCTTGAGCGTGCGTATGACTTTGAGGAAACTATCGCGTGTGTTACGCGCTAATGCGCCAGGGGAAGGTAGCTGCCAGGTCGGCGGGCGGATCGTCAGGTCGCGCAGTGCGCGTCGCGGCGCTTTGACCTTCAAATGCGTTTCGCCGCCGATGCGCACGCGGGGATCCACCAGCGCGTAGGCAATGTCCAGCAAGAAAATAGTCAGCGCCAGCAGATAGGCGAACGTGACGACCAGGGCGAGGATCGTCGCTGTATCGTGGAAGGCCAGGGCTTGGATGAACAACCGGCCGATGCCTTCGACGTTGAAAAAATACTCCAGTATGATCACTTCTTGCCACAAGCTGATCAGGAGCAGCGCGAAGTTCGTCAGGACGGCGGGTAAGGTTGGGCGCAGAATGTAATCCGTTTCCAATTTTCGCCATTTCAGCCCCTTGGCTTTGGCGAGGGTCACATAATCTTCATCGTAATGCAGCATGAAAAAAGTCCGCCAGGCGAAGACGCTCTGGAAGAACTTGCTCAAGAAAATGGATAGTGTGGGCAACAGCAGGTGCCGCAGGATCAAGAAGACGTAGGACCACTTGAATTCGGTCGGCCAGGCATTCAAGCCCGCGGTCACGAAGCGCAGACCTGGAATTTGGATGGCGACCACAGTCAAAAGAAGGCCATATACCCACGCCGGCGCCGATGATAGAGGGGAGAGCATGATGATAAGGCGATCTATCCAGCCGCCTCGCGTGTGGGTCAATGCCAACGCGGCCATGATGCTGATGAAGAACAACAGCAGGTTGGCTGCGCCAAAGAACAGCAACGTGCGCGGCAGGCGTTCCAGGATATAAACGTGTACTTCGTTGGAAACCTGCGAGGCATACACGATAGGTTGTGCCCTGGCTCGGCCCCAGTCGAGCGTCAGGGCGCGCCACACCCAGCGCGCCGTGCGCAAGAGCAGCGGCTGGTTGATGCCTTGCGCTTCCATGGCGGCATTCACTCTGTCCTCCAGGAGTTGCGCGCGCTCTTCGGGCGTCAGTGTCTTGGCATACGGGTCATTCTGCATGGCCATGCCCAGAGCATACGTCGTGTCGGCTCGGATGACCTCGTCAACGTAGCCGCCCATATTGGCGACGATGGTGGTGATGAAAACGCTGATGACGACCATACAGAGCAGCGTCGCCAGCCGCGCGGCGATGTAGCGCGGTAGACGCGCGCGCGCTTGCTTTTGTGCTTCTGAATAGTCTTGCATAGGTGTACCTAGGGTTTCCGCGCTGTCAGGGTGAAAATCCACGGCAGCTTCCCCGCGTACTGCGGAAGGTGATACCACCGCTCGGTGCAGGGTTCCATACCGAAGAACTGCTTGAAGAACAAGCGATCGTACTCGTTGAATGACTCCAGACGCAACCCGGCCTCGAGCAAGGCGCTGAGGATATCGCTGAGTGACCATGTCCATTCGTAAGATGCGCTTTCGTGCATGTATGTGTCGTCGGCATAATCGCCGTCAGCTTCCCACCGTACCGGCTCGGCGGTATGGAAATACGAATACAGCGGCCTCAATTCGCCTTCATCAACTTCCTCAAAGGCGTTCCACATCGGATGGGTTTCCATAATGTAAAATAACCCGCCCGGCTTGAGGAAGTGCGCGATGACACGCGCCCACGCGTCGAGATCGCGCAGCCAGCACAGCACGCCGCGCGAGGTGTAGACGATGTCGAACTGCCCTTCCAGGACATTGGGCAATTCATAGACACCTGACTCGATGAACGTCGCGGGCAACTGCGTTTCGTTAGCCAACTGTCGCGCCGCCGTAATCGACGCCGCCGAGAAATCCACGCCGGTCACGATAGCGCCCTGCCTGGCCCACGAGAGCGTGTCCGTCCCGATGTGGCATTGCAGGTGCAGCAGCGTCTTGCCGGTCACGTCGCCGACTTCGCGCAATTCGATCTCGTCCAGCGCGCTGCCGCCGGCCTTGAGCATGGCGACTTCCGCGTAGGCTTCGACGTGGACGGGCGCGACTTCGTCCCAATGGGCTTGATTCGTTTGTTCTGCTGGCGTCAAGGTGTTTTTCATGCTATCTCCTGAGACGTGATGTGTTCGACCGAGAGAATATTATACCTGTACGTTATGGAGCGCACAACTTAACACCGCGCATAGGCATGGCTTTATCATCCTCGTCACAGCTCCCCTATTTTGCTTCGAGCGGATCGTCAGATCCGCGCTGCGTGCCAGAGGCGGGGAACTGGCGTTCCCCTCGGAGCAAGCATGAAAAGACCGCCAGAGGCGGGGAACTGGCGTTCCCCTCGGAGCAAGCATGAAAAGATCCTTTGCTTCATATCTTCTCCAAAAACACTATGGTATGTGTCACCATGTCCTGGCGCTTGAATTCCTGATAGCCCAGTTTGTGGTAAAGGTGCAAAGCCGGTTCGCTTTTGTGACCGGTGAATAACTCGAAGCGCCTTACTGTGGTGAAGTGTTGTTCCAGCGTTTGCATCAGTCGCGCGCCGACGCCCTGGTTTTGCACGTCGGGGTGGACGATCAGCCGCCCGATGTAACACGCGCCGTCTTTCGCGTAGCCGCGCACCGAACCGATGATGCGCTCCCCGGCTATGGCTTTGAAGAACGTCATCCGCGCAAAGTCCGCCTGGATTTCTGCCAGCGTTTGGCGCAGCGGCGGCAGGTCGAAGTCGTTGTAGCGCTGCGCCTCGCTCTGGTAGGCCAGCTTTTGCAAGACGAGGATGGCTTCTAAATCCGTTTCCTGCGCCGGCGCGATGACGACGTTTTGCCAGCGGTGGAATTCCTTTTCTTTGTTTGCGAGTTCCATTATCTTACCCTTAACTTTTAGGTGCGCTGTGGCCGGTCTCCGACCGCGTCACCGCAGCGCCAGGCATAGGCAGGCACGGTCGGAGACCGGCCCGAGCATAGGTATTCACCTTTGGCTAATACATTGCAGTTTAGCCCGCCATTCCCTGACTGCACGTAATCAAGGTTTCGAGTTTACACAATGCCGCTCCGCTGTCCAGGCTTTCCGCTGCTTTGACGACGCCGTCCGCCAAATCCGTCGCCAGCCCACCGACGTGCAGGGCTGCCGCCGCGTTGAGCAGTGTCACGTCGCGCTTGGGGCCTCGCTCTGCGCCAGCGAGGATTGCGCGGGTGATGGCGGCGTTCGTCGCCGGATCGCCGCCGCGCAACTCGGCGGCTACGGCGCGGTCGAAGCCCAGGTCGCGCGGATCGAGCATCCCCGTGACGACGGCCCCGTTCCCTGGCGCAACGCCGAAGACGCTGATGCGGTTCGGGCCGGTCGTCGTTAGTTCGTCCAGGCCGCCGTCCCCGTGGACGACGTAAGCCGCCCGCGAGCCAAGCCCCTGCAGCACGCTCGCCAGCACCTCGGTGAGCGCGCCGTCGTAGACGCCGAGCACCTGCGCCTGCGCGCCCGCCGGGTTGGTCAGCGGCCCCAGGATGTTGAAGACGGTACGCACGCCCAACTCGCGGCGCGGTCCAATCGCGTACTTCATCGCCGGGTGCAGCTTCGGCGCGAAGAGGAAGCCGATCCCGACTTCGTCGATGCACTGCGCGACCTGCTCCGGCGTCAAATCGAGGTTGACGCCCAGAGTCGCGAGCACATCCGCGCTGCCCGACAGGCTGCTGATGCTGCGGTTGCCGTGTTTGGCGATGCTCAGTCCCGCCCCCGCCGCCACGAACGCCGCCGTCGTGGAGATGTTGAACGTGCCGGAGCGGTCGCCGCCGGTGCCGCAGGTGTCCACTAGATTCGCCTGCTGAGGCGTCACCTTGACGGCGGCCTGTCGCATCGCCCGCGCGCAACCGGTGATTTCCTCCACCGTCTCGCCCTTGACGCGCAGCGCGACGAGGAACCCGGCAATCTGCGCCGGTGTGGCCTCCCCTGCCATCACCTGCGCCATCACCCCCTCGGCTTGTTCCATGGACAAGGACTGTCCCTCTAGCAATTGATTCAAGGCTTCTGTAATCATCGTATTCCTCCTGTGATTGGTAACTGGTAATCGGTAACTTGTAATTGGTAACTGGTAATCGGTAACTGGTAATTGGTAACTGGTTTCTGATTCCCGATTACTGATTCCCAATTACTGATTCCCGCATTTCCAGAAAATTCTTCAAAATGACCTTCCCATGCTCCGTCAAAATGCTCTCCGGGTGAAATTGGACGCCGATGAGAGGGGCGGTTTTGTGGCGGAGCGCCATCACTTCACCCTCGGTGGTGAAGGCGGTGGCCTTGAGACAGTCCGGCAGTGGTTCGTGGACGAGCAGGCTGTGGTAGCGCATCGCATTGAACGGGCTGGGCACGCCCTCGAACACATCCGTCCCGTAGTGGTAGACGCGACTGGTTTTGCCGTGCATCAGCCGTTCGGCGCGATCCACCCTTCCGCCGAAGGCCGCGCCGATGCACTGGTGGCCCAGGCACACGCCGAGGATGGGCGTCGTTGCGTAGAACGCGCGGATGATGTCCAGCGACACGCCGCCGTCGTCCGGCGTCCCCGGCCCCGGCGAGATGACGATGTGCGAAGGCCGCAACGCGCGGATTTCGTCCAGCGTCACCGCGTCGTTGCGCCGCACCGTCATCTCCGTCCCCAGTTCTCCCAAATACTGCACTAGATTGTACGTGAAAGAATCGTAGTTATCTATAACGAGTATCATTGCTCTCCTCCTTGATTTAGAGTCCCTCTTCTGCCATTACAATCGCCTTGCTGAGCGCACCGGCTTTGTGGAGCGTTTCGTGATATTCGGTTGTTGGGTCACTGTCGGCGACGATGCCGGCGCCGGCTTGCAGGTAGGCCACGCCGTCTTTGAGGATGATGGTACGGATGGTGATGCAAGTATCCATGTTGCCGTTGAAGCCGAAGTAGCCCACGGCGCCGCCGTAGGGACCGCGCTTGAGGCCCTCAAGTTCGTCGATGATCTCCATCGCGCGGATTTTGGGCGCGCCGCTGAGCGTCCCCGCCGGGAACGTGGCGCGCAGCAGATCGTAGGCGTCCAACTCGTCGCGCAGGCGGCCTTCCACGTGGCTGACGAGGTGGATGACGTGCGAGTAGGATTCGGTGACGAGCAGTTCGGGCACGTGGACGGTGTTGAAGTCGCAGACGCGGCCCAGGTCGTTGCGGCCCAGGTCGACGAGCATCACGTGTTCGGCGCGCTCTTTGGGATCGGCGTGCAGTTCGGCTTCGAGCGCTTTGTCCTCGGCGGGCGTCGCGCCGCGCGGGCGCGTCCCGGCGATGGGGCGCACGGCGGCAGTGCGATCGGTCAGCCGCACCAGCACCTCCGGCGACGAGCCTACCAGATGCAGATCATCCAACTCGAGGAAGAACATGTACGGCGACGGGTTGATGCGTCGCAGCGCGCGGTAGATGCTGAACGGGTCGGCCTCCGTCGGGCGTCTGAGCCGCTGCGAGAGCACCACCTGGAAGATGTCGCCCGCGGCGATGTAGTTCTTGGCGCGGCGCACGGCCTCTTCGTACTGCGTCTGTGTCATCGTGGAGGCCAGTGGAATGTCGGCGGGACCGGGGGCGGTGGACGTGTAGGCTAACGGAATCTGCATCTGCGCGGCGAGCGCGTCTAGCCGGGCGATGGCGTCGTCGTAAGCAGCGTCCAGGTCGCAGCCGGGGGGCGTGGGCGCGTTGGCGAAGAGCAGCAGCCGGTGCTGGACGTGGTCGAAGACGACGAGTGTGTCGGTGATGAGCAGGTGCATGTCGGGCAGATCGCGGTCATCCGGCAGGTCGGCCCACGGGCGGCTGGCAGGACGCGTCTCGAAGTGGCGCACCATATCATAGCTCAGATAACCCACCGCGCCGCCGAAGAAGCGCGGCAACCCTTTGACCATCTCGTGGACGGGCGCGACGGGCTGGTATGCTGCGAGTTCCGCCTTGACGATATGCAACGGGTCCTCGCCAGGAGACAGCGTGCGCGTCTGGCTGTGGCCGTTGTCGCGTACCGTCACCTCGCGCCCGCGGGCGATGATCTGGCGGCGCGGGTTGAACCCGAGGAACGAGTAGCGCCCCAACTGCTCGGCGCGTTCGACGCTTTCCAGCAAGAATCCCGGTCCCGTCCCGCGCAGCTTGAGGTAGACCGACACCGGCGTCTCCAAATCCGCTGCCAGTTCCCGGTACACCGGCACCAGCGCCCCCTGTTGTGCTGCGGTATAAAATTGCTCGCGTGTGAGTGTGTTCATGTTCCCCCCTTTTTGTTGTGTAACGAGAAATGAGAAATGAGTAGTGAGAAATGAGTAGCAAGTAAAACGTTCTTAACTCTTTACTCTTAACTCTTAACTCTCAACTCTCAACTCTCAACTCTTAACTCTTTACTCTCCCCCCAAACAAAAACGCCCCTCATCCCCTAAGCAGGGACGAGAGGCGTTGTGCTTCCCGTGGTGCCACCCTGGTTGAGCCGGTTTCCATATCCTGGAAACAAAAAATCGCGTCAGGTGACGCGATTCTGTTCAAAGCCAGCTCCACTCTTTGCAGGTACGGTCTTCGATGCTGCTTCAGACGATACCCTCGGCCCTGATAACGGTGGCGACTCCGGCTAACTCTACTTGAACGGGGATTTGGCAATCCCCTTTGAGCTTTCGAGTTAGCAGCTCCCCGGTCCATTCACGTTTGCCGTATGCGAGCAGACTCTCACCATTTTGTCTGCATCTCTGGCGCGCGTACCCACGCTACTCTTCCGGTTCGACGCTGTTGGCGTATTGAATTGTGTCTACTATACGCGAAGTGCGAAAAATGTCAAGCGCAATAGTGGTATAATTCCCATTTGCCTGGATGTCTCTTTCATCCGCTCAATCCGTTGAGATGTTTGAGGAAAAGTATGAATTGGAGCGCGCTATTATCAGCCTTTGGTTTAGTGTTCATCGCCGAACTGGGCGACAAGACCAAGTTGGCGGTGATGACGCAGACGTGCAAGTTTCGCCGTCCGTGGCCTGTCTTCTTTGGCGGCAGCCTGGCGCTGACGGCGGTGACGGCGTTGGGCGCGGTTGGCGGGCGTGTGTTGGGTGAGTTTGTCCCGGCGGTGGTCATCCGCCTGGTCGCGGCGGTGGCGTTTGTGGTGATGGGCGTCCTCATCTGGCGAGAGGCGACGAAATCCCAGGGCGAGGAGTGTGTGGCGGACGTCGAGTGTGTGGACGACGCCGGTCGCGCCAAGTTGAACTGGCAAGCGTTCGGGACGACGTTCACGTTGCTCTTCTTCGCTGAACTGGGCGACAAAACGCAGTTAGCCGTGTTGGGCCTTTCCAGCAAGCAGGCGGCGCTGCCGGTGTTCGCGGGCGGCGCGCTGGCGCTGACGGTGGTGACGGCGCTCGGCGTGATCGGCGGGCAGCAGTTGACCCGCTGCATTCCCGAAAAGCTGTTGCTCAAAATCTCTGCGGCGGCGTTTGTGGTGATGGGCATCTTGATGGGATTCGGAGTTTTGTAGTTGCGATCCCTGGTGACGCGCGGCGCAAATAGCTCCCCGGTTTATGCTTGCCAGGGATCGTCAGATCCCGGCGCAGCGCGCAGAAGCCGCGGATCTGGCGATCCGCTCCAGGCATAGCTAACTGGCGCGGGACTTCCACCACGATGTATTAGGATTTTTTACCTCACCCCGTTACCCACTCAGCCCTTCCTGGTTCTTCAAGCAATGATCGACGCCGCAGTTGCCCGCAGGCTGCCGCAATCGGCGCGCCGCGTCGCTGGCGCATGGTGTGGGGGATGCCGGCGCGGTCGAGGATGGCGCTGAAGACGTTTACGGCCTCCGGCGTCGCGGGGCGGGCGTCAAACTCCGGGGTGGGGTTCAACTGGATCAAATTGACGTGGACGGGGATGCCCTCGAAGCGGGCGACCAGCGTTTCGGCTTGCTCGCGCGTGTCGTTGACGCCGTCGATCATCACCCATTCCAGCATCACGCGGCGTTGGGTGGCTTTGGTGTATGCCTTGAGCGCGTCACACAGGGCGTCCAGGGGATAGCGCCGGTTGATCGGCAGAAGCGTGTCGCGGACAAGATCGGTGGCGGCGTGGAGCGAGACGGCGAGGTTGATACGCAGTGATTCTTCGGCCAGGCGTAGAATGCCCGGCGCGATGCCCACCGTGCTCAACGTGATGCGCCGTTCGACGAAGCCCATGCCACGCGGGTCGCACACGCGGCGGAACGCGTCCAACGTGTTGTCGTAGTTCAGCAGCGGCTCGCCCATGCCCATCAGCACGAAGTTGGTCAGGCTGTGTCCGTCCGCTGTCAGCGTCCGTTGCGCGTGAAGCACCTGGGCGACGATCTCGGCGGCGGTCAGGTGACGCACGAAGCCCATCTGCCCGGTAGCGCAGAAGCGGCAATCGCAGGCGCAGCCGACTTGCGTGGAGATGCACGCGCTGTGCCGGTGGCGGTAGCGCATGACGACCACCTCGACGTGCTCGCCGTCTGCCAGTTGCAGAAGATCTTTGCGCGTCGCACCATCGGCGGCGACTTGTGAGTCCACCACTGGGGGGAGTTCGAGGGTTGTCTCAGTTGTGAAGCGTGCTCGCTGGGCTTGTGGCAGTGTGTCTGGCACGTTGGCAAAGTCGACGGGATACTGGCGATACAACCACTTCCACGCTGTTCGCGCGTGAGCAGGGGCGACATTCCACGAGGTAAATAGAGCTTCGAGCGAGGCGAAATCCAGATCGTAGAGATTCATAGGTACGGCGGATTTGGACTACAGGTGCAACGCATTTTGCAAGTGCGTTGCACCTGTACCGGCGTGGTGGTTATTTGTCAGGGATGCACAGCTTGTCGCCGATGCGAATGTAGTTCAGGTTGTGAATCTTGTTGCATTCGGCGATGCGCCACATGTTGATCTTGTACCTGAGTGAAATCCGATAAAGATTGTCGCCTGTGATGACAGTATGGTATTGTGCGCAGGTGCAGGCGGGTGTGGGGGTTGGCGTTGGCGTCGGGGTCGGCGAATCCTGGCGCACGCAGGTGGGCCCGGCCGGCAACAGTGCGGGCACATTGGGGATGGCGAGCACCTGGCCGGGATAAACCCAGTTGGGAGCGGGGATCAGATTGGTCTTGATGATCGCCGCCGGGCTGACCTTGTAAGCGCGCGCGATGCAGTAGATGGTCTCGCCCGCCTTGACCACGTGGTTGACGATGATACCATCCGTTTTAGGTTGAGCATACACCGGCAGACTGGATACTAGCAAAAGCCCAAGAACAAGCAACAACACAGGAACTACTTTACGCATGGAACACCTCCTTTCAAGCGAAACATTTAAGCACAGGTCTAGTCAGCGATCAAGGGGACCGGCCTCTAGCGTCGTTTCTTTGGGGATTTTGCGGGCAGTATGCTATAAACGCGATGCTGCCCCAGGTCTTTTTGTCCTTCAACCTCCTTCCATAGCACCCTTCATCATCCTAAGCTGCTTGAGGAGAAGCAACTCTATCTTCTCACAGAATTCCAGGTTCGTCAATATCTTAATATGTAAGAGTGTGTTTCAACTGCGTTAAATCCGTGTAATTGTTTCTCCAGGTCTCTTCTGCTTGCCTTACATAAACAGCAGTGGCAGATACTCCGGCGCATCGTTGTAAGGGGCGACCTCGCCTGTCGCCACCTGATAAAGTCGCGCGTGACTTAGACGGGCGGCCTCAGTCAATGGCGTGTAAGGACGGTTGCAGGTGTCCAGGAAGCCGATGTTGTAGTTCTCACCGTCGAAACGGCCCAGCGCGGATTGGTCGTACAGCGTGAAATAATGGACGCCCACGCACCAGGGTTTGGCCGCCGCATCTTCCAGGTAGAAACGATATGCCTTCCCCCGGTCTGCCTGCGTGCGAACGTGCCCGATGCCGCTGGCCGGCAACCCCACATCCAGCGCGCCGAAGTGCCATTCACCGATCATAATGGGCATATTCAGCGCGGTGCTAATCTGTCCCATTTCCTCGGCCGGCACGCGCGTCCGGTAACAGTTCATGCTGAAAACGTCGAAGCTGCGCATTCCCTTGATGGCCCACGCGGGTGGGATGGTGTAGTAGCGGATGCCCAGGTTCAGGTGGTTCGGGTCCACCTTGCGACATGCCTCGCTCAGACCGCCGAAGTAGCGATCCACCATAATCGCGCTGAAGTCTGCCAGGTCGGCTTGCGCGCGCTCGGTGAGGGGGATGTTCCACTTACCCTCTGCCAGTTCGACGAATGTGACGCCAGTTTCCCAGGCTTCGGACAGGCGCTCTTCGTCGCCATAGCGCCCGCGCAAGAAGATGCTGAGCGCCTGGCGGGCGCAGCACGAGGGTGTGTTGAATAGCATCCCGGCGGCCGGCGTTTCCTGCGCGAAGCCCCAGTTTGGCTCGTTCATGAGGAAATAGCCGATGAAGGCGGGATCGTCGCTGGTCTCGCGCAATTGTTCGGCAAATTCCGCCTTGGCGCGGTCGAAATCGGGGTGGAAGACGTCCGGGAAGTCGCGGTAGATGGTGGAGAGGTCCAGCGCGCGGCTGTCCAGCGGGCGCACGTAGG
>DAOUAY010000149.1:0-2020 GCA_034432995.1 Anaerolineae bacterium | reverse complement strand
AGAAAACGCGCTAATCGCCCAACGAATGATGAGTTTCATGATACCCTCCTGATAGTCTGATAGTCTTTAGTCAGATAGTCTCGGCAGATCACAAAATTGCTCCGAGGGGATCGTCAGATCCCCGTTCCGGTCTGAATCTGGCGATCCAGACCAAGCAAAATTGGATCTACTGAGTCTCAGTGGCAAAGACGCTATGTCCACCTCCTGAGACTATGTATAACTACGTTGATGCAAGCGAAAGGTTTCGCACGAGTGTGTAAACGCATATGGGCGCTAGGACATCACGGCAGAAACCCTGCATCCATTAGCCCTGCGCGGAGCGGATCGCCAGATCCGCGGTTCTCGCGCACTACACCGGGATCTGACGATCCCTGGCAAGCATAAGCCGGGGAACTATTTGCGCCGCGCAGTTCTAGTCTCCCTTGCTGACAGCCAGTTCCAGTTGGCGCTGGTAGAGCTGGCTATACAACCCGCCGCGCGCCAGCAGCTCTTGATGGCTGCCGATCTCGCGGATGCGACCGCCGTCCAAAGCCACGATCTTGTCGGCGTTGCGGATGGTGCTGAGGCGGTGCGCGATGACGAGCGCGGTGCGGCCCTTCATCACCTCGTCGAGCGCCTGCTGGATCAGGTACTCCGCTTCGGCGTCCACCGACGACGTGGCTTCGTCCAGAATCAGGATGCGCGGATCGGCGAGGATGGCGCGGGCCAGCGCCAGGCGTTGCTTCTGCCCGCCGCTCAACTTCACGCCGCGCTCGCCGATTTCGGTGTCGTAGCCCTGCGGGAGCTGCGCGATGAACTCGTGCGCGTAGGCGGCGGTCGCGGCGGCGACGATCTCTTCATTGGTGGCGCCAGGTTTGCCGTAGCACAGGTTCTCGCGCACGCTGGCATTGAAGAGGAACGTATCCTGCAACACCACGGCGACGTGCCGGCGCAGCGACGCGAGCTGCACGTCCCGCAAGTCATGCCCATCGACCAACACACGCCCATGCACCGGATCATAGAAGCGGCTCAGCAGGCGCGCGATGCTCGTCTTGCCCGCGCCACTCGGCCCGACCAGGGCGACGACCTCGCCGGGCGCGATGTGGAAGTCGACGTCGTGCAGCACTTCCTCTCCGTCCTGATAGCGGAAGTGCACGTCGTCGAACACCACATCCCCTTCGACCGTCTCAAGGGGCACGGCGTCCGGCGCATCCTGGATGTCCGACACCTCGTCCATCAACTCGAAGATGCGCTCCCCGGCGGCGATGGCTTGCTGGAGGATGTTGTCGATTTCGGTCAGGCGGTTCAGCGGTTCGTAGAACGACGTGCTGTAGGCGAGGAAGGCTACCAGCGTCCCCAACGTGACCTGCCCGTTCGCCACCATCCACGCGCCGAAGCCCAACACCAGCGCCGTCCCCAGCAGCGCCAGAAAGCGCAACGCGGGGAAGAACGTGCTCCACGCGCGGATACTGCGCACCCGTTGGTGATAATACTGCCGGCTGGCGTCGCTAAAGCGCAGCAGTTCCGGTTCCTCCTGGACGAAAGCCTGCGTCACGCGGATGCCCGCCAGATTGTCCTCCAGCCGGGCGTTGATGTCGCCCAGCCGGTCGCGCGCCTGCCGGTAGATGGGCCGCGCGTACCGGTTGAAATAGCGCAGTCCGAGCGCGATGAACGGCACCGGAATCAGGACGACGAGCGCCAGCCGCCACTCCATCGCCACCAGAATCGCCGAAGCGCCCAACAGCCGCAGCAAATCCACCGCGGTCAACGTGACGCCGTGGGTGACGAAGTTCTCCAGCGCCTCGACGTCGTTGGTGACGCGCGACATCAACTCGCCGGTGGACGTCTGCTCGAAGAACGCGAGCGACAGCCGTTGCAAATGCGCGTAGAGCCGCACGCGCAGGTCGAAGATAAAACGCGCGCCCAGAACGTGGCGCACGTACTGTTCCACCATGCTAACCGCCTGCGAAAGCGCGTAAACGCCCACCAGGCCGGCGATCAACTTCCAAAGCTGGCTCATGTCGCCCGTCACGAGCACACC
>DAOUAY010000148.1:0-10309 GCA_034432995.1 Anaerolineae bacterium | reverse complement strand
ACACGCGCCGCATCTTCGAGCAGATCCCGGGACAGGTGACGTTCTCCTACGTCGCCGAAGACCTGGGATCGCAGGAACGGTTGCTCTTCTCCAAGCGTCACATCCACGAGTTCCTGCTCCCACGGATGAAGCGCATGATAGATTTGATCCACGACGGCGGCGCTTACGTCTTCACCCACAGCGACGGCGCGATCCGCCCGGTCATCCCCGATCTGATCGCCATCGGCATGGACGTGCTCAACCCCATCCAATGGCGCTGCAATGGGATGGAACGCGAGGGTCTGAAGCGCGATTTCGGCGCGCAGCTCGTCTTCCACGGGGGAATGGATAACCAACAAACCTTACCCTTCGGCAGTGTGACGGACGTGCAAAACGAAGTCAGCGAAAACCTCGCCATCCTGGGGCAAGACGGCGGTTACATCCTCGCGCCGTGCCACAACATCCAGGCGGTCAGTCCGCCGGAGAACATCGTGGCGATGTATGAGACGGGATATAACGAAGGATGGACTTAATCATGCCGAGCCATTGGATTCGATCGTAGACTGCAAATAAGCCATAACATACTGCGTGAAGGTTGCAAAGTCACCCAATTCAACCTGGATGCCTTGATAAATCATCCGATCGTCCACTTCCCAATAAAGATGCACCAACAGGTTGCGTAATCCGGCAAGAGCTTGCATTGTGCGCGCAAAATCAGCCGGCAGTATTGAGGCTTCAACCAACACGTTGAAAACATCCTTGTAATCTTTGGGCGCACGCAATCTGTCTGTAGCGATAATGTGATTGGCGATGTTGATACACGTCTCAATGGAGACTTGCAAGTAGTAACGCGCACTGCCGATAAGCATGGGGCTTGCCAGAAATGCCGCCTCTTCCGGTGTGACAACAGCGGCAAGATGCTTGGTGTAGGTGCGTAGATGCCGCAACAGATGCTCGATCTTATCTTGATCAACCATAGAGACCTCGCGTCCTTAGCGTATCGAAGAAAGCGCTTTGCTGTTGTCGGTGAATGGGAAGATAATCAAAATAGGACATGCGTGTCGTCGTCTCGAAATCAATGCGCGCTTGTTCGTCGCGCGCGTATACTAGACGCCCATCGGTGATTACACGTCCTTGCAAGACCAGCGGCGCATCATTGATAATACGGACATCGATGTTGTCCAGATCACAATCGTCGTAAAGTCGGGTTTGAACGTGTTGAATCAAGCGCAACCGCGCCAAAGGCGTAAGCGGTTCCGTCGTCAACAGGGCGATATCCACATCACTAAAAGGCGTAGTGCGCCCGGCGACGGTCGAACCGTATAGATAGGCTAACTGCACCGGTTGACTTTCCAATATGTCAGGTAAAGTTTGATGTAACCGCGACATCAGTGTTTCTGGCATTGTTGTATCCTCTAGCATCATTATACGGTTAGTTAAAACAAGAGTCAATAAAAAAGGAGCTGGCGAAGTCCGCCAGCTCCTTTTGGTCAACGATACGTGTAATGTCTTTTAACCGAAGAGGTGGAACGCCGCGATCACGGGCGCGAAGAGCGAAGAAACGAGCGACATCACGGTGATGAGCGTGTTCAGCGACGGCCCGGCGGTGTCTTTGAAGGGATCGCCCACGGTATCACCGATGACGCCGGCCTTGTGCGCCTCAGACCCTTTACCGCCGAAGAAGCCACTCTCGATGTACTTCTTGGCGTTGTCCCAGGTGCCGCCAGCGTTCGCCATCAACAGCGCGAAGAGGATACCGGTGAGGATTGCGCCGCCGAGGAACGCGCCGAGCGCGGCCGGCCCCATAATAAAGCCCACAACCAGCGGGAAAACGACCGCCAGGATCGCCGGCAAAACCAACGCCTTCAGCGCATCGTGCGAAGCCAGGGAAACGCACTTCACATAGTCCGGCTCCGACGTACCTGCCAGAATACCGGGGTCTTCCCTGAACTGACGGCGGATTTCTTCGATCATATCGAAGGCATTGTGGGTGACGGAGAGCATGGTCAACGCGCAGAAGAGCGGCGGCGCAATCGCGCCGAGGAACATACCGGCGATTACCAACGGATTTGACAAATCCATCCGCATATCAATGTTTAGCCCCAGTTTCTGCGCCGCCAGCGTGACCTCGCTCGAATAGGCGGCGAACAAAGCCAACACCGTCAACGCCGCCGCACTGATGGCGAAGCCCTTGGTGATCGCTTTCGCGGTGTTGCCCGCGGCATCCATCACGTCGGCCACGCGCACAACCTCTTCAGACATCCCCGCCATTTCGGCGATACCACGGGCGTTGTCCACGATCGGCCCGTAGGCATCCGAAGAGACGATCATTCCGCTGATCGCCAACATACCCACGGCGGCCAACCCCACGCCGTAGACGCCGTTGATCACGCTGGAGGCATCACCCACGAAGTAGGCAATCAACATCGCCACGACGATACCGATCATCGAGGGAGCAATGCTGATCAACCCGTAGCTGAAGCCAGTGATGATGTTGATCGCTGCGCCGGACGTCGAAACGCGGGCGGTTTCGACCACGGGCGGGCGGTCGTCGCCGGTGAAGAAGTCGGAGGTGAAGCCGATCACCACGCCGGTAATCAGACCGGCCAGGGTGGCCCACATCACGGCCGGATCGAAGCCGCCGATGAACGTGACCGCCACAACCAACACACCGAAGATAACACAGGTATAAATCGTCCCGTTGTTGAGGGACTTGCCGGGCTTGCCATCTTCCTTCACCTGCACAAACTGCAAGCCGATGAGCGAAGCAAAACTGCCCAACATACACAGAATCAACGGCAGCACTGTGTACTTGGTCACTTCATCTGTCGTCAGGGACAGCGCCGCGCCCAGGAGCATCGCGGCCACCGTGCTGGCGATATAGCTGTCGAGAATGTCCGCACCCATACCGGCCACGTCACCCACGTTGTCACCCACGTTGTCGGCGACCACGGCGGGGTTGCGGGGATCGTCTTCGGGGATACCAACTTCGACTTTGCCCACCAGGTCAGCGGCAATGTCGGCGGTCTTGGTGTAGATGCCGCCGCCGGCTTTCGCCAACAGCGCCAACATCGACACGCCAAAGCTGAAGCCCAACACCATCTGCGGCATCCGGGTGATCAGGTAAACCAGGGTCATGCCCAAAGTGCCCAGCCCGACCATCGCCAGACCCATGACCGCGCCAGCCTTGAACGCGATGTTGAAGGCGGGGTTGAGGCCCTTCTCGGCGGCGGTCGCACTGCGGACGTTCGCTTCCACGGCGATCATCATGCCCATGTACCCGGCGACCGCGGAACAGACCGCGCCGAAGATAAAGGCGATTGCCATCACGATCGAGTGCTCGAATGAGTCCTGAATGCCAAAGACGATGACCAAGACAACCGACATCGCCAGCACCAGGCCGCCCAGCGCGGTGTACAGTTTCTTGAGATACG
Source organism: Anaerolineae bacterium (assembly GCA_034432995.1). GTDB lineage: Bacteria > Chloroflexota > Anaerolineae > B4-G1 > SLSP01 > DSWT01. The sequence goes on along the minus strand of DAOUAY010000148.1, from coordinate 6,896 downwards.
ACGCCGCGCCATCCCGGATCCACTTCGCCACTTGTCGAGCGCGTTCCGTGCCAGGGTCTTGCTTCTTGACCCAGTGAAAAATCATTACGGCAACGCCTACCGAAATGATACCCGCAACCAAACTGATGATAAGCCAAATATCCATGTTCTCCTGAACCTCCGTAAAGTATATAAGATTAATTGACACACAAAGAGGCTCACACTCCCTACGATTCGCGCCGCTGTCCGCCGTACTGCACAGACTGGACACGTCTCAGTTGCAGGCTTCTCAACTGTACGGTTTCGTTGGCGAACCAAACCGCAGAAGAGCTATGAGCCTTTCGTGATCTGATAAAGGGGGCAGCGCACTTGCCACGCCGCCGGGTTAAATTACATATTCGCCGAACGCCACCAGCGATAATGCCGGGCGCGCAACTCCTCCTGCGAAAGCAGCGGGAAGAACATCAACTTATCCATGTTGCCGACAAAAACGCCACTCTTGAGCATACGATAAGGGAACGCCGGCGAGCTGAGCCGATCGACCATCTTGGTGTGGACAGTCTTGGCGCGCAGATCGGCCAGACACTGTCGCAAATGGTCGATATTCGCATAGGGCAAATCGCCAACACTGCCGTATTCAGGGTTGTTCGCCAGTTCGCCAAGCCGCAGCTCCGCAAAGCAAACCGCCGGGAGTGTCAAAAGCGAAGTGGGATTTTTCACAATCAAGTCGTAGAACGCTTTAGCCCCCAACGTGCTGGCGATGAGGGGGTTGACCGGCGCGATTTCTTGATAGAGATGCATACCGCCAGTGTCATCAGGAATATTGAGGGATGTACCTTCCAGACCCAGCACGCGGCCGTCTTGTGTTACCAGGTACAGTTTGCGAATCGCATCGAGGGCCACCCGTTCGAGGGCGCGATAGACGGTGATGTAGATCGAGTTCTTGGGACGACCATCTTCGTGTGGGACACAACGGCGGAAACCTTCATCGATGAGCAATTCAGGATGGCGAAAATCGGGGTCAAGTTCGAAGAATATCGCCTGCCCACGGGATTTCTTCTCACTCCCCACTGCATAGTAGACACCAAACTCCTCAGGAGTTAACATGGAAGCGATCAACGCTTCGGGAATCATCGACAGGTACAGATGTATGTCCATATTCATTACCCTCCTTTGGTGATCGACGATGGCCTCAGTGAAAAAATTACAAGCCATTCACAAACATTATACCACAATACTGAAAGACTGGAACGACAATTTCTACAGGCTACGCACATCTTGATTTTACCTCGACTTGGGCTATAATGCTGTTACCGCCGGACTGCGAGAATTCACGCGACGGCGGTTATTTATTGTCAGGTCATGGATCCTATGAGCCAAGAAACAATAACACGCATATTTGCCATTGAGAAAGCTGCCGCGAAAACATACAGCGACGCCCAGCAACAGGCAGCAGAACTGGTTGCCGAAGCCGAAAAAGCGGCCATCGGTATCCGTAATCGCGGTCTGAAACTGGCCCAACAGGACGCTGAACACATCCACGCGGCGGGAGAACAGCAGGCCGAAGTCGAAAATGCGCTCATCCTTGCCCAGGCCGGCGCAGATGCCCAACATTTGGACGCCATCGCAGCCAAGAATCTTGATCGCGCGGTTGATTTCGTGCTTGCCCATGTTATAGGACAAGCGTAATTGTATGATACGCCCCACTGTCACAGCTTATGCGCAGGTCAACGCAACGACGCGGGCGCTCCATGCCTCGTTATTGACGCCAGAAATGTGGCACGCCCTCATCCAGGCGCCCAGCTTCGACGCACTGCTCGGGCAACTGGATAAAACGGCTTACGGCGCCTATCTCAAACTAGAACGCCAAATGTTGACGCCCCGGCGCACGGTTTACCAACTACGCTGGCACCTGACGCAAGCCTACGAGAAGCTTATCCGCCTGACTCCCGAACCAGGACGCCAACTGCTCATCCAACTCTGGCGGCTCTACGAAGTTGACAATCTCAAAGCCACCCTGCGCGGGGTCGAGACGGGCGCGTCGTGGGACGAAGTGCGCCGTCTCTTATCCCCGATGTTTCGCTATGTCACGCTCACCAACGATGACATCCAGCGAATGCTCACCAGCGGCACGATCATCCGCGCTATCGAACGCATCCGGCACACACCCTATTACGAGACCCTGGTCCACGCCGTCGAGCGTTATGAAGCCGAAAAGAGCCTGTTTCCCCTGGAAGTCGCGCTGGACCTGGATTATCGGCGCGGGCTGTGGCAAAGTATCGCCAGCCTGAAGGGCATGGATCATGAACAGGCGCTCCGGCTCGTAGGCACCAGCATCGATGTGGACAACTTGCTCTGGGCCATCCGCTACCGGATTTATCATCATCTTTCCGTGCAGGAGATTATCAACTACACGTTGCCTTTCGGCTATCAAGTGCATGATGCGGACATTCGCGCCATTGCGGAAGACGCGGACATTGTCGCCGTCGTCAAACGCATCTACCCACGGATCGAAGGGCTTGAAGAGACCGCGGCCCCCCTTAAGGAAGAAACGTCGCCGCAACAACGCCAACTCGCAACGTTAGAGCGCGCTTTGTACCGGCACATCAGCAAATTATGTCGCGGGACTTTCCTGGGTGATCCCTTCCATATCGGTGTTCAATTGGCCTACCTTATACTTCTCGAGTATGAATTGCGGGATCTGATTGCCATCGTCGAAGCCAAGGCATCCCAACTTCCTGTAGAGAGACTGGCATCCATCATCGATAGAGAGTGGCGGTAAATATGTTCAAACCACAGGCCATGGATAGAGTTGAACTCATCATTCCGGAGCAAGAAGTCGTGCGCACGACTGAGGCGCTGGCCGCTTCAGGCATCTTCCATCACACCCCCACCGCGCAAACGACGATAGGTATACCTGCGCGAGGCAGCGCTGAGTGGCAAACGTGGACGGCTGATTTGGTGGCGGTAGAGCGGCGCATTCTGCTGGTGATGGAGGAACTCAAAATTAACGAAGGGATGCCGCCCGCCACACCGCCCCATATCATCGAGCCGCGAGTGGCCGAACGCGATATCGAACGGCTCGAGCACGAAGCCGAAACACCTATCCGCGAATTAGAAGCTGCCCGCCGGCGATTATTGCAGTTACAAAAATACGTCGCGCAGTTAACACCGATCGCCAACCTGGAGATTGATCTGGGGACGCTGCGCCACTTGCGCTACACCTTCGTGATGCTGGGGTCCATCCCAACGGCGAACATCGAACGGCTCGAAAGCAGTCTGGAACATATCCCCTTCACTCTCATCACACTACGGCATGAGGGCCACCTTGCCACGGTCGTCCTTTTTGGCCTGCAACAGGATGCGGCTGCGCTCAATCGAGCCGCGCGCAGCGCCTATCTCAACCCATTGCTGCTGCCCGAGGACTACCGGGGAACGCCGGCCCAGGCCATTGCTGCGTTGCAGGCCGGGATCGAACGCACCCAGCAACACATCAGCGAGTACGAGATGGAGATCGCGCATCTTCAAGAAATGCGGATCCGCCATCTGCGCCACCTGCTCTGGCGCGTGCGCGCCAGCCATGCCCTGGCCCACACCATCACCGGCTACGATCACTTACAGCACACCTATCTGGCGACCGGTTGGGTGCCCAGAGCATCCCATGCCAGGCTGGAACAAGTCATTGCCCAGGTCAGCGACAAAGTCGTCATCGAGACTCTCGAACCCCGCCAGGAAGATATCGGACACATCCCGGCGTCGCTAAAGAATCCCCCATTTTTCAGTGGGTTCCAGGGGCTGGTGACCACGTATGGGCAGCCCAACTACGAAGAATTGGACCCCACCCCCATTATGGCGCTGACGTTCCCCTTGGTTTTTGGTCTGATGTTTGGGGATGTAGGTCACGGACTGCTGTTGCTGTTGGTTGGCTTGCTGCTTGCCGGTCGCAGAATCAAGGCGTTGCGGAGTGCGGCCGGCTTCGGCGTCGTCGTGGCGCTGTGCGGCGCAGCGGCGATGGTGTTCGGCGCGCTCTACGGCAGCATCTTCGGGTTCGAGGATGTGTTCAGAGCGGTGTGGTTCCGGCCTCTGGAGGAAATCACCGAAATTCTACTCTTTGCGATCATCGTTGGCGCTTTGTTGATCAGCGCCGGGATCATCTACAACATCGTCAACGCCGCACTGAACCGCCATTGGGGAGGTATGGTTTTCAACCGCAATGGTCTGGCCGGTTTGATCTTTTACTGGTCGCTGCTGGGGCTAGGGGCGCGCGTTTTCGGCGCTGCTGTACCGATTCCCGGCGCCGTCCTGGCCATCGTAGGGGTCCTCTCCGGCATTGCCTTGACCTTCGCCGAATTCTTCGAACGCCTGGTCGAAGGACACCGCCCGCTGATCGAAGGGGATGTGGGCACCTACCTCGCCCTGGCGTTCTTCGAACTGTTCGAAACGCTGATTGCTTTGTTCAGCAACACCCTTTCCTACGTGCGTATGGGCGCGTTCGCCGTCGCCCACGGCGCGCTGAGTCTGGTTGTGTTCATCATTGCGGAAGTCATCGGCGCGCGGGGCAGTGTCGGCTATTGGATTGTCGTGATCCTGGGCAATCTTTTTGTCATCGGCTTCGAAGGAATGATTGTGGGAATCCAAACCTTGCGGCTGGAGTATTACGAACTCTTCAGCAAGTTCTTCTCCGGCGGAGGGACACCCTTTCGTCCTTTGTCGCTCATCCCCCAAGCGGGAAAACTCAATGCGCCAGAGAACGCCAGTAGTTAGACGCTGCAGGCGGTTTTTATCTGACTCTATGAATTGGTCGCAAGGTCTATTTTCAGGAGGTATAGCATGATGTATTTACTTGTTTTGTTCGCCGGGCTGCTGCCCCTCGTGCCGGTCACACTGCTGATCGTCAAACGCAAGTGGGGAAAGATTGATCTGACTCGCAAACTGGTCTTTGGCCTGAGCACGGTCAATATCGTGATGGCGGTGATGCTTGTGGGCCTGGGACTGGTATGGCTCTTTGCGCCTGAAGTCGTGACGGCATCCGGCTTGGGACAGGCGGCCACGGGCGATCCGTATGCTTCGCTGGCGGCGGCGGCGGCGGTGAGCGTTGGCTCTATCGGCGCGGCTTACGCCGTGAGCGCCACCGGCGCGGCGGCCATCGGCGCCATCGCCGAGAAACCGGATGTCTTCGGCAAGGCGCTGATCTTCGTCGGTCTGGCCGAAGGTGTGGCCATCTACGGGTTGATTATCGCCTTCATCATCCTCAACCGCTAACACAAAAGCGCGCGGGCGCGAGAGCAAAGACGATGAAACTGATGGTCATTGGTCACCAGGATGCCGTGCGCGGGTTCGCGCTGGTCGGCGTGGAAGGGCAGATTGTCACCACGAGCGAAGCGGTCAACCAGGCCCTCGACGCCGCGTTGAACGACAAGAGCATCGGCATCATCCTGGTCACAGAGGAAGCGGCAGCCCTGGCCCGCCAGCGTGTGGACCGGCTCACGGCCCACAGCACCATCCCGCTGGTGGTCGAGATTCCTGGACCAGGGGGACCACAGGCCGACCGTCCGGCGCTCAGCGAGGTCATCCGGCGAACTACGGGAGTACGAATATGATAGGGCGAGACAAAGTTAAAGTGCTCGAGCAGGCCATCATGGAGACCGCGCAACAGGAGGCGCAGGCGATCCTGGACGAAGCGCAGGCCAAAGCGGACAGCATCCGCAAACAAGCGCAGGCCGACGCCGATGTCGAACGTGAGCGCATCCGGCAAGAAGCGCGCCAAGCGGCAGAGCGCTATATCGCTCAGGCCATCGCCAAGGCGCAACTGGAAGCGCAGATGCTCAAGCTGCAACGCCGCGAGCAACTGTTGACCCGCACCTTCGACAAAGCGCGCGGACAATTGCGTTCGATCCCGCAGCAACCGGATTACGCGACAATCGTGCGCGGCCTGATCGAAGAAGCCGTGACCTACCTGGGAGACGAGGTTTTCGTCATCCATGCCGATGCCGCCACAACGCGCGTGCTGGATGACGCCTTCCTGGCCGACCTGGCGCAGACGCTCAACGTGCGCCTTGAATGTGGCGAGCCACTCGAAACAGGGACCGGTGTTGTGCTGAGCACCTCGAACGAGCACCGCCGCTACGACAACACGCTGGAAACCCGGCTGACACGCCTACAAAACAACGTGCGCACCGCTGTCTACCACATTCTGGCAGGGGAGGCTTGATGAGCACGCAGATCGGTGAAGTGATATGGATCAATGGACCGGTGATCCGCGCGCGGGGATCGCAGCACATCGGTATGCTGGAAGTGGTCGAAGTCGGCGACGAGCATCTGATCGGCGAAATCATCGGGCTGGAACGCGACGTGATCACCGTGCAGGTTTACGAAGAGACCTCCGGCCTACGGCCGGGCGCGCCCATTTTTAGCACGGGATACCCGCTCTCCGTCGAACTGGGGCCGGGCCTGCTGCAAAGCATCTTCGACGGCATCCAGCGCCCGCTGCCGGTATTGGAATTGCGCAGCGGCGCGTTCATCGGACGGGGCATCAAAACCACGCCGCTCTATCGCAAGCAGAAGTGGGCCTTCACACCGCGCGTCGAGGTGGGCGCGCACGTGCAAGGCGGCGCGCTCCTGGGGACGACGCCGGAAACCGCCCTCATCGAACATCGCGTGCTGACGCCGCCGGAGGCCGCAGGGACCCTCACATGGGTTGCGCCGGAGGGCGAATACACCATCGTGGACCCCATCGCCCGGCTGCAAACGCCGCGCGGCGAGCAGGAGATCACGATGCTGCGCCGGTGGCCGGTGCGCCGCCCGCGTCCCTACCGCCGTCGCCTTCCCCCTACCCAGATGCTGGTCACGGGGCAGCGGGTGCTGGACACCTTCTTCCCCATGGTCAAAGGCGGGACGGCGGCCATTCCGGGGGGGTT
>DAOUAY010000147.1:0-3350 GCA_034432995.1 Anaerolineae bacterium | reverse complement strand
ATGTGTGGCGCTTGATTACTTTTGCGGTATGGGGTACTGGCGTTATTTTGCCTGGAGCTTACGTTTCAACGGATCCTCTGATTTATGTACCCTGGATTATGATTGTGACGATGGTCTTTTATTTTATAGTTATGCTACGGATGTTAAGGACCTTATCAGCCATTCATCTTAAAGAGGCTTAGGAATGAACCTGGAGACCTTTTTACACTTATCGACAGAGGAAGTCGCGCGCCTTGTGCGGGAGGCTGGCCCGAAAGTATGTGTTTTTCCTATCAATGGCACGCGGCGGTGGCTTGTGCTCGAGTATCCCGAACTAGTAGTCGGCGACTTTGCGCGAGCATATTTCGAGATTGGCGGACAACGCCACATTGCGTTGTACAAGCTGTTTTTTGACCATGGTATTGAAACCTTATTGACACCCGTCTTTGGCCCAGAGCTTTTGGATCGAGGCGACGAGTATAACGAGTTAGTTGCTCCAGGGTTGCTGTGGTTTACCGAGAACCCGGCGTTTCTCCAATTCTACGAAGCCTACGATGTTCATGTCTCTATATATGGCGACGCGCAGCGTTATTTCAAGGGCACATCCCACGCTCATCTTTTACAGGCTTTTGAGGAATTATCTCGGCGCACTGCACATCACCGGACTCATCGTCTGTTCCTGGGGATCTGCGCGCATGATGCCACCGAGAGCGTGGCTGAGATTGGCATCCGTTTTTACCAGGAACAGGGATATGCGCCGAATCGACGACAGATTGTGGAAGCCTATTACGGTGAATACGTCGACTCGGTCGACTTTTTCATTGGTTTTGATCGCCCAACCGCTTTCGATATGCCACTCATCGCTACAGGAAACGAAGATCTCTATTTCACCGTCAGCCCTTCGCCCTACCTGGATGCCCATACACTGCGTCTGATCCTGTATGACCATCTGTACACAAGGCGATTAGGTGAAGAAGATTATGCGATGGTCGGACAAGATGAGTGGAGGGCGCTGGCGCAGTTTTATGCCGTGAATCGGCATCATGTCCTTGGGGTTGGACGACGTGATCGGAGTGGAAATTTCTGGATCCCACTTCCCCAGGTGACATTGCCAGATATAATGGCTGAGACTGGAGAATAACCATGAAGAAGGTAGTCCTGATTTCGTCCCCAAACGATTTTGCTGGCAATGCCAACGTCGCTCGCTTCACCACACCACTGGCGCCGCCATTGGGTATTCTGGCACTAGGTTCATATCTGGCAATGCACAATGTGCCGGTTGAACTTATCGACGTGCAGATGGATTTCGGTTTTGGTTTAACGCGGGAGGCAGAAAAAGTCGTCTGTCAGCGCGTCGCTGCGCACCTTTGCGATCAGGCTGAAGAGATTGCCTGGATCGGCATCTCACAAATTTCCAATTCAGGGAGCGGTATTATATTGGCCCAAAAGATTCACGCGGCCCTCGATCAGATCCCTATCGTCTTTGGGGGATACTTCCCGTCCAGCAACTATCGAACACTGCTAGAGCGCTACCCCTTTATCACTGCGATTGTGCGCGGCGACGGTGAGGCTGCGGCGCTGCAGATTAGCCGGAGTCTCGATCAGGGCCAATCGTTTCTTGTCCCCTCAACGCCCAATTTAGTCTGGCTTAACCATCGAGGTGAACTAGAGGCAAGCCCTGCTGAACCGATGGATGTAAGGCGACTGCCTAATCTGAATTTCAGGCTTTTGCGTAACCTTGAATGGTATCAGACCATCGATCTGATGACATCACGGGGGTGTCCATTCAAGTGTAACTATTGCCTGGAAGATAGTATGCGACCCTATGCTGAGTTCTCGCCTGAGTGGGTAACCCGGCAGATCGATCAACTGACCGCCGAATTGCCGGGCCGCCCAGTCTATATCTGGGATCCAATCTTTGGCATCAACCGGCAGCGAACGGAGAAAATCTGCCAGACCTTGAAGCGTCCAGGGTTTACCTACGCTGTGGAGAGCCGGGTGGATGTCATGACGCCTGGCCTCGTTCCCACGTTGCGCGAGGCCGGCGTAGAGATGATCTTTCTGGGCGTCGAGTCGGCCAGCCCTTCCACGCTAGTTCGCATGAACAAAGTCCGTTCCGAGGCCGCAGCAGAAAAATATATCCACCAGGCTAAGGATGTGCTCAGGTCTTGCTTCGAGAATCAGCTCACGCCGGTGATGGGCTTTATGCTTGGTTTTCCTGGCGATCGAGAAAGCGATTATCGAGCAACGTTGACGTTTCTTCAACAAGTACGGAGCATCCACGATCAGGTTGTCCGAGACTACGGTGTAGCCACTGGTTTTATCCCTTTTTCTTTTTACTCGAAAATCTATAATGGCACGCAACTTTCCTACCATGTTAAACGTCAATATCCTGAGGTTGTATTGCGAACAGAACCATTTATCGGTGAGAGCACGGTGTTATCTCCTTCTCCGGGTGTGGACCTGGATATGACAAGTCGTTACCAGAGCGAGATCACCCGTCAGGGTGCATACACTTCGCTTGCCCTAAAGCGGTTAAGCTGCTATGGCGCATTTTCGATGGAAGCGCTCCTGAAAGCACATCCAGAGTTGACAGACAAAGACGGCGTGACGATACTCGGCGACAGCTTTCTGCGCTATCCGAGAGAGTTCAGTATCGCTTCGGCCTTTATGACCTATGACAAGGCTAAAGACAGTTCATCGCATAGAGCTGAACCGGAACAGTATCATTCTGGCTAACCCATTAACGCGCAGGCAAGGAATCTCTATCTATGGATTTACACGCAGCATGGATCAAATTGCTTGAAGAAGCCGGCCCCGGAACCATGATGACCACGGCCTACGATACAGCATGGATCGCACGGTTGGCGGAAATCGGCGAACCGATTGGCGAATTAGCGCTCGATTGGCTACGCGAGCATCAACTTCCTGATGGATCTTGGGGTGCAGAACAACCCTGTTATTATCACGACCGTGTCATTTGCACGCTGGCGGCTATCAACGCGTTGGCAAGGCGGGCGCGTCCTGGCGATCGCGACCGCTTGCGCCGGGCAGAAGCGGCCTTGGAGGTTATGACATCACGATTAGGCAAAGACGCCGCGGGAGAAACAATAGGCTTTGAACTGATTGCCCCTACCTTGTTTCAAGAAGCGCGATCATTGGGAGCGCTCCATCGCGAAGAAATCGAGGTGCTGAAGTCTCTGGCGCCGCTCCGTTCGGCTAAATTAGCGATGTTGCCCAACGGGATGATCAATCGTTCGGTAACGATGGCGTTTTCGATCGAGATGGCGGGTAATGATGGTAAAGATTTACTCGATATAGAGCATTTACAAGAGCAGAATGGCTCGATCAGCTACAGCCCCTCTGCAACT
>DAOUAY010000146.1:0-3043 GCA_034432995.1 Anaerolineae bacterium | reverse complement strand
CGCGTCCCGACCGTGCCCAGGGCGGGATTGGCCTTGGGGATGCGGTCGAGTATGGTGCGCCAGATAAAGACCGGCGCGGCGCCCGTTTCATCGAACACGGAGAGCGTCACGGCGCTGTTCGTGCCGGAGACGTTACCGATTTCTCCTGTGACTTGCACGACTTGCCCCATGTAATCGCGCACAGCGTTTATCGCCACCTGCGGCGCAAACGCCCCACCCGCGCGCTGCACCTTCACCTGGCTGCCAAAACGCGGCACAACCTGCAACTCGCCCTGGTATTCGCCCACTTTGCCCGTCGCGCGCACCTCCGCGCCGATGTTGATCTGCGGCGCGGCGTAACAGTCGTCGTAGACGTTGTGCCACATCAGCAAGATCACCTGCCCGGAGCCATCATCCAGCGTAAACTTGAATCCCTGCGAGAAGCTGGCCGTCGCCGTCACTTTGCCGATGACGGTCACTTCCTCGTTCATCAGGCCGGGCAATGCGGAGATTCGCGTGCGGATGAATTCCGGCGTCGGCGTCGGCGTTTCGGTGGGAGTAGCGGTTGGCGTGGCGGTCGGCGCATCGGTTGGCGTAGAGGTCGGCGGGACGGTTGGTTCAGGCGTGGGGGTGGCGGTGGGCGGAAGCGTAGCAGTGGGCGGCTCCGGGGCGGATGTCGCCGTCGAGGTCGGAACAGGCGTTGCCGTGGACGCGGCCACAGTCGCCGGCGGCGCGGTCAGCACGGCCTCGCCCTGCAGCGTCGCCGGCACAGGCGTGGACGTCGTACAACCAATTAGTGCCAGGCTAAGCAGAAATCCAATAACACAATTAACAGACGAATACAGGTGTCTTGTGGACATAGCGCCTCCTGCGACAGGGTTATTCCAACGGGGGATGCGCACCAGCAGCTCGCCAGATACGTCGCGCACGGATTAGCCACGCATCATTGAAATGCAGAGCGATGAGTGTCGCGCGACCAATGGCCGTCTGCCCTACGATTGTCAGTCCATCTTCACTCCAGCAGAAATGCTTGTGCCAGTCTTGTAAACAGGGATTAAACAACGGCACCGGTTCGCCGGTTTGGGGATCAATCGCAGAGGTTCGCGCACCCTTGAATTCATTACAGCGATAGCAAGCTAACGCCAGATTATTAGCATCCGTAGTCCCGCCAGCAACAAGAGGGATGACGTGATCAATTGCCATTGGAACGCCCGCAATTTCGGGGCTTCGACAATAACTACATCGTTGTCCGGCGCGTTCTGCAATTTGCTTCCGCAAACGCGGGGGGATAGTTTTGCGCGTGGGCATACTATGACTCGCCGGACACTGTATAGCCGCGCCATTTAAGAATAGCCAGAGCAAAGGATTTGCGAATCACATACCGGTCAGTTGCATCACGCAACTGTTCCAGTTCAGCTCGCTCCTCAGCGGTCAATATCTGTTCTGCATTACGAAACAACAAGTCCTGATGTCGTCGCCACTGGTGCGCATCCAAAACGCTTCGAGCCACAGCCCATACATCATCCGTGCTGGCGATTAGCAGTCCGGATAACTCGGCCTGCATATCTGGCGGTACATCCTCCAACGACGGCGGCACATTGGCGCGCAGTGTTTGCGCCACGATTTCATCCATAGATTGTTTCGTAAGCGCCGCCGTGTGTTCAAGACGACGATACAATGTGCCAGGAATTTTCACAGTTATCGTTTGAAGCGTCATGGTCGTCCTCACTTTCTACTGCATCCTATACAGTATAGCACATCTGACCCACTTACAATTTCACCCGCTCCCCTGCGCCATTCCATGCCACCGCCTCGCCGATGACAAGCGCCTCCTTCACCGCCGCCAGCGCCGCCGCCACATCCTCCGGCGCGACGATGACGACCATGCCGACGCCCATGTTGAACACGCGGTACATCTCGTCGTCGCTCACCTGCCCGCGCTGTTGAATGAGACGAAAGATCGGCGGGACATCCCACGCGCTGCGGTCGAGCGTCACGCCGACGCCATCCGGCAGGACGCGCGGCAGGTTGTCGGGGAAGCCGCCGCCGGTGATGTGCGCCATCGCCTTGATGCGCACACCCGCGTTGACCAGCGCATCGAATTCCGCCAGATACGCCCGGTGCGGCGCAAGCAATGCCTCGCCGACGGAATAACCTAGTTCCGGCAACACAGCCTCCCACCCCAACTCGCCCAAAACGCGCCGCGCGAGCGAATAGCCGTTGGTATGCAGCCCCGAAGACGGCAGTCCCAGACACACGTCGCCAGGCCGCACGTCACGCCCGTCGATCAACTCTTCGCGCGGCGCCCAGCCGACGAGCGTGCCGACCAAATCGAACGATCCCGGCTTGTAAACGCCCGGCATCTCCGCCGTCTCCCCGCCGATGAGGACGCAACCCACAGCGCGACACGCTTCCGCGCAGCCGCTCACCACCGCCACAATTACGTCCGGCTCCAGTTTGCCGGAGGCGATGTAATCCAGGAAGAACAAAGGCCGCGCCCCCTGCACCAGCACGTCGTTGACACAGTGATTGACGATGTCGTGCCCGACGGTGTCGTAGCGCCCCATCGCCTCGGCGATCATCGTCTTCGTGCCGACGCCGTCCGTCGAAGCGACCAGCACCGCGTCATGCAAACACACCTCATCCAGCGCCATCTGTCCGCCGAACGCGCCGATCCCGCCGAGCACCGCTGGCGTGTACGTGCTCTCCACCGCCGCGCGCATCCGCTGGAAGGCAGCCATTTTAGCGTCGATGTCTACGCCGGAGGCGGCATAGGCGGTAGACGGTAGACGGTAGACGGTAGACGGGGAGAGAGGGGGAGATTCGCCCATTCGCTCATTCGCTGATTCGCTGATTCGCACATTCGCTGCAATGTCAGTCCGGTAATGCATCCCTTCGAAATGTATGCTCGTTACCGCCTCATAAGCGCGCTCACGGGCTTCGACAAGAGTTGGCGCAGTCGCCACAACAGCCAGCACACGACCGCCGCTGGTAACAAGTTGCCCGTCCTGTAACTTTGTGCCGGCGTGGAAGATTTCGGTAGACGGTAGACGGTAGACGGTAG
>DAOUAY010000145.1:0-3347 GCA_034432995.1 Anaerolineae bacterium | reverse complement strand
TGCAGATGTGGGTCTCTACGGTTTGAGGACTGATGCCCAACTGTTGCGCGATTTCACGGGGAACGGTCTCTTGCGCCAGGGCCTGCAATACTTCTTTCTCGCGCGGCGTCAGACGCGCCCACCGCACCTGAACTACGGTGCGCCAGCGGTGCGCGCGGTGAAACTGTTCGACCGCGAACAGACATTCTCCTTGCGCCGCGCGCCGGATCGCCTGCACGAGCTGTGGGGCGGGGAGTTGCTTGTCCAGGTAGCCCACCGCTCCGGCCTGCATCATCTCCGCCAGATAAGCGTCACGGTCGTGCGCCGAGAGCACCAGGCCGACAATATCGGGGTATTGCTTGCGGATCCAGGCTTCCACTTCCCAGGCGCGGGGGCCGGGCATCTCGACGTCCAACAGCACCACCTCGGGGCGCAGTTGTTCCACCAATGCCATCGCTTCCGCGCCGTCGGCTGCTTCGCCGACCACCTCGATATCCGGCGCTTGTGTCAACATCGCCCGCACCCCCTGGCGCACCGTGGGGTGGTCGTCGACTATCAAAACCCGGATTGCTGAAGTCTTAGGGAGGTTCTCGTTCATCGTTGGCGCTTTGCGCATCTTGTTTGGCCCTGCGAAGGTGTAGGTGAGCCAAATCCATGCACCTTCGCAAGGTCACAACTCACTTCGTCGCAAACGTATCGATCATCAACCGCACGTCGCCCAACGGATATAGGATTGGGTACGTTGCGCCGCGCTTGATGTATTCCTGCACTTTGGCGCGGGCTTCCGCCGGGGTGCCGGTGGCGGTGATCTTCAGCACCAGCTCGTCGGGGACGTAGATCATCGCTTTCTCGATCTGCTCCTTGGTGGCGGGCCAGCCCAGGATGGCCTGAATTTTCTCCACCACGTCCTTCGTCACGCCGCTGGCCTTGGCGATGTGCGGCTGCTGTGCGAGATACTGCGTGAGCAGCATCTTCGCGCCGCGGATGGCCTCCGCCTGATCCTCGTGGACCGAGCAGACGACGAGCTGCGGTCGGTCGAGGTCGTAGACGGTGCGCCCGGCCTTGCGCGCGCCCTTGTCCAGCAACTCCATCGCCTCGTCGTTGTATTCTGGCGGCACGCAGTAGTTTAGTACCGCGCCGTCGGCGATCTCGCCCGTCATCTCCATCATCTGCGGCCCGGTCGCGCCGATCATCATCGGCACGTGGCGCGGTTCGCGCCGCCCGTGGACGACGTCCAGCTCGATGTTGTTGACGTAGTGGAATTCACCGTGGTACGTCACCCGTTCCAGCGCCAGCAGCTTGCGCATCACCTCGATGGTCTCGCGCATGGCGGTAAGCGGCTTGCGGCGGTCGATGCCGACGTTCTTCGCCAGCGGATCCCACCACGCGCCGATGCCGCAGATGATGCGGTCCGGCGCGAGATCATCCAGCGTGAGGAACGTCGCCGCCAGCAGGCCGATGTTGCGCGTCCAGTTGTTGATGACGCCGGAACCGATCTTGATGCGTTGTGTCACCGCCGCAAAGGCCGCCATCGGCACGATGGCGTCGCGGACGAGACGGCTCTCCGCCTGCCAGACCGCCTCGAAGCCGCGTTCCTCCGCGTACTGCGCGTAAGCCATCCCCTCGCGGATGGGGTGCGCATCCTGCAAGTACATCCCGACTCGTGGAATATCGTTTTGTGGCATGACAACCTCCTGAATGTATGTGAGAATCAGCGAATGTGAGAATCAGCGAATGTGAGAATCAGCGAATGAAAGAATGGGCGAATAGGCTGTTGCCTCGCTGATTCGCTGATTCGCTGATTCGCTGATTCTTTGATTCTCTTCATCTGAATAGATCTTTGTCCGGCGGGCGTTGCATATCTGTGGCGTGACCGTCGCCGCGCGGGTAATTGGCGCCGCGAATGAGGACGACGGGCAGGCCCTCCGCCGCTTGCCCGGTGACGAGGCCCGCCGCGGCGGCCAACTCGTCGGCGCGGGCGACGGTGGTGACGCGCAACGTGTAGCCGAACATATCCGGCTGCCCGCGCAAATCGGCGATGGGCAGCATCCCGGCGACGCCAATCGCCACGTTGACCGTCCCCAATCGCCAGGCGCGACCGTGCGTGTCGGTGATGATGACGGCGACATCCGCGCCGGTCGCTGCCATCAACCCTTCCCGGATGTGTTGCGCCGAGGCGTCGGGGTCCTCCGGCAGGGCGAGCGCGATGTCGCCTTCTGGGCCGGAGACGTTGGAGCGATCTACACCAGCGTTGGCGCAGATCCAGCCATGGCGCGTCTCCATGATGAGCGTGCCTTCACGTTGGCGCACGACGCCGCGTGATCCGCGCAGGATCACCTCGACCAGGCGCGGGTCTTTATCCGTGGCGGCGGCGATGGCCTGCGCCTCCGGTGACGGTTCTACGTCGGTTAATCGAACGGCACAACCTTCTGCTTTGGAGACGATTTTCTGCGTGACGACCACCACATCGCCGTCGGTGAGCGGTATGTCTGCCCGTTCAAGAGCGTCGAGGATGATGTGCCCCAGATCGTCCCCGGTTTGCACGTCGGGGATGCCCGGCAGGGCGTAGAGCGCAATTTGCGGTTTAGTCATTGTGCGAATTGCGAGTTAAGAGTTAAGAGTTGCGGATTTCGCATCTTGTATCTTGCCTCCTGCATCTTGCATCTTGCTTCCTGCATCTTGCATCTTGCTTCCTGCATCTTGCCTCATAGCAGCCCGGTGATGCGGATGCCCGATCCCGGCACTTTGTAGCGGATGTTGATGCCGATGAGGACCGAGGTCAGCCCCTCGACGACTTTGGCGTTGACGAGCGGGCCGGCGTCGATGCCGCGCGTGCCGATGTCCTCGGCCAATTGGATGGCGATAGCTTTGGCCGTCTTCTTGTCGCCACAAACGAGCACGTCACAGTCGACAGGATGCTCCGGGTCTTCCAGCGTGTGCGCGCCGACGTTCTGGAACGCGGCGACGACGTCCACGCCGGGGCCGAGGATGGCCTGCGCCTGCTCGGAAGCCGAGCCTTCCGGTGGGATGTAGACCTGCGCCACTTTGGGTGGCTGGAGCGCCACGTTGACGTTGATCAGTGTTTTGCCTTGCAACGCGCCGGTGAGGGTCTCCAACAACGCATTCTGCGCAGCGTAGGGTACAGTCAGCACGGCGATATCGCAGCTAAACGCAGCATCGGTGTTGGCTGCCCCGGTTACAAGCGGCTCTCCTAGCTTCGCGTTGATCTCATTGGCGACACGCTGTGCCTTTTCGGCCTCCCGCGAACCGATGATGACGGTATGCCCGGCTTTGGCCCAGCGCATGGCGAGGCCCGGACCTTCGTTGCCCGTCCCGCCGAGGATAGCGATAGTATGGTGTTGTGTCAC
>DAOUAY010000144.1:0-2958 GCA_034432995.1 Anaerolineae bacterium | reverse complement strand
TTGAAGCCCGCCCCAAAGGCCAGAAGGTCTACCAGCACGAAAATCGCCGCCAGTGCTACCCACACCGGACGGCCTCCCAGCTTACGCGGCAGATAGATCGGGCAGCGCGAAACCCGCAGCACGATCCCCGCGCCGATCAGGAAAAGCGCCCCCTGCTGAATCCAGGGGAAGAGGTAGGCGTAAAATGCGCGATGATCGGGGAAAGCGTTTGCCGCAAGGGCGAGCGACCAGAACGCGCGCTCGACCAGCGGTTCGATGCTGCCGAACGCCAGCCGTGAGAGCCACAGCCCGCCCCACAGCGCCAGCCCCGCCCACATCACCGCCGCGCCGGTTACGCTGACGACGTTGGGTGTAGTGTCGAACAGCAGGATGCGTGAGACGTAATGGGTTATGGGTTGTGGGTTGTGGGTTGTGGGCTGATTCGCTGATTTGCCGATTCGCCGATTCGCCGATTCGCCGATTCTCAATTCGCTGATTCTGGTCGCCCCCAAGCCCGCGAGTGCGGCGACGGCGACCGTCAATGGGAAAACCCAGCGGAAGGGGGAGTGCGACTGGTTCAAAAAGGGCAGCGCGTACACCAGCGCATAAATCGGCGTGCCGAAAATGCAGCCCAGCGAAAACAGCGACAACAGCGTGAAAAACGGCACGTAAGGCTGGCGCAGCCAATTTTGGATTGTCGATTTTAGATTTTGGCCGCTCGCCGCGCTATGGAATAGCGACTGCCATTTGCCATTGGCTCGAGGACTAATTATCGCAATGAGGGCCAATAACAGCGGGAGCACGCCCAGGTAGGCCCCGCCTTCGACGTAGTTCTTGACGCCCCAATCGAAGGTGGAGACGGGGTTGCCGTAGGCGTTTACACTGGCGCGCGTGACCTCACCGGTGAAGAAATTCCACAGTGTCGTGTGGGTGGGATTGCCGAAGAAGTTCGGGATCAGGAACGTGATGATGCGCCGCTTGGGGTAAGCCCAGCCGAGCACGTCGCTGAGTGTGACCGCGCCCTGGCGGAAGCTGCCCTGCGCGACTTCGTAGAGCGGGATGAGCTGGATGCCGCCCAACGCCAGCCCCAGGCCGGCCATCAGCAGCAGGCCGAGCGCCGGGTTGAGGACTTCGGCGCGCCAGGTCGCGCGTGGATGCGTCAGCGCCGTGTGGGCGAGCCGCCACGCGCTGAATACCCCCATCACCAGCAATGTGAAATAAGTGGCTTCTGCGTGGCCTGCCAGAATGTGCAATCCGAGTGCGATTGCGCCGAGTAGCGCCCAGGGCAGCATGGCGCGCTCCTGGCGCAGAAATCGCGCCCGCCGCACCGTCAGATCGACCATCGCCAGCAACAGCGGTAGCCACGACGCTGCCGCCACGATCATCGGGTGGACGACCGAGACGACCAGAAAGCCGCTGAACTGGAATGTCATCCCCGCCAGGAACGCGCCCAGACGGTTCGCGCCGATCGTGCGCGCGAAAATGTACATCGAGATGCCGGCCAGCCCCAACTGTAGCACGATAAACACGCCAAAGGCACGCGGCAGCGGCAGCATAAAGAAAATCCAGGTCAGCGGGTAGAGTCCGGCGTGTTGCCCGTTCGCCAAAAAGGGGTGTCCGGCAAAGATGTAGGGGTCCCATAGCGGAAGCTCGCGCCGGGCAAGGGCTGTCGTCAAAAAGCGCTTCCACGGATAATTCTGCAGGATCAAGTCGGCGAGCAAGCCGTTTTGGACGTCGGTGACGCCCTTCGATTCGGCAGCGGCGTTGTAGGGTGCGATGGAATAGAGGATGTCCGCCGGCAGAAGTGTTTTATCCCCTAAAACAACAGGGGCGAAGAGCAACAGTGGCAGGATGAGCAGTACGCCCATCCAGACAAGATCACGCCAAAGCGGCGCGCAGAAGTTGGCGAACTTGGCCGGCAATTTGCCCGAAAGGCTGCCGCATTGTTGCATAGCTTTCAACCGCCCAGGCCGGGCCTAGGCAGCCTTCTTCTTGCCAAACAGGGCCTGCCGTAGCTGCGGCAGACCTCCTTCTCTGGGGATTTGCTCGCTCACCAGGAGCTTGATGTCGAAGTTGATCTTCGGGAGCGGGGCACCGTCACCGCGCTTGCCGCTTTCCCAATCGAGGTGTGGATAGAAGAACGAAATGGCCTCGCTCAAGCGTTGGGTCAAGCGCCCCAAGACGATGTAGCCTTCCTGACCCGTCGGCGCGACGACCAGGTATTGGTAAGTGTCCAGTTGTCCCACAAAGGGATCGTTCACCATAATCTCTGTCGAGGTGTTGCGCAGGATCAAGGCTACCGCGCGCAACACATCATCGTGGGTGACGAAGCCATAAGCATCGCTAAAAGCGGGCATACCCAGGAGCGCCACGCCAATGATGGCCAGGTTGGCATTTTCGATGACCCGCTCTATCTGCTCCTCGATCAGCATCGAGGTCGGCAGCCCGGTAATGGGGTGTAAGAGCGTGTCGAGGTTACTGCGCCGCAGCACATTGCGCACCCGAAAACGGAGTTCCTGCACGTCGAAGGGTTTGGTGATATAATCGACGGCCCCCAGTTGCAGCCCGGTCAGCCGGTCCATCCGCTCGCGGCGTTCCGTCAAGAAGATAATGGGCGTGTGTTCGGTACGTCGCTGGCTGCGCAGGGTCATACAAACTTCGTACCCGTCGATATCCGGCAGGTGGATATCCAAAACTACCAGGTCGGGCAGTGTCTCGGAGGCGATTTTCAGTGCGTCCTGCCCCCAGGCTGCCTGAGAGACCTGATATCCCACCGAGGAGAAATAGGCTGAAAGCATCTCCGCGGTATTGGGATCATCTTCGACAATGAGGATGTGACGCGGCGTCCCGTCTGTAGACATGACGTCCGTATCCTAACCGATAGGCTCTTTGTAGACGGCGAAAGTGCAGTTCTCAGCGCCCATCCCTATACAGGTGAGCTGATCTACGCGGAACGTGCGCCCACCGCTCAACCACCGC
>DAOUAY010000143.1:0-2288 GCA_034432995.1 Anaerolineae bacterium | reverse complement strand
GAATTTTTCCCTAATGCCTTTTTCGCACCGCAGAGGCGCAGAGCGCGCAGAGTTTTTCAAGTTTGCTTTTACATATCCAACACCCGCGCCCGATACTGCAACGCCTCCGCCAGATGATGCGTCTGAATCCCCGCCGTCCCTTCCAAGTCCGCAATCGTGCGCGACACCTTCAGAATGCGGTGATATGCCCGCGCGCTGAGGTGCATCTGGCGCATCGCGGCGCGCATCAGAGCCTGAGCGTCCTCGCGCAGGCCGCAGAACTCGCGGATCTGCGCCGGGCCCATATCGGCGTTGCAGGCCAGCCGCGTGCCCGCGAGGCGCTGCTGCTGCCGTGTCCGCGCTGCGTTGATGCGCGCGCGAATCGTGTCCGAAGGCTCGCCGCGGGTGGCGTTTGCCAGTTTGTCGTAGGCCACGCGCGGCACTTCCATGTGGATGTCGATGCGGTCCAGCAGCGGGCCGGAGATGCGCTTGCGGTAGCGCTGGATGAGGCCCGTCGCGCAGGTACACTGGCGCTCGGAATCCCCGTAATGGCCGCATGGACACGGATTCATCGCCGCGATCAGCATAAAACTGGCCGGGAAGGTCAGGCTGCCGTGCGCGCGGCTGATGGTGACGGTCTTGTCTT
The DNA here is from genome assembly GCA_034432995.1 of Anaerolineae bacterium. Lineage (GTDB taxonomy): Bacteria > Chloroflexota > Anaerolineae > B4-G1 > SLSP01 > DSWT01. The sequence goes on along the minus strand of DAOUAY010000143.1, from coordinate 1,663 downwards.
CCATCGGCTGGCGCATGACTTCCAGCACGCGGCTGTTGAACTCCGGCAACTCGTCGAGGAACAGCACCCCCCGATGCGCCAGGCTGATCTCGCCGGGGCGCGGCCAGTTGCCGCCCCCAACAAGGCCGGCATTGCTGATGGTATGGTGCGGCGCCCGAAAGGGCCGGATTTGGATAAGCGGGGTGTCCGCTGAAAGCTGATCCGCCACGCTGTAGATGCGCGTCACTTCGAGCGCCTCTTCCAGCGAGAGTCGCGGCAGGATGCCGGGCAGCGCGCGGGCCATCAACGTCTTGCCCGCGCCGGGCGGCCCCACCATCAGCAGGTTGTGCCCGCCGGCCGCCGCCACTTCGAGCGCGCGTTTGGCGTGTTCCTGCCCCTGGATTTCGGCGAAGTCCACGGCGGGCGGCGGGGGCAGTTCGGTGTAATGATCCGCCGGAGAATAGGGCGTGATCGGTGCGAAGCCTTGCAGATGCGCGACCAGGCTCGCCAGCGACGCCACCGGGTAGACCTGCAAGCCGGGGATCAGCGCCGCTTCTGGCGCGTCGGGGGCGGGGATGTACAGCGTGGTGCTGTCGCTGTGCCGGGCCATATCCGCCACCGGCAGCACGCCGCGCACGTGGCGCAGCGTCCCATCGAGCGACAGTTCGCCCATGAGAATGGCATTGTCCAGCGCGTCGGGCGGCAGTTGTCCGCTGGCCATCAAAATACCGGTGGCGATGGGCAGATCGTAGGCCGGGCCTTCCTTGCGCAGGTCGGCGGGGGCCAGGTTGATGGTGATACGCTTGTCGCCGGGGAACGTGAGGCCGCTGTTGCGGATGGCGGCGCGCGTGCGCTCGCTGCTCTCGCGGACGGCGGCGTCCGGCAAGCCAACGAGCGTCAGAATGCCAGCCGGCCCGCTGCGGCGCACGTCCACCTCCACCTCGACGGGCAAAGCTTCGAGACCCAGGACAGCGGCGCTACCGATTTTCGCCAGCATCGCTGTCTATTGCACGGTAACGTGCGCCCCGGAGACGAGTTCTTTACGCAGCGCCTGGAATTGTTGCTCCAAAATGATGAGGTTTTTCTGCGCCTTCGGATCGCTGTGATTCATCCGGTGCCAGGCAAAGGCGGCCTCGCTCACTTTGCGATGATAGCGGTTCATCGTCCACCAGCTCTTCACGTTACCGCTGAACAGCGTCTTCAGGCGCGCCATGCGACGTTGCAGCGTTGACTTGAGAATATCGATCTCAGCTTTGGGGATGATGTTCAAATTGGCGAGCGCCTCTCCATAGGCAATGATGCGCCGTCGTTCCAGGAAGAACGACCATAGGGCAATGATGAGCATAAACAGGATGCCGCTCCAATCGACGATGACGGCGATGATAAGGGGGATAAGGCCCTCGCTGTAGCCGGTGAGCGTCGCAAAAGCGTTGTGGAGAGCGTGGGTCAGCATCGCCATACCAAAACCCGCCAGAATGATAAGCACCTTCAGCACTTTGTTGCGCACTTCCAACGATAACGCAATCCCCAATCCGGTAAACCCAGTATACATGGCGTGGTTGAGGCCGAACAATCCGGCGCGCAGGAACGCCAGGAACAACACTCCGCCCACGCCACCTTCTGTATAAGCGCCGAAGAGATAGAAGATGTTTTCGACGGCGGCGAAGCCAAACCCGACGATCCC
>DAOUAY010000142.1:0-2889 GCA_034432995.1 Anaerolineae bacterium | reverse complement strand
AATGGGCTATGCGGGCACGGTCGGAGACCGGCCCGAGCACTTCCCAATAATTTGCACTATACCCGAGACGATGAGCGATAAACATCCGCGTATGCTCAGGGAAGAGCGGACGATGGCAGCGATGGTGCCCCTGTACTGCCGCGCTCATCACGCTGCGGCGGACGGGCTGTGCGTCGAGTGCGACGCGCTGTTGGCCTACGCGCGCGAGCGGCTGCGGCGCTGTCCTTATCAGGAGCGTAAACCTACGTGCGCCAAATGCCCAGTCCATTGCTACAAACCGCAGATGCGGGACAGGGTGCGCGCTGTGATGCGCTACGCCGGTCCGCGGATGCTGCTGCGGCATCCTCTCCTGGCGGTTTTGCATCTGATTGACGGTTGGAAAAAAGCGCCGCCCGCGCCACGACGATGATTGACGTTCACGAACTCACCAAATCTTTCGGGCCGCGCCAGGCATTGGCGGGCGTCGATTTGCACGTCGCGCCGGGCGAGTGCGTCGTGCTCTGCGGGCCGAATGGCGCCGGCAAGACGACGCTGCTGCGCATCCTGGCGACATTGGCGCGTTCTACGTCCGGCACCGTGCGTATCGCCGGGTTGGACCCCGCAAAGGCCGGCGCGGACGTGCGCCAGCACATCGGCTTCCTCTCGCACCGCACGCTGCTGTACGACGATCTCACCGCCGAGCAGAACCTTGCCTTCTACGCCCGGATGTACGCCATCCCCGACGCGCAAGCGCGCATCGACGCTTTGCTCGAACGGGTGGGGCTGACCGCGCGCCGCCACGATCTCGTCCGCACGTACTCGCGGGGGATGCAGCAGCGATTGGCCGTGGCGCGGGCGGTGTTGCACCGTCCGCCACTCGTCTTGCTCGACGAACCGTACACCGGCCTCGACCCGCTCGCTGCCGACGCTCTGACCGCGTTACTCACCGACCTGACCGGCGAAGGCTGCACCCTGCTGCTCACGTCACACAACCTGCAAACCGACGTGACGCTCAACCGCCGCGCCGTCGTCCTGAACCGCGGTCGTATCGTCTACGACGCCCCGCACACCGACGCGGCTACGTTTCCGGCGCTGTACCGGGAGCTGGCTACGAATGGCAAATGGCAAATGGCGAATGGCGAATCAGCGAATCCAGAATCAGCGAATCGAGAATCAGCGAATCGAGAATCAGCGAATCAGCGAATGGGCGAATCGGCGGATTACGAATTGCGAATGACGAATCATGAATCAAGAAGCATGATGCCTGTATTGAGTATCACACCCGCAACTCACAACTCACAACTCGCCACTCTTAACTCGCCACTCGCCACTCGCAACTTCTTCCGCCAGGTTTGGGCCATTGTTGCCAAGGACATTGCGGCAGAGTTGCACACGCGCGAGATTTTCAGCGCGATGTTCGTCTTTGCGGTGCTGGCGCTGTTGATCTTCAGTTTCGCGCTGGATTTGCGCGGCTCGCTGGCGCAGGCGGCTGCGCCGGGCGTGCTGTGGGCGACGATTGCGTTCGCCGGGACGCTCGGCTTGAGCCGCTCGATGGCGCGCGAGCAGCAAACCGGCGGCATCGAAGGGCTGCTGCTCGCGCCGGTGGATCGCGCGGCGCTTTTCTTCGGCAAGGCGTTTGGCAACCTGACGTTGATGCTCGCGGTGGAAGTCGTGCTGATCCCGCTGGCGATGGTGATGTTCAACGTGAATCTATTGCGCGGCGGTGTATTGCTGACGGCGCTTTTGGGGACGGTGGCGTATGCCGCCGTCGGGACATTGCTGGCGGCCATCGCCGTAAATACGCGCGCCCGCGAGGTGATGCTGCCGATTCTGCTCTTGCCGTTGTTGACGCCGCTGCTCATCGCCGCCGTCAAAGCCACCGGCGCGCTGCTCGAAGGGGCAACCTGGGCCGAGGTCGGGGGGTGGGGGCAGATTCTGGTGGTTTATAATTTGATCATCATCGCGGTGGCGTTGTTGACGTTTGGCTACGTGATTGAAGAATGAGATAGACTTCGTTCACCAACAATCACTAAAATGCTCGCGGCGGATCACAATCCGGCGCTGTGGGGACGGCGGATTGTGATCCGCCTTAAGCGTTGAAGTAAGGCGGTTTAGACAGGAGGGCTTATGCCAAAGAAGAACCTGGTGAACTGGGTGTTGGCGGGGCTGAGCGTGGTGGTGTTTCTGGTGGCGCTCGGTATGGTCTTTTTCTACGCGCCGCGCGAGGCGACGATGGGCGAGGTGCAGCGCATCTTCTACTTCCACGTGGCTTCGGCCTGGGTGGGCTTCTTCGGCTTCTTCGTGACCTTTGTGGGCGGCGTTGGCTATCTCGCCACTAACAATCGGCGCTGGGACATCCTGGCCTTGTCGTCGGCGGAGGTGGGATTGGTGTACATCACGATGACGTTGGTCACGGGGATGTTGTGGGCCAAACCGGCGTGGGGCACGTACTGGACGTGGGAGCCGCGCCTGACCATCTCGGCGGTGCAATGGCTGCTGTACGTGGCTTACGTGATGCTGCGCGGATCAGTGTTCAGCCCGGAGCGCGAGGCGCGCTTCGCGGCCGTCTACGGCATTGCTGCGTTCGTCACCGTGCCACTTTCGTGGTTTGCCATTCGCTGGTGGCGCACGATTCATCCTCAGGTTGTCTCTAGCGCGGGGATGGCGCTTGCCCCGAAGATGATCCACACGCTCCTCGTCTCCATCGCGGCGTTTACACTGGTGTATTTTGCGTTGTTGCGGCAGCGCATCGCTTTGGAACATGAGCGGGACCGGCTCGCGGCTCTGCGTCTGCATGACGAGGCTGCCACAGCGTAGGTTTCAGGAGGGAATATGCCTATCTATTTACTTGCTGCTTACATCATTTTCTGTGTGACCCCGCTTGGGTTGGCCTTTTCTATCACTGCGCGG
>DAOUAY010000141.1:0-6547 GCA_034432995.1 Anaerolineae bacterium | reverse complement strand
GCGGTGGATCGAGGCCCGGCTGGCCCCGATACCGGTTATGGTTATGGACGCCTGCAACTGCCCGCGCCGCCGACAGGTGAGTCTGGCCCTACTTCCACAAGCCCTCCTGCAACCGCGCCCGTCCCGGCTGCTACCGACACTCCTGCGGTGCTACCCAGTCCCACGCCTGTAGCCTATGTCACGCCGGAGGTGCCGCCTGTGCCGCCTTCGGGGATCGGTGGGGGCCTGTCGTTGCTGACGGGGTTGGGATTGGTCGTAGGGGGTGTGGGATGCACGGGCATCGGACTCTTGCTGGTCGGCGGAATTGGGCTGGGCATCATGAGACGGCGCACTCAGCGTGTCCAGGTGCCTCCATCGGCATTTGCGCCACCGTATCCGCCTCCCTCTCCGTTCCCACCAACTTACCCGGCTCCTCCGCCTCCCCCGTCTGAGCAGCCTCAGCCAACGCATTGCCGGTTCTGTAACGCGGCGTTGCGGCCCGGCGCGCGCTTTTGCTCCGCCTGTGGCCGTCGTCTTGCACCGGAACACCGACCACGCTACTGTCGGCATTGCGGTGCCCGGCTGAGGGAAGGAGTGCGCTTCTGCTCCCGCTGTGGAAAACCAATTCGCTTGACTGTGAGTGAGAATTACTATTTCTGATACACGCGCACGTAATCCACGTACATAACCTGCGGGAACACCGTGGTCTCGTCGGGGTATCCGGGCCACGCGCCGCCGACCGCGACGTTGAGGATCAAGTGGAAGCGCCTGTCGAAAGGTGCCGGGTATGTGCCCTTTGTGCTCGAGGTGAACCATTCCTTCTGAGTCTGGTAGTGGATGCCGTCCACGTACCAGCGGATTTCCCCCGGTTCCCATTCCAGCGCAAAGACGTGGTAATCGTCGGCGAAGGTTTGGCCTGCCGTCAGGCTGTAGTGGTCGCCGGTGTAGGTGTGGGGATTGCCGTAGTGGATGGTCCCGTACACGGTCCCCGGTTCGTGGCCGACGAGTTCCATAATGTCAATTTCGCCGCTGAGCGGCCAGCCGCCGTACTCCCAGTCGGTGGGCAGCATCCAGATCGCCGGCCAGATTCCCTGACCGTAGGGGAGTTTGGCGCGGACCTCGAACCTCCCGTAAAGCCAATCCCCCTTGTTCTTTGTGACCAGTCGGGCTGAGGTGTAGCGGGAGCCTTTATATGCCTCGCGTTGGGCGATAATCATCAACGCACCGTCTTCGATGCGTGCATTGTCGGTGCGATCGGTGTAGTACTGCCATTCGCCGTTGCCCCAGCCGCCACCGCCGCGGTTGAAGGACCATCTGGCCGGGTCAACGGCAGAGCCGTCGGGTTGATCGAACTCGTCGGCCCAGACGAGCTGCCAGTTGTCTGTGGGGGTTGCCGTTGGTGGGAGGGTTGGCGTGGCGGTCGGAGGGACGGGAGTCGGCGTGGGAATTGACGTTGGGAAAAGGGAAGGCATTGGCGTGCAAGCCGAAGTGCAGATGACTACTGCCATTCCCAGCAAAAGACCGAGGCCGCATCGCCTTCTTGGTTTCATCTGGCCGTATCGCGTTCGCGCTTCGCGTGTAGTTCGAGGGTGCGTAGCAGAATATCCTCCCTTTCGGCGATTTCGGGGGGGTGGTGTCGCTCGCGCCGTTTCCTGGTGGGAGTTTCCTGGCGGCCGGCGCGCTGAAGGGCCAGTTCCATCGCGGTCTTGGGAGGTTCCTCTTGTTGTATGACTTCTGTAGCCTCGGCTTCTGCGGTATCCGCCATGGCCAGGTCAATGCGCCGTTTTTGCCGGTCGAGTTTGAGGATGCGCACCGCGATCTCGTCGCCGACCTTGACGATCTCCGAAGGGTGGCGTACATACTCCGAGGACATTTCGCGGACGTGTAGGAGGCCGGGGCGCTCGGCGCCGATGTCCACAAAAGCGCCGTAGGGCTCGATCCGTGTTACGGTGCCCACATGCGTTTGTCCCTCCTGCAACTCGTGCCATTCGACCTTGAGCGGCTCGACCATCGTCAGGCCAATACGTCCCCTGGACAAATCCACCTCGGTCACCCACACGGTCACGCTGTCGCCGGGGCTCACCACGTCGGTCACCCGGTTGACGCGGGTAGGGGCCAGGCGCGAGATATGCACCAGGCCCTTTTGCTCCAGGCCGATGTCAACGATTGCACCGTATAGTTGCGTTTCTGTGACCGTGCCTTGCAGGCGCATCTTGGGTCGCAGATCGGCGATCGAGGTCACCTGTGTCTGTGTTTGTATGGCTTCCACGCGGTTTTTCTCCTGAAAGGATTTGACCCTGGGATTATAATCAATGGTGCGAAAGTGTCAAGTCTGTGCTCGTCTGGCCTTCGCATAGTCATTATAGCAGGCCATTCAACCCCATCCATCAGATTTACTTCGAGCGTATAACAGGCTATGCGAACTATTTGCCTGTCGTATCCTTCCATGGGAATGGGGGGCTTTACCGGCGCTGGCGCTCCTTTAGCGCGTGCTCTACTTCTCGTTGGGCGTCTCGTTTGGCAATGGCCTGACGTTTGTCATACTGGCGTTTCCCACGCGCCAGCGCGATCTCGACTTTTGCCCGACCTTCCTTCAAGTACATCCGCACGGGCACGATGGTGTATCCGCGCTCCTGGACACGCGCAATCAGCCGGTTGATCTCCCTGCGATGCAGCAACAGTTTGCGCGGGCGGCGCGGTTCGTGTCCCCCCTTTCCCGATGGATCGTAGGGTGCGATGTGGACATTGACCAGCCACAATTCCTCACCTCTGGCCTGGACGTACCCGTCGCTCAGGTTCACTGCGCCAGCGCGAATGGACTTGATCTCCGTTCCTGTCAGGACCAGACCTGCCTCGAAGTGATCCTCGAGATAATAATCGCGTCCGGCTTTGCGGTTGGTGGCAACGACCTTGATGCCTGCCATCATTCTCCCGTGAGCAGGTATTCGACGGCGCGATCCAACTGGGGGTCCACGCCCTTCTCCGCATCCTCGGGCCACGGCACCACGATGTCGGGCGTGAGCCCTACCTCGTGGATAGCACGGTTGTTGGGTGTGTACCAGCGGGCTGCCGTAATCCATAATTCAGAGCCGTCATCGAGCGTGAACACGCGCTGTACGACGCCCTTGCCGAAGGTGGTTTCTCCGATCAATATAGCCCGCCCGCGATCCTGCAATGCTCCGGCGACGATCTCCGACGCGCTGGCGCTGCCGCCATTTACCAACACAACCACCAGAGGTATCTTCTCGCCAATATCTCCGGGATGCGCCTTGAATACCTCCTCGCTGCCTTTCCAGCGTTCGATGGCAATCAGGCCGTCGCTGAGGAAAAGATCGGCAACGTCAATGGCCTGGCCCAACATGCCGCCTGGATTTCCGCGCAGGTCGAGAATGATCCCGCGCGGATTGTGTGAGAGGAGTTCCTTCAGGTTGTCCTCCACCCGCGAGGAGGCCGTAGCGGCACTGAAATCGTACAGCCGAATGTACCCGATGCCGTCATCACGCATCTCTGCCTCGGTGACGGGGATTTCGAGACGTGCGCGGGTGACTGTAATCTCGAATGGTTCGAATCCCTCGCGCTCGACAAGCAGTGTGACCTGGCTGCCGGCCGGGCCACGGATCAGGTAGATGGCCTCGTACAGCGTCAGCCCTACAACCGAGACGCCATCCACTTCGACGATGCGGTCTTCGGCCTGGAGGCCCGCTTCCTCAGCGGGGCTGTTCTCGAATACTTCCACCACCAGCACTTTGCCTTCCTCATCCAGGTCCACAAAGGCGCCGATACCTTCGAATTCGCCGGTGGCGTCCTCTCGCATGATGGCGGCAGTGCGAGGCTCGAAGAAGGCAGAGTACTCGTCGTCCAACGCGTTTATCATTCCCTGGATGGCTGCATAGGTCACTTCCTGCATGCTCGGCAGTTCGCCGTAATAGTTCTGCTGCACCAGGCTCCATACCTCCCAGAAGACCTGGAAGGTCTGTTCGTCTTCGGTCGTTGGCGTCGGCGGTGATACCGGCGTACCTGCCGGAATGGCCGTCGGGGCAGTTGCCGACCACGTTGGCAGCACGCCGCTTCCGGCCAGCAAATAGGCGAGCCCGAAGCCGGCAAAGAAGGTGATAACCAGTAATGTCAGCAGCACAGTGCTGATGAGTACGAATTTGATCGCGTCACGCAAGTCACTGTTCATCTCACATCTCCTATTCATTTCAAGGATCGCAGATACTCCACAGCGCGTTCGAGTTGGTCATCTTGCGGGCCATTACCGCGTGGGACGTGGATGTCGGGCGTGAGGCCCTGGCCCTGGATTTGTCGGCGATTGGGCGTCAGCCAGATGGCCGACGTGACGTGCAGCGATGAGCCGTCGGAAAGTTCGTAGATCAATTGCACCGACCCTTTGCCGAAGGTGGATTCGCCGATGAGTGGGGCGCGACGATGATCTTGCAACGCGCCGGCCACGATCTCGGCGGCACTGGCCGTGCCACCATTGATCAGCACGGCTAAGGGAACATCGGTGGCTGCACCGCCGCTCTGCGCCTGAAAGATGCGCTCTTGGGCGCTTCGGCTCTGTTCGATCATCACGGCGCCGCTGTGGAGGAATTCATCGGCGACGGCGACGGCCGGCTCGATCAGGCCACCATAGTTGTCTCGCAGATCCAGCACCAGGCTGACGACGCCTGCTGCCCGTAGTTCGTGGGTTGCACTCAGGATTTCGGCGCTTGTTCTCTCGGTAAACCCTGTGATGTGAATGTATCCGATCTCGGGGAAGCGGTCGAGCACATACCAGGTGACGGAAGGGACCCGCATCTCTTCGCGGATGATGGGAAGGTCGAACGGCAGGGTGGGGGGGCGAGAGAGGGTCAGAGTCACGACCGTACCCGCCTCGCCGCGCAGCCACGCCTGCACCTGTTCTAAGGCGGTCTCTGTGGTCACAGGCTGGGCATCTACAGCCAGCAAGATGTCGCCTTCGAGCACGCCAGCGCGTTGGGCGGGTGAATCGGAGTAGGGCGCAAGCACCATCCGGTTCTGTGCATCCCGCCGCAGCGCGACCCCAATGTCGCCATAGACTCCGCGCATCTGGTCGCGCTCTAACTCGCGTGTCTGTGGCTCGACGAAGATGGTGTACGGGTCGCCGAGCAGCGCCAGCGCGCTGCGGATGGCGCTGTAGGTGCGTGCACGCGCCGAAGGCATCTCGCCGTAGTAGTTGGTCTCGATCAAATTCCAGGCCTGCCAGAAGGTGCCCAGGGGCTGTTCCAGCCAGTGCGCGCGTTCCTGGTGACGGGACCACAGGAAGGCAGCGAATCCTGCAGCAAAGGACAGGCCGAGGCAGATCAAAAGGCCACAGGTCAGTATAGCGGCACGCCGCTTTGTACTTGACATAAGTATAACTCGGTTTCAGGTTTGCGACTGACGAAGCCGGGACTGCAAAGAGACTATTCTAACACAAAGCCAGGGGCGGGCAAGTGGCTGTAACCCGGGAATCTTGTCCTTGTCATCGAACGGTGTCGGGCAAACTACGCGGCGTGCGCCCGGCGCCTGCAATCTGCGGCATCCAAACGCCAATTGGAAATCACTCCTTCTTGGATACCCACGGCTCCGGGCATCAGCCTGCGCTGACACCGAAACGTAAACGTAGGGCGCATGTAGCACTTGGGGGGAAGTGCTGACTGTCTCGTGCCCGGCGCTAAAGCACCGGGTTGAACAGGCAAAAGCCCCCTTCGGGGGCTGAAAATAAGCTGGCAGAGCTTTCGTTTGGCTCAGCCGTGTGCTTTGAACACACGGCGGCGCTCAACCAACGTTCGTCCCCCCAAGATTTACATGCGCTCGTAAACGTGAGGTGTTTGTATACTTATGTCAAGTTTAGGGGTGCAAAATGAGTAGGGACGAGGCGGTGCCTCGCCCCTACTCGACATAATATATCTAGTCGGAAGTTATCGGTAAAGCAGGGGCGAGGCGGTGCCTCGCCCGTACGTCGCGCCCGCTAGTCCCGCTGGCGAGACGTGCTTGAATCACTGAGGCCGTGGCATGCATGACTAGGCATCTACAATAGGCCATTTCTGACAAATGAGTCAAGTTTTCGCAACAGGCACAACCAACACAGGCCGACGCAAATGGCGCTTTTGCGACGGCTCAAACCGACGTGTGTCGTCTGCTCACCAAGTTCTGCGGCTTCTGTCTGGCCAACTGCGTTGGGCGCGATTGGCTCCTATGTCAGAGCTAGTGCTCGTTTGGCCGCACAGGTTGGACGCTCACTGGCGTCAGAGTTGTAGAATGACTTGGTGGCGACGTTTGCAGCAATTATAGCATCTCTGAGTCAAGCTGTACAACTCGTCGGTTTGAGGCGAAGCTTCGCTAGCTACAAGAAAATGCATCATCACTGCGAAAGCAACTCTAACTCACCCTCGACTACCTCTGCGAACTTTGCTGTGTCCAGCTTCATCATCCAGAAGTTTCATTACCCGACAAACTTCTTCTGGGACGCAGATGCACGCAGAAAAACGCAGATTTTCTTGGGTTTTCGGCGCGAACCAACACGAATTCGGACAAATCAGCGTCAATCTGCGGTCAATCTGCG
>DAOUAY010000140.1:0-4289 GCA_034432995.1 Anaerolineae bacterium | reverse complement strand
GCGGCGATGTCGGCCCCGCTCAAGTTCGTAGCGACGGCCAGCGCCGCTGACGTGAGCGTGACGCCCTCCGTTACCGTCCAGAAGCTCTGGGATGGTGTGTGGCTCAACGTCATACTTGTCTTTATTGTCAGCGTTGTGCTAATCCGGCTGCTCGAAAACCGTATCACCAGACGAAGGCTATCCTCACCGGATTGAGCGGATTTTAACGGATTGAAATTAGACTGACGGTTCACTGACTTTCAACTTTCAACTTTCAACTTTTAACTTTGGACTCTATAAGGGGGTCACGTGGCAGATAACGGACGTTTGATTTTCCCATTTACCGCGATTGTGAATCAAGAGCGGATGAAACGGGCGCTGATCCTCAACGCGATCAACTTCCGCATTGGCGGCGTGCTGATTCGGGGCGAGCGCGGCACGGCGAAATCGACCGCGGCCCGCGCGCTGGCGGCCCTGTTGCCCGACATCGACGTGGTAGCCGGCGACGCCTTTGGTTGCGATCCCCACCAACCCGCGACGTGGTGTACGAATTGTCGTGAACACGCGGCGCAGGGCGAAAAGCTGCCGTCCTACACACGGAAAGTGCCGTTCGTCGAACTGCCCATTGGGGCGACGGAAGATCGCGTGGTCGGCACTCTCGACATCGAGCGCGCCATCCAGAAGGGCGAGCGCCACTTCGAGCCGGGCGTGCTTGCGGCAGCCAATCGCGGCATCCTCTACGTGGATGAGGTCAACCTGCTCGACGATCATATCGTGGATGTGCTGCTGGACGCCGCCGCTATGGGCGTGAACATCGTCGAGCGCGAGGGCATTTCTTTCCAGCACCCGGCGCGCTTCATCCTGGTGGGGACGATGAACCCGGAGGAGGGCGACCTGCGCCCGCAATTGTTGGACCGTTTCGCGCTGTGCGTGGATGTGCAGGGCGTGCGGGATGCGCGCGCGCGGATGGCGATCATGGAGCGCAATCTCGCCTTCGAGCAGGACCCGGCGGGTTTCTACGAAGAGTGGCTGCCGCAGGAGATGATGCTGGCGCAGCGCATCGAAGACGCGCGTTGCCTGTTGCCGGACGTGCGCTATACGCGCAACGACATGTCCACCATCGCCGAGATGATGGCCGGTCTGGGCGTGGATGGCCATCGCGCCGACCTGGTGATCCTCAAAACCGCCGTCGCGCACGCCGCGTGGGAAGCGCGCACGCGGCTCACCGACCGCGACATCATGCTGGCCGCCGAACTGACGCTGCCGCACCGCCTCAAGCGCAAGCCCTTCGACGAAGTGCAGACCTCCATCGCTGAACTGGACAAGATGGTAGCATCCGCGCGCGGTAAAGCTGACGATGCGGAGATAGAACAGGACGACACCTCCATGTACGGCGATGCTGCCGGGGAGGACCGTCAAAAAAAAGCGTAGAGGTTGAGGCGCAAGAGGCAGAGTCCCAGGAAGCCTCCGCGCCTCAACTGCAAGCCTACGCTCAAGACGTTCCCCAATGGCCCACCGATGGGACGTGGTGGGATGGGGGCAAGTACATCCCGCCGGGAGAGATCTTCCAGACGCGCCGCTTGGAAGCGCCGGCGGACCGCCGTGTGCGTTCGACCGGCGGCAAGCGCAGCCGCACTCGCACGGACCGCAAGCGCGGGCGCTACGTAAGCGCGCAGCCATCGCCGCGCGATCCCTCCGATCTGGCGTTCGACGCGACGTTTCGCGCCGCAGCGCCGTTCCAGCGCCGGCGCGCGGCAGGGAGTCCTGCCGGTTCTCCGGCGCTGCACCTGCGCCCGGAGGATTATCAACGCAAGGTGCGCGTCCGCCGCGCCGCCAACCTCATCATCTTCGTCGTGGATGCCTCGTGGTCGATGGCCGTCTCGGAGCGCATGGAGGCCACGAAAGGCGCGATCCTCTCGCTGCTCACCGACGCCTACCAACGCCGCGATCGCGTGGGGATGATCGTCTTCCAGAAGGACCGCGCTACGCTGGTGCTGCCGCCGACCAACAGCGTCGATCTGGCGAAGCAGATGTTGGTCAACATGCCCGTCGGGGGTAAGACGCCGCTCGCAGCCGGACTGTGGCTGGCGCAGCACACCGTCGAGCAGGAATTGCGCCGCTACGCCGAACTGCTCCCGCTCCTGGTCATCCTCACCGACGGCGCGGGCAACGTCTCGATGGGCGACATGCCGCCGCAACTCGAAGCTTACCACATCGCCGAACAAATCGCCGAGGGCGACGTCAAATCTATCGTCGTCAACATGGAAAGCCCCGACTACGACAAGGGCCTGGCGCAGGCGTTGGCCGATCACCTGGGCGGCGTCTGCTACAACCTGGCCGCCCTGCACGCCGACTCGCTACTGGCGATGGTGCGCAATGAGTTAGTCGCCTGAAGCCAGACTACAAAAGTCTCACGAGGTTTGCTCAGACTTTTGTAGTCTTTGCCGCCGGGGCGTTTGTGCTTGCTTTGTTCATTCTTTGTCATTGCCCTGTCACACAACCGCGCTATAAAGAGATTAGTAACTGGTAACTGGGGATTGGGTTGCTGGCTCACTCTGCCATTTGCCATTCGCCATTCGCTCATTCGCTGATTCGCTCATTCGCTGATTCACTCATTCGCTGATTCGCTGATTCGCTGATTCGCTGATTCGCTGATTCGCTGATTCGCATGACCAAAATTCTCATCGTAGACGACGAAGCGCCGATCATCGACGTGCTCTCCTACAACCTGAAGCAAGCGCACTATCAGGTCGTCGTCGCATGGGACGGCGAGCAGGCGTTGGCGCTGGCTCGGCGCGAACAGCCGGACTTGATCGTCCTCGATCTGATGCTGCCGAAGCTCGACGGAATCGAGGTGTGCCGCGCGCTGCGCCGCGAGTGCGACGTCCCCATCATCATGCTCACTGCGCGGGATGAGGAAATCGACCGCGTGCTGGGCCTGGAAATGGGCGCGGATGATTACGTCGTCAAACCGTTCAGCGTGCGCGAGCTGCTGGCGCGGGTGAAAAACGTCCTGCGCCGGACTGCGCCGCAGACGTCCGCCGGCCCGGCAGACCTGGTGCGCGTCGGCGTGCTTGCGGTGGACACAGCCCGTCACGAAGCGCATCTGGAATCGACAAAGCTCGATCTAACCGCGCTGGAGTTCGAACTACTGCGCGTCTTTGCGCGGCACGCCGGACTGGTCTTGAGCCGCGAGCAACTGCTCGATCTGGTCTGGGGCTACGATTACCACGACGATCTGCGTGTTGTGGATGCCGTCGTCAAACGCCTGCGCGCCAAACTCCGCGCCGCCGCCCCTGAAGAAGACCTCATCGTCACCGTGCGCGGGGTGGGGTACAAACTGGAAGCTTGATGCTGGAAGCTGGATGCTGGAAGCTGGATGCTGGAAGCTGGATACTCGCTGCATAGTTGTTGATTCTTACATTCGTTGATTCTTTCATTTGCCATTTGCCATTTGCCATGTTTTCAACGCTGCGCATAAAACTATTGCTTTCGCACCTCGCCGTGATTGTTCTGGCGATGTTGCTCTCCGGGGCGCTGTTGCTCTCGTTCCTCGAACGGTACTTCCTGGAAGCCATCGAGGAGAGCCTCGTCGCGCAGGCGCAGATCACGGCGCAGACGTTGATCCCTGGGGCGACGGTGGTGGGGGCAGACGCCGAACCGCCGGTCGCGGAGGACGCCGCCACGGTCAACGTGCTGCAACAACGGCGGGTGAGCAATATCTCCGTGCAAACGCAAAACCTGGCCGTGCCTGAACCCGGCGTAATGATCGGCGACGTGGATTTGTCGTATCTGGCGGAGACCTCGCTGGAGCTGGGCACACAGTTGGAGACCCGCATCCGCGTGGTGGATGTCAAGGGTGCGGTAGTGTTGGATTCCTGGAACACCGATCTCGGCGTAGACCTGCGCAATGACGCGCTTGTGGCGCAGGCGCTCACCGGTAAATATGCCAGCCGCGTGAATCGCGGTGACGTGGACACGCTGACCGTGGCGCTGCCCACGCTGGTCGATGGCGCGCTTGCCGGTGTGGTTTACCTTAGCCAGCCGTTGACCGATGTGGCGACGGTGGTGCGCGATGTTCGTAGTCGCTTGTTGATTTCCACGGTCATCGCGTTGCTGCTCTCCGGCATCGTCGGCTTGGTGTTCTCGCGGGCGATCACCCGCCCGGTGCGCCGTCTGACGGACGCGGCGGGCGCGGTGGCGCAGGGGCATCTCGACACGCAGGTGCCGGCGCGCTCGCGGGACGAGCTAGGGCAGTTGAGCCGCGCCTTCAACGCGATGACGGCGCGTCTGCGTTCCGCCCGCCAGAT
>DAOUAY010000139.1:0-8648 GCA_034432995.1 Anaerolineae bacterium | reverse complement strand
GGCTTTGGCGATGTCGCTGCCGTCTTTGGCGCTCACGTCCGCCACTTCGACGCGGCCCGTGCCCGGCACGCCGCCGTAAGCGACGCTGCCCTCGAAGGTCGCCGGACCGCCATACTCGCCCTGTGTCATAATTGGCGCGACGCCGCACAGTTGTCCCCACGCATCGTACACGCGCATAACAAGCGTCGCCTCGAACGGCGTCAGCGCCGCGCGCCCGCGCACCGTCAGCGGATTGCCGACCGTCTCATTATTCTGCGGGTAATCCAGGACGATGACTTGCGATACCGCCACGCCGGGCTGCGGCGTGAAGGTGGGTTGCGGCACAAACGTCGGCGTCGGCGGCGCCGCTGTCTCCGGTTCCACGATCACCGGAGATGGCAGCGCATCTGGCGTGGGCGAAGCCAGGCCGGGTATCGGGGTGGGCGTCCGCCCGATGATGCCGCAGCCGGATAACAATGTCAAGCATACCAGTGTACAGATAGCTCGTACCATTGCACGCATGGCTCCCCTCCTTGCAAACGCTGGGTTTACATTGACAGAGGATGATTGGATCCCTCTGCCCGAAGTATAGGGGGAAATCGCCAATTCGACAAGTCACTTGTCGCCTGGCCTGGTTGGGGTATGATAGAGGACTTGTGGAGGTAAAGTGATGCGCACACTTAAAGCTTTTTTGCGGACGATGCGTCCCAAGCAATGGATGAAGAACGGTGTTATTTTCGCCGCGTTGGTTTTCGATGAAAAGTTGCTGAAATGGCAGTATCTGTGGCCGACGGTGGTCGGTTTTGTATTATTTTGCCTGGTTTCGGGCGTCGTTTATACGATCAACGATGTTGTGGACCTGGAAAAGGATCGCCAGCACCCCAAGAAGCGCAATCGCCCCCTTGCGGCAGGACAACTCTCGCCCAACCTGGCTCTCGGCCTGGCGATTGGCATCGCTGTCGTGTCGCTCATTCTCGGCGTGCTGCTGAATCCGGTTTTCGCCGCTGTTCTTGCCGGTTATCTGGCCTTGCAGATCGCGTATTCGTTTTACCTCAAGCATATCGTTCTCCTGGACGTTATCGCCATTGCGGCCGGCTTTGTGCTGCGCGTGGCCGCAGGCATTCCTCTGGTGGACGCGGAGCGTTTCTCACCGTGGCTCTTCATCTGTATGACGTTGCTGTCTCTCTTCCTGGGATTGGGCAAGCGGCGCGGCGAACTGGTCCAACTCGGCAGCGAGGCCAGCAACCACCGCGCCAGCCTGGAAGATTACAATTTGACACTGCTGGATCACCTGCTCAGTGTGGTCACCGCATCGTTTATCCTGGCTTATGCGTTGTACACCTTTTCCGCCCCTAACTTGCCGGCGAACTATTGGATGATGTTGACGATTCCTTTTGTCATCTATGCCACGTTCCGTTACCTCTATCTGATCCACGTGCGCGGCATCACGTTAGCGCCCGATGAAGTGGTGCTCACCGACCGCCCCTTGCAGATCGATTTCGTCCTCTGGGGATTGGCCGCCGTGCTCATCCTGTACCTCGGAAAGTAGTCGGATAGTCATCAGTTGCATAGTCGTTAGTCAGATAGTCATCGGTCGGGTAGTTGTTAGTCTAAGTCGCTCACAAAATGCTCTGAGGGGAACGCCAGTTCCCCGTTCTGGTCTGGATGGCGATCCAGACCAAGCCCAGCTAGATCTATTGAGTCTGGCCCGAAATTATCCATGAGGACAAGGACGAATTTGGCCTCAGGGACAATGACAATCCCACCCGTCTCGATTACCATAAGAATGAAGGCATTAGTCGAGCAATTCCCTGAGTGAGTTGGACTGCCGACTATAAGACGAGCGACTACGTGACTATCGAGGAGGGCAGAGCGATGTTTCAGCAAATTTTACTCAGTCTTGTGGCGTTGAGCCTGTTGTTTGCGCCGTGGCATGGACCGGCTGCCAAATCGTACAGCGCCGACCGTTTCGACGTGGATGTGGTCGTGCAAGCTGACGGTTCATTGGAGGTGACCGAACGGTTAACCTTCCGCTTTGTCGGCGGGCCGTTCACCTACGTCTACCGTCACCTGCCTGCGGAATACACCGACGGCATCGACGTGATCAGCGCGAGTGTGGACGGCGTCCCGTTGTCCGAAGGGAAAGAGGCCGGACAAGTCGAGATTGCCGGCCGCAACCCGGTCAAAGTCACCTGGCACTTCGCCCCGACTTCCGACAGCACGCGCACTTTCAGCCTGACCTATCGCGTGTGGGGCGTGATCCGCCAGGAAAGTGACGCCGACGTGTTGATCTGGCAGGCGTTGCCCGACGAGTACGAGTACAGCATCGCCGCCAGCACGATCATTGTGTCGTACCCCGAGACGACGCAACTTCTCGGCGCGCCGGAAGTGCAGAAAGGCGCAGCGACGGTTGTGCAGGGTGCGAACATCGTCATGTACGATGCCCGCGATCTCAAGCCGAACACGACGCTCATCGTGGCGCTGCGCTTTGGCGCGGGGAGCTTGATCGCTGCGCCGCCGCAGTGGCAAGCGCGAGGCGCATCCAACAATTCGAGTGGGCTTGTGCTCTCCCTTATCGCCGCGACTGTGGTCGCCCTTCTCGTCATCATGTTAGCGGTGTTCGTGAGCCGTGCCCGCGTGCCCTCCGCGCGCGGCGAGGCTGTGCTGACGCTGCCGCCGAGTGACCTGCCGCCGGCCATAGCCGGCGTCTTGCTGCGCAACGGCAGCGTGGATACGACGTGGGCCTGGGCCTACGTTCTGGGGGCGTGTTTCGATCTGGCCCGGCGCGGGGTGATTAGCATCGAGGAAATGCAGCGCACTTCCTGGCTGCAAGGCCGCGACTTCGTCTTCCGGCTGAATAGCACCGCCGCCTCCTTGCGCCCGCACGAGCGCGGCGTGATCGAGACGCTCTTCTATGACAAATCCGGCCTCCAGTCCGAGGTACGCTTGAGCAAACTTCAAAATAGCCTGTACAGCCGCCTCAAGTCTTTCACTAAGGCTTTGAAGTCGGAATGTGAGTCTCTGGGATTCTTCGACGCGGAACGCCAGCGACGCCGCACCGCGCAGATCGTGTGGGGCGTGCTCCTGCTGCTCTTGGGAGTAGGGTTGATCGTTGTCGCAGCGTTGTTGATGAGTGCCCTGGGTGTGTGGCCACTCTTCATCGCGATAGCGATCTCTATCGCGGGATTCGTGTTGGTCCTTGTGGGGGCGTCGCTCTCCCCATTGCGCGAGGATTTCCAGCAGACGGCGTTGGAATGGAAAAGCTTCGCTAAATACCTGAGCAATGTCACCCGCCAGCGCGACACCCTGGTGCATCGGGATCAGTTCGAGGGCTATCTCTCCTACGCGGCAGCGTTTGGCCTGGCGGAGCCGTGGGCGCGCTATCTCAAGAAGCACGAAGACATCGAAGTCCCGGCGTGGTTCCGCGCGCTGGCCACCGCCGAAGATGGCGGGCGCGGCGCGTTCGTGGCGATGATGGCGGCTTCCGGTTCGGCGAGCACCGCGAGCGCGGCCAGTGCGGGCGGCGCTGCCGGCGGTGGGGCGAGTGGAGCCGGGTAGCAGATTGTCGTTTTTCGGCTAGAATAGGAGCAACACACACGGGCGGGACTTCCCCGCCCGTGAATTCTGGTTATGATTGGCATATCGCTTTGGTACACAGATGAACACGGAAAGCACGGATTCTTTCTGCAAAAACTCATTGGCACGCTCTGCTCGCTCTCGTTGGTGGGTAGAACGCGTGTTGCTCCTGCTCCTACTGCTCGTGGGAGCGGGACTGCGTTTGTGGGACGCCGGCCGCACGCCGCCGGGCCTCTATCACGATGAGGCGCAGTACGGCCTGGACGCGCTGGCGGTGCTGGAAACGGGCAACCTTCCGGTGTACTTCCCCGCCAACAACGGGCGCGAACCGCTTTTCATCTATCTCATCACGTTGAGCATCGCCGTGCTGGGACGCAGCCCGCTGGCGGTGCGGCTGCCGTCATTCTTCGTGGGCTTTCTCACCCTGGCGGCGACTTACGACCTGGCGCGCGTGTTGTGGGGGCGCCGCGCTGGACGGTGGGCGCTGGCGGTGCTGGCAGTGACCTTGTGGCACGTCCACCTCAGCCGGCTCGGATTCCGCGCCGTGTTGCTGCCGCTGTTCACCGCGCTTTTTCTGGCGCAGGCAACTCGTGCGCTGCGTACCGGCAGAACACGATATTGGCTTATCGCCGGGGTGCTCTACGGCGCGAGTTGGTACACTTATATGGCTGCACGCTTCACGCCGGTCGCGTTGGGCGTGATGGTCGTCTATGGCTTGCTCTTCCAGCGCCGACAAACGCTGCGAGCCTGGCGCGGGGCGCTGGTGTTTTGTGTGATAGCGCTGCTCGTCCTTGCGCCGCTCGGCGTCTACACACTGCGCCACCCCGACGTGGTGCTGGCGCGCACCGGGCAGGTGACGATCCTCAGCCCAGAGATCAACGGCGGCGACTTTTGGGGCACGCTCGTCCGCCACACCCTGCGGACGGCGGGAATGTTTTTCGTGCGCGGGGATCGCATCTGGCGGCACAACCTGGCGTGGCGGCCTGTGTGGGAACCGGCGCTCGGTCTGGCGTTTTTGATCGGTGTGGGCGCGGCGCTGGCGGGATTCCGCCGCAATGCCGGGGCCGCACTGGCGCTCCTCTGGACGGCGGTGATGGCGCTGCCCACCCTCCTCGCCGAAGACGCTCCGCACTTCCTCCGCGCCGTCGGCGTGCTCCCCACGGCTGTGCTCTTCCCGGTGTTGGGCCTGCTGTGGATCGAGTCCAAAGTCCAAAGTCCAAAGTCCAAAGTCGAATCGGCGAATCAGCGAATCAGTGAATCGGCGAATCAGCGGATCACGCGTCACACATCACGCATCAGGCTCCGCTCCCCCCGTCTACCGTCTACTGTCTACTGTCTACTTCTCCTTCTCCTCGCCTTCCTTTCCACCACCTACGACTACTTCGGGCGTTACGCGAATGCGCCGCTGGCCTATCACTGGTTCGAGGCGGGGCCGGTAGCGATGGCGGGAGATATCAACGCCTTGCGGGGTGCGGGCTGGGACGGGGAGAAAATGCTTCACGGTCCGGCGACCGAACGGCGCGTTTACATCGACCGCCAGTTGTGGGATTCCTGGATGGCGGTGCCGTTCCTGGTCTCGGAGAAGGCTGTTCGCTTTCTGTCCGTCGCCGCAGCGCCTGATTCCACACCGAGTTCAACGTTCGTCGTGTGGCCTTACCGCAATTGGGAATTGGACGTGTTCTCGCACATCGCGCGTCCGGCATACCTACGTGTCGAAGAAGGCCCGCAGGCGCAGGGCGACAAGGACGAACAGCCGTTCACCGTCGCTATGTTCATCCATGCCGATCCGCGCCCCGCCGTGCCGGAACCGGCCGCGCGCTTCGAGAAGGGTGTTATGCTGCGCGCTGCACTCGTCCACCCGGATGCCTCTGGCGCGACGGTGCGCCTCTGGTGGGAGACGGACGCGCTGCTCTATGCCGACTATACCGTCTTCGTACACTATCTGCGCGACGGCGCGGTTATCGCCCAACACGATTACCAGCCCGGATACGGTCGTCTGCGCACCACCGGCTGGGCCGTCGGCGACCTCATCCTGGACGAGCACTCGTTGCCCGGCGTCGTCCCCGACCCGGCGCGCGACAGCCTGCGCATCGGCCTCTACCGCAGCGACACCGGCGACGGCCTCTCCCGCCTCGACGACGCCGGCAATCCTGCCGGCGCTTGGGTCGAGGTGGGCGTGATTCTGGCTCCGTAGGAGGCAAGAGGCAAGAGGCAAGGGGCAAGAGGCAAGGGGCAAGAAGCAAGAGGCAAGAAGCAGGAACGGAAATCCTGCATCCTGCATCCTGCACCTTGCATCCTGCATCCTGCACCTTGCATCCTGCATCCTGCACCTTGCATCCTGCATCCTTTTTCCTGCTTCTTGCATCCTGCATCTTTATATCTTTGCTCGCCGCCGCGCCGCTGTGGGGGCCGGGGATGGTCAACACGCGGGGTGGGGGGGATAGCCCGTTTCTGCTCCAGCGCACGCTCGATATGGCGGAGAATCTGCGTCACGGCATTTTCCCGGTACGCTGGATGGCGCACGCGGCCTACGATTTGGGGTATCCGTTCTTCAATCACTACGCGGCGCTGCCCTACTACCTCTCCGGCGGACTGACGGCGCTCGGCCTCAGTCCTCTCGTGGCGATCCAGGCCACGCAGACGTTCGGCTTCGTGCTCGCCGCATTGACGATGGCGCTGTGGGCCGAGCGCGCGTTCAAGAGCCGGGCGGCGGCGTTCGTCGCCGTGGCGGCGTACACCTTCGCGCCGTTTCACATGGTCAACGTCTACGTGCGCGGCGACTCGCTCTCCGAATTCTACGCTTTCATCTGGTATCCGCTCATCCTGTGGACGCTGGACTGCATCGCCGAGCGCCCTACGCGCGGGCGCATCGTCGCCGCGTCTCTGGCTTACGGCGCGCTCATCCTCACCCACAACACCTCCGCGCTCGTGTTCTCGCCGTTTGCGTTGTTGTATGCCGTCTTGCGAATTACGAATGACGAATTACGAATAGCGAATCAGCGAATGGGCGAATCAGCGAATGAGCGAATTACGGATGACGAATTACGAATGGCGAATTACGAATCACGCCCTGTCCCCCCCGTCTCCCGTCTACCGTCTACCGTCTACCTTATCATCCCGTTCGTTCTGGGCTTCCTCCTCACCGCCTGGTTCTGGCTGCCGGCGATTGGCGAGACGAAATACGGGCAGATGGGGCCGGAGTTTACGGCGGGATATTTCCATTACAGCAACCATTTTCGCGGCCTTGATTTGGTGCAGCAGACGTTCGCCTTCGACTACAGCGTGTCCCCGCGCGCCGAAGATGCCGGCCCGTTTGCGATGGGGCTTGCGCAGGCGGCGCTGGCAGTGGTGGGCGTGGCGAGCTTAATGGCAAATGGCAAATGGCGAGTGGCGAATGAGCGAATGGGCGAATGGGCGAATGAGCGAATGGGCGAATTACGAATTACGAATCACGAATTACGAAGTGCGAATCACGAATTACGAATTGCGAATCCCCAATCCCCCCCTGTCTACCGTCTACCGTCTACCGTCTACTGCGTACCGTCTACCGTCTACCTGTTTTTCTCCCTCGCCCTTGCTACGTTCATGATCACGCCGCTGTCCAAGCCACTGTGGGATCACCTGCCGCTGTTGGAGATCACGCAGTTTCCGTGGCGTTTTCTCTCCGTGCAGGCGCTCTTTACGGCGATGGCGACGGGAGCGATTGTCGATCTCAAAATCCTCAAATCGGCAAATCTGAAAATCGTCGTTATGGTGGGATTGTGCGGGATGATGATCGCAGCGGCGTTGTTGGGCCTGCGTCCCGAACGGCTGCTGATTGCCGACGCGGATGTGACGCCAGAGCAATTGTTGTTTTACGAAACCTTTACCGGCAACATCGGCACGACGATCCGCTACGAATATTTGCCGCGCGACGTATCCCCGCGCCTCTACATCTCCGAGGCTGCCGTGGATGGCACGCTACGCCCCATTGCTGACGGCGGCGGGCTACTGAACTGGGAGCTTGTGGAACGCACACCCGTCAAACAGGTGTGGCGCGTGACTGTGGACGCGGGCGGCGCAACCGTCGCCTTCCCGTTGAACTGGTGGCCCGGCTGGCAGGCTCGGATAGATGGCGCGCGTGTCGATGCCTTTCCAATGACCGGCTCCGGGCGGCTGGCCGTGTCTCTGCCTGCTGGCGACCACACCGTCACCCTGCGCCTGCGTAATACACCACTGCGTTCGCTTGCCGAAGCCCTGTCGGCATTGACGATTGCGGGGGTTGTCGTGTGGTTGTATGCTCGAAAATCCACGCGGCAGTTCTCCGCCCCCCCGTCTACCGTCGCGCGAATCTTCGCGCTCCGTCTACTGTCTACCCTGTCTGCCCTCGTTATCTCAATCGCCCTTCCTGCTCTCTTGCATCATGCATCCTTCACCCCCGCGACCTTCTTCGACTTCAACCAGATGCCCTATCCGCACGCCGGGCCGGTGGATTTCGGCGCGGCGCGATTGGCAGAAGTGCTGCTTTCGGCGACGACGGTGCAACCCGGTGACTCGCTGACCGCGCAGCACACGTGGATGGCCGTGAGCGACCCACTGACGGGCACGCTGCGCCTGGTCTCCCCGGCGGAGCCGCGCCACGGCATCCCTTACGCGCTCGCCGAGACGACGTTCGCGCTGCCGTGCGATGGCGCTTGTGTGACGAGCCTCGTGATGCCGGACGACCTCTCGCGCGGACTGTATCTGCTGGAAATGCGGGTAGGGGAGGAGGCGGTCTACGCCGGCGCGGTGCGCGCGCCGCACGGCCCGGCGCGGCGGACGGATGCGCCAGTCTTGGCCGAGTTCCGCGATATAACGTTACATGCTGTTGAACCGATCCAACCCGATGCCACCACGTTGCGCTTGAAGATGGTGTGGTCCACATTGGGGACGCCGCGCAATTGGTCGCTTTCACTGCGGTTGTTGGATGCGTCGGGGCGGCAACTCGTCCAGCAGGACATTCAGCCGGGCTACGGCTATCTGCCGACGACGCTGTGGCTGCCCGGCGAAGTCGTCACCGATTACCCGGTGCTCGCGTTGCCGGAGGGCCTCGCGCCCGGCGAGTACACGTTGCG
>DAOUAY010000138.1:0-5759 GCA_034432995.1 Anaerolineae bacterium | reverse complement strand
TTTACCTGCGCCGCGAACGAGGTTTGCAAGACGCAATATGTGCGTAGACTTTTGTAGTCTTTGTTATACTGGAAGTTTACGATTTTAGCAATTCACAAAAAATGCCCCGCGCATGGCGGGGCGTCGTAGAGTTTTTTACCACGGAGACACGGAGAACACAGCGAAATCCTCTGTGAACTCCGTGCCTCTGTGGTAAATTTATCGTGCGGCTAGGCGGTTTCGAGATACCGCTCGAGTTCCCACGGCGTCACGCGGATGCGGTACTCATCCCATTCCGCGCGCTTGGCCCGGATGAACGTCTCCGCGAGGGATTCGCCCAGGGCTTCCAGGATGACGTTGTCGGCCTCCAACGCATCCAGCGCCTCGGACAACGTGCCGGGTAGGGTGCCGATCGACCGGGCGGTGAGATCCGCCTCTTTCAGATGATAGATGTCCTCGTTGACCGGTTCCGGCGCTTCCAGTTCACGCTCGATGCCGTCCAGGCCGGCGGCCAGGATCGAGGCGAACAGCAGGTAGGGGTTGCTGCTCGGATCGGGGCAGCGCAGTTCGATGCGCGTCGCGGCTTCTTTGCCCGGTCGGGTCGCCGGGACGCGGATCATCGCCGAGCGGTTGCGGTGCGCCCAGCAGACGTAGACCGGCGCTTCGTAGCCAGGCGTAAGACGCTTGTAGCTGTTCACCGTGGGCGCACCGATGGCCGACAACGCGCGCGCGTGGACGATTTGCCCGGCGAGGAAGTGGTAGGCGAGTTTCGAGAGGTGATAGGGATCGTCGGCAGCGTAGAAGACATTTTTGCCGCTGCTATCGCTCATGCTTTGGTGGGTGTGCATCCCCGAACCGTTGATGCCGAAGATCGGCTTGGGCATGAAGCTGGCGTAGATGCCGTAGGTCGCGGCGATGGCGCGCACCGTATACTTCAATGTGATGGCGCTGTCTGCCGTCGACAGGGCGTCGGCGTAGCGGAAATCGATCTCGTGCTGCCCGGCGGCGACTTCGTGGTGGGCCATTTCGACGTGAATCCCGAGCGCTTCCAAGGCGATGACGATTTCGCTGCGCACCTGTTGCGCCTCATCACGGGGCGAAAAGTCGAAGTAGCCTCCAATATCGTGCGGCACCGGCTGGAACGGCGCATCGCCATTACGCTTGAACAAGAAGAATTCCAGTTCGGGACCAACGTTGTAAGTCAACCCTTTCGCTGCAGTCCGCTCCAACGTACGTTTCAAGACCGTGCGCGGTGAACTGGCTAAGGGGTTGCCATCTGTCGTGTGGACATCACAAATGATGCGCGCGCGACGGCGTTCGGGGACACTCCACGGCAGCACGCGATATGTGTTCGGATCCGGTACAAGTATCATATCGCTTTCGAAAATGCGCGCAAACCCTTGCACGGACGAGCCGTCGAAGAAGACACCCTCCTCTAGTGCCCCCTCAAGCTGCACGACCGGCAGGGTGACGCTTTTGATCGTCCCGAATATATCGGTAAATTGAAAACTCACAAAACGAATATCATCTTCCTTGGCACGCGATACAAGTTCAGTAACCATTTTCCCTCTTCTCCTTTTTTGGCTGATATAGATTCACAGACGAATGCTATTTCTCAACGAACACGGACACACATTGGTTTTATGCTCTGCATCACCTCCTTGTCAAAACGAAAACCAGCCTACCGATTCCCGGTAGGCTGGTTTATGAAAAATCCTTCAATCGCCGTGCAGCACTAACCGGACTTCGGAAGAAGCCGCTGCTGCTGGTTATTGGCGTTAGCAATCATTGATTTACACATGTTCAACAGTTTAATGTAAATGCGAGATTTGTCAAATTTTCAGGGTTCCAGGCCGGTGAAGTACTCGCGCACGTAAGCTCGCAGCGCGGGTGGATAGACATTGCGCGACAGATCGGCCTGAGCGGCTTCGGCGTATGCGGCGTAGACGTCCTGGTAGGGGATGCGCGCCTCGCCTGGAAGGCCGGTCGTGGTGCGCGGCGCACCGAGCGCCTCCTGCCGTGGCAGCGTGATTTCGCCGCCCTGCCCGGCGATGCGCGGCGCTTCTGTGGAGCCGTAGGGCTGGCTGCTGCCGGCGTCTTCACTGTGTATGTTGCTGCCGCTGCCGGGAATTTCTGCCGCACCGCCGGCCGTTTGCCCCTGCGCGCCTGTCCCCGGCTCTCCTTGCGTCTCAGAAGTCCCTGGTTGAGCCGCGGCGCCTTCTGCAGGGGTAGAGGCTGTGGTTTGCCGTTGCGTGGCCCCCAGGCCCTCCTGGGCCTGTTGGACGGCAGCCTGTGCCTGTTCGAGGGTTTGGTTGGATGCGTTGGCTTGAGCCGCCTCGGAGAGCGTCTCTGCGGCCTGCTGGACGGCGGCGCGCGCGGAGGCCATATCGCCGCTGTAGATTTCCTGGGCGGCGGCAGCCAACTGTTCGGCCAAGGCTGGATCGGTGGCGTTCAGGGCGTCGGCCATTTGCTGAAAAGCGTCGGCCAGCGCCAACGTCTCTGCGGCGGTCAGCGGTTCTTTTCCCGTTGGATCGAGCAGGTCGCGCAGATAGGCCGCCGCCGCCTCTGCGTCACCGCGTTGCAGCGCCTCCGCCAGCGGTTGGACCACCTCGGCGCTGGAGAGGGGGCTGGCCTCGGCCAGCCGTTGAAGTTGCGCGGCGGCTTCAGGCGAGCGCAATTCGGCAAGCTGCCGTTCCGCTGCCGAAAGTGCGGCCTGCTGCTCGGTGGGCGTGCTGCGCCGGTCGCGGAGCGTGGCAAGCGCCTCCTCCAACGCTTGGAGAGTGGCGGCACGCTCGGCCTCGCTGAGGGCGTCGTTCGTCGCCAGGGTCTCTTGCGCGGCTACGAGTTGGGCGATGGCGGCTTCGGTGGCCTGCTGCTGTGCTTCGCGTTGAACGAGCACGCTTTCCTGCGGGTTGGCGAGGAAGAGCGCCAGGGCAAGGGTTGGTAGCAGAACGAGCGCCGCGAATCCCACAAACCGTGGCGGGCGCAGCGGAAAGGCCGGTTGTGGCTCGATGGCGCGCGCGGCTGTTAGTGTTTCCGTCTGCTGGAGCTGGATGAGATCGGCAGGCGCAGTGATGCGTCCTTGCGCGAGTTCCCACGCTGTTGTCAGTCGTTCGGCCAGATGCAGTCGCCGGTCGAAGAGCCGCAGCCGGCGCGGGAGCGGCATCGGCCAGAGATAGCCGAGCATCGCGCCGGCGAATAACCCGCCGCCCACGGCCCAGACGGAGGCCAACAGCAGGGCTGCCTGGTGCCACAAAGGTGCGAGTCGCGCAGCGATGGCAGCTATCAGCAATGCCACCAACATCACCACGACGCCATATCCTGCCCCCACCACCAGACGATGGCGGCGTAGCGCCTGGCTGAAGCGGGCGATTTCGCGTTCCAGGGTCGGGGGCATCGTCAACGCTCCGGACGTCCCAGCCGCCAGGCTGCGATGCGCAACATGATCGCGCTGGCGATGAGGGTGAAGATCGTGTACGTGATCCAGGGGGAGGGCAGCGTAAGGGGGCCTAGAGTTGTCGAGCTGGCGCCGGGGGTGTACCGTTCGACGGTGAAGTGCAGCAGCAGCCACGAGTTCTGTTGGAAGCCCATCGCCTCGGTCACAATGGCCGCAGTCAGCGGGTGCAATCCGGCCAGGATCACCCAGCCGTATTGCACCAGAGCTTCGATCCAAAAGGGCTGTATGTCGAGGAAGGCGCGATATTTCCACGCATCGGCAAGTCCCGCGGCCGCGGTCGCCAAAATCATAATCACCGGAGCCGAGGCGAACGCCAGCCCATAGAAGATGAGCACGGCGGCGATCGTCCGCCGCAGGAAGGCGGAGATGAGCAGCGCCCAGGAAACGCCGGAGAGCATCGCCAGCGCGAAGAAGAGCAGGGTGATGCCCAACTCGGTCGTGGTGACCCCGCCAAGCCAGAAGCCAGCCATCAACAGCGGCAAGGGGGCTAGCACGTAGACGGCGCCGGTCAGCATAGCTGAGGCCAGTTTGCCGAGGACGATGCTACGGATTTTGAGCGTGGTCGTGATCAGGAGATCGAGGGTGCGATTCTCGCGTTCCCCGGCAAACGCGCCCAACGCATTGATCGGTACCAGCAGGCTGCTCGTCAAGATCAGAATGACGCCGGCGAACCAGTAGATGGTCCGTCCACCGGTGAAGAGATTGTGCATGGAGAGTGTGGTCTCGACTCCTGCGAAGTTGCCAAAGAACATGGGCGTTGCGATGATGGCCACGAGGAATAGGGCCAACAATCCGACCCCAAGCAGGTACAGGCTCAGGAGCCAGAAAAAACGTTTCCGGCGCACGCTGCCGTATAAATGTCGAATCAAGATTGGGTTCATTGTCTCCAGACCTCTATGAGATTATACCCCTGAATTCCAGATGATAAAATGGTAAACAAGGTCAGGGCTTTATCATTCTCGTCACAGCTCCCTATTTTTGTTTCGAGCGGATCGCCAGATCCGCGCCTTATGAGCTTAAAACGGGGAACTGGCGTTCCCCTCGGAGCAAGAATGATAAGACCTCCAAACAAGGTGTGTAGCTCTTGTCAAGCATACTTTTCAGGATAGAATGAGGCCAGGGGATGGCAAATGGCGAATGGCAAATGGCGAATGGCGAATGGCAATCCTCAATCGTCAATCAGAAATTGGTAGGGTGGGGGCTATGCAAAACAAAACAACATTCATTATAGCCGGTCTTCTTATCGTTGGCGCTGTGATCTACTTGATTGTGAGCAGCACGGGGAGTACGGCGCAGTACTTTGTCACTGTGGCGGAACTTCGGACTATGGGAGACGAGGCCATGCAGCGCAACATCACGGTCTCCGGTGCAGTCTTGGGTGAAAGCATCGTCTATGATGCGCTGGCGCCGCGCGTCACGTTTACCATTCTCAACGTTCCCGCCGATCCCAAAGAGGTCGAGCAGCGCGGCGGGCTGGCGCAGGTGCTCCACGATGCCGTCCAGAACCCCAGCGGTCCTCGCCTGGAGGTGGTCTACGACAGTGTGAAACCCGATCTCTTACAGAACGAGGCGCAGGCTATTGTGCGCGGCAAGATGGGCACGGATGGGCGCTTCTACGCCGACGAGTTGCTGCTCAAGTGTCCCTCGCGTTACGAAGAAGAAGTTCCCGCACAGGCAGGCGACTAAGATGGTCGGCGAAATTGGCACGCTCCTCATCGGTCTTTCGTTGGCCGTTGCCTTGTACGCGGCCTATGCTGCGTGGCGCAGTATCCAATTGTCTGCTGTCCCCGCCTCTGCCGCGCAGGGGAAGACCTGGTTGCAAAGCGCGCAAAATGCTACCTATGCGCTGGCGGCGGTACTCGGCATGGCGCTGCTGGTTTTATGGCTGGCGTTCCTCACCGACCACTTCGAAATCAGTTACGTGGCCCAACACTCCTCGACAGTGATTCCCGTCTATCTCAAAATTTCGGCGGTGTGGGCCGGGCAGGAAGGATCACTGCTCTTGTGGTGTGCTTTGCAGGCGCTCTTTGCGGCCTTGGCAACCGGGCGCGCTTCGGAACGTGCGCGTCCGCTTGTCCCCTGGGCGATGGTTTTCCTGAGCCTGATCACGGCTTTCTTTGTCGCCGTGACGCTGTTCCTCTCACAGCCCTTTACCCTCTTGCCGCAAGTGCCCCTCGATGGGCGCGGACTCAATCCGTTGCTGCGCCATCCGGGGATGATCTTTCACCCGCCCGCGCTCTATGTGGGCTATGTGGGCCTGGCGGTTCCGTTTGCGTTTGCGCTGGCGGCGCTCATCACGCGGCGGATCGCGGATTGGACGGCG
>DAOUAY010000137.1:0-2062 GCA_034432995.1 Anaerolineae bacterium | reverse complement strand
CTCCACAAGCCAACCCGATTTTAGGTTTTGGATTTTAGATTTTAGATTTGCTGATTCTTGATTCGCTGATTCGCCGATTTGCCATTTGCCATTTGCCATTTGCCATTCTCTTGGGTCCCACGCCTGCGGAATGTTCTGCAACCGCGCCCAGCGTTCGCCTTCCACGCGGTAGCCCGTGCCGGGACCGGCGTAGTCGTTGGGATCGGTGAGCGCGCTGAGGACGTGAAAACCTTCCGCGAAGATACCCGCCGGCTGCAAATAGTCGCCGATGACGCGCTGGCGCTGCATTTCCAATAAGTTCGACGCAGCGTCGTGATAACCGGCTTCCGCCAGCGCCTTGATGACCTCCAGCACCGTGATCGGCCCGTTGAGCAGCATTTGCGCGGCCTTGATGTCCGCCACCTTGTCGCGGTCGGGCATATCCTCGCTGGTAAAGGCGGTGATCGCGGCCTGCACCTCCACCTCGCTGATGCTGGCGAAGTCGAAGGCGTCGAACACGGCCTGGATCGCCCGCGCCGCGCGCTCGCGCACGCGCAGGATGTTTGCTTCCGTCAGAGGATGAATGCCGCCATCGACTTGCATATCGCGCTGGATCACGTACCAGTCATCCAGCTCGGTCGTATCGAAGTTGCCGCCGCCGAACATATTGTCGTAGCGCGGGATCGAGCCGTAGCCCGACGTGACGAAGTCCGCGCCGGGGATGAATTGCAGCATCAGTTTGGCGCTCTTGCGCATCTCCGAGTGCGAGGCCAGCGCGTCGTTGCCCGCCGCCACTTCGAGGCCGAGCATCATCGCAAGGAGGTTCTCCGCCAACACCGCGCGGACGCCTCCCGGCAGCGATTCGGGCAGCGCGATGCAACTGATCGAGCCGTTCTGCGTCCCCTGGCTGCCCGCACCGCGCGTGACGAGCAGGCAGCGCGCTTCCAGGTAGAGCATCGACTTGCCCTCCGCGTGCCCCATCAGCGCCTCGGAGCCGGTGCCGGAAGTGAAGCGTGTCTTGACGCCCCGACTGGCATAGGCGGCGTTGAGGAATGCCTTCGACCAGGGTGTGTCGTCGCCATCCACGAAGGCGCGCTCCGTGCCGTAGACGGAGAGCGTCTCGGAGTACGTGGTCAGCCCGCGAAAGCCCAGGCGCAGGTTGGTAGCCTCTTCGACGGAGCACTGGGTCAGCACCCCGCCCCGCCCGATCTGCGAACCGACCAGAATCGCCAGCGCGTTGAGCGGCGCGTAACGGCTGACGCCCACCGTCGTTTCGACTTCGGCGAAGCCGCGCAGCGCGGCCTCGGCGGCGTCGGCGGCGAGGAGCGCCGGGTGTTCCTTGCGGTTGGTGACGTGCGCCTGGTTCGCCGGCGTGCGCCGGGCGCGCAGTTTCGTCAGTCCCATCATCATTTCGAGGACATTCATAGCGCGGACGATGTCCACGAGCTTGGCGGCGGTGCAGCCGCGCGTGAGGCGCAGCACTTCGTCGCGGCTCACGTCGATATCCACGATCATCCGCGCGATGTCGCGGGAGGGCGTCGCCATCGCCTCCTCGGCCACATCCAGATCGAGGCTGTGGGCGACGACGAAGCGGTCGAGCATGTCGAAATCTTCGCGGCGCACGCCGTCCATCTCCACGACGCCGCCGCCTTCGATAACGAGACTCGGCGCGGGGTCGTAAGGGCTGTCGGCGACGATCAGCCCCAATTCAGCCCACGGGCGGATGAACGTCTCCCGGTTGATGGGACGCTCGGCGCGGACTTGCGTGCGTTTCGTCTGCACTATGCTCCTCCCTGAAAAATTGGCGAAGATTCGTGTAATTTATTGTAGTGATTTCCCGATGGCTGGCAAATTGCCATTTCCATCCATTGCGGTAGAATACCCACAGATTAAAGGAGACGACAAGGTATGAAACCTACCATTCTCAATCAACGCTATCGCCTCATCGAGCTGGCCGGCGCAGGGGGGATGGCGACTGTCTACCGGGGTGAAGACCTGCTGTTGGAACGCACGGTCGCCGTCAAGTTCTTGCGCGAACCTTTTGCCAGCGATCCCGCTTTCCGCGAGCGCTTCCTGGGCGAGG
>DAOUAY010000136.1:0-11641 GCA_034432995.1 Anaerolineae bacterium | reverse complement strand
AAGGCGCCTTGGACTTTGCGCGTCTGTTGTCTTTGATTCGCACTTGGGAACAGCAAGGTCAAGACTTCTTCTCCACTGCGCACGGACTGCTTTCGCAGTCATGCTCATAAAACTAAACGGTTACTCGTCGCTTAGTACACCGGCTTCAAGACGCCGTAATTGCCGGCCTCGCGGCGATAGATGACGCTCAGACGGCCATCGTTGCCGTCAAGGTAGATGTAGAAAAGGTGATCCAACAGCTCCATCTGCTCGATGGCTTCCTCAGGCGTGATGGAATGAACCTCAAACTCTTTGACGCGGACAATATGGGGCGGCGCTTCTTCTTCGATGGCCT
Source organism: Anaerolineae bacterium (assembly GCA_034432995.1). Lineage (GTDB taxonomy): Bacteria > Chloroflexota > Anaerolineae > B4-G1 > SLSP01 > DSWT01. Next base: position 11,307 of record DAOUAY010000136.1, on the reverse strand, counting down.
CCTCGGCCACAACTTCGAGTGGCTCACCGGCCAACGGGGCAGCCCGCCGCTTCGTCGTCTTGCGCCCCTTGTACCGATCGACGCGCCGATACATTTTGTCCATCACGGCGTCGATGGCGGCAAAGATGTCCCCGGCGCGTTCTTCAGCCCGCAAGATGGCTTTGGGAACATTGATGGTAATCTGCGCGACCATACGCCGCGCACTATCCCGCGCGTTACTCTCGGAGAGGTCCACGCGGATGGTTTCGAGCGAGGGAAGAAACCGCTCGAACTTGGCAACCTTTGTCTCGACGTAATCCCGTAATCGTTCGGTCAACTCTATATTGCGCGTGTAAATCTGTAACATCTCCATAGGTAATCCTCCTTAGAAAGTTAGGGCCTCCCAAGCTGACAGCCTCTCTAGGCCCATTGATACCCAATGTACGCGACCTGCACCTTTCTGCTCCGTTATCAAGGCGAGCGCGCCAGCGTGAAAGCGTTAACACTTTGCGCGCCGCAGGCCAACAACACTTCGGCACAAGCATCCAGCGTGGCGCCGGTCGTGGCGACATCATCAACCAGGGTCACGTCCTTCCCGGCAAATGGCGCGCATGTCACACACGAAAAAGCTGCATCGACGTTCCGCTTGCGTTCATTCCGCTTCAAGTGTGTTTGCGAAGCCGTATCCCGAACCCGCACCAACGCTTCACGCGCCACCGGCAAGCCCACCTGCCGCGCTATCGTTTTGGCCGCCAGCACAGACTGATTATACCCTCTTTTGGTTTCGCGGTTAGCGTGAAGTGGCACAGGGACCAAGACATCGCTGGGCAAATGGTGCCGATGCCAGCTTTCGGCGATACGCCCGGCCAGGGGTTTGAGAATATCACTCGCCCCCCGATATTTGAGCGCATGAATCACATCGCGGATTTCATCCTTGAACAGGAATGCCGCTCGAATAGGGGCGACCCGCAGCGGAGTAGCACGACACACAGCACAGAGATACTCAGCATCACTGTCTTTGGAGGTGTTTGCGGGACGCCCGCATCTGGAACAAATGGAAGCATCGAAAAGGGGAATTTTTGACACACAGCGCTCACAAAGCCAGGTCCCAACGTGCTTGCACACAACACAGCGCGGCGGAACAAAAAGGTCTAAGACCTGGCGATACACACTCCATGCGTACCGTACGATCTTATTCACGTTTTCGCTAAGAATTGAAGATGCCGATGTTCTTGATCTTGATAAGCGCCGGCCCCAACAACACGATCAAAATGGTAGGAAAGATGAAAAACACCAACGGGAACATCATTTTCACCGGCGCCTGGCGGGCTTTTTCCTCAGCCCGTTGGCGACGCTTCATGCGCATCGTATCCGATTGAATCCTCATGACCTTCGCCATGCTAACGCCGAGTGTGTCAGCCTGAATAATCGCCGCGACGAACGTGGTCACATCGGGAACGTCCATACTGTTGGACATATTACGCAGAGCCTCACGCCGCAATTTCCCCAATTGCATCTCCTGCACCGTGCGCATGAAGGCTATGCTCAATTCATTATCCCATTTTTCGGCCACTTTTGACATCGCCGCGTCGAACCCTAACCCGGCTTCGACGCAGATGGTCAGCAGGTCCAACGCATCCGGCAAAGCCTTGATGATACTGGTCTGGCGCGCGGTTATTTTGGAACCGAGAAACACGGTCGGTAGCATAAATCCGATCACAAACGCGATGACGATGATCAACATACGTTGGAATACAGGCAAAGCGGTGACGAAGATAATCGTCAAAGAGGCTATGCCGAGGACGATTGCTACCACCATGCGGTAAGCGAGAAATTGCGCGGGTTTGATCTTGTGCGCCAGTCCGGCCAGTTCCAACTTGTGGCGTGAGGCTTCGATGGTTTGCTGCGGGGTAAAACGCTGCGCCATCTTGCTCAAGGCTTCCATCATCGGGATGAGGACGCGCTGCGAGAAAGGTTGAGAAAGCTCAAGCTCTTCCAGCGTCACCGACTGGCCCAGGGCCGCCAATTCGTTCAAGCGGTCGTCAAGGCTCTGCGCAGTGCCAGCCCGACGCATGGAGACCAACACCACAATCAACACCAGCATAACGATCCCACCAAGGATAACGGGTAGCATCGTCTCCTCCCTTACACTTCGATACTCACGATTTTGTTGATTACAACATAGCCCAGGCCGATCATCACAAGCGAGACGACGATCATGACCCAGCCACAACGATCGGTGAACAACACTCCCATAAAGTCAGGGGTCATCATATAGATGAGGCCGGCTAACGCGAACGGCAACGCAGTAATAACATAACCGGTAATGCGACCCTGGGCGGTCATGGCCTTGATCTCACCTTTGATACGCACCCGCTCCCGAATGGTGAAGCTGATGGCATCGAGCACTTCGGCCAGGTTTCCACCCACCTCACGTTGTACGCTCATCGCTGTGATGACCAGGTCCATGTCGCCACTCGGCATACGGCGCATCAGGTTCGCCATCGCCGTGTCGAACGGGACGCCGAGTTGCAGTTCCATCACCACCCGCCCGAATTCCTCGGAGATGGGCGCGGGCATTTCGTTGGAGATGACTTCCATCGCCTGCATGGTACTGTAGCCGGCCCGCAGCGAGTTCACCATCAGGTTCAAAGCATCGCCCAGTTGATCGTTGAACAACTTAAGGCGTTTGTTCTTTCGCATGGAAAGAAAGATGCGCGGTAAAAAGAAGCCCGCCAAAATGCCAATCGGCACGAAGAGCATACGCTTGAGGACAAAGAAGAGCAGCCCGGCGCCGGCGGCAAAGAGCACGGTCATCACGATAAACTCACCGACCGTCCACTTGAGGTTTGCGCGCGCCAACTGGGTCGAAAGGTTTTGCGCAAAACTACGCCCTGCTACGGCGCGGTCTACAGCGGCGCCGACAGCAGATTCGCGTTTGCCTTGCTTCTCTTTCTTTTTGGATTTCTTTTCGGTGTCGCCCAGGCGCTCTTCAACCAGCCCCTGCCCGGCGGGTCTGCCCGACAGACCCACCACCAGCAAGATCACCGAAATGAGAACAACCGCGCCGCCCATTATCAATATCGTGGTGGGGTTCATGGTTCATGCACCTTTCTGTTCATCAGGCGCGGTGTAGGTTACACGTTAGTAACGTACACGCTGCGCTACGCCAAAGATCGATGGCGGTAAATGAATGCCGGCTTCTTCGATTTTTTCCATGAATTTGGGGCGGATTCCGGTTGGTCGCAAGCGCCCGATAATCTTGCCCTCTTCGAGGCCGGTCTGCTCGAACTTGAAAATATCCGCCGTGGTAATCACATCGCCTTCCATCCCCTGGACTTCGGTGATCGAGGTGACGCGCCGCGACCCATCGCGCATCCGCTCCAACTGCACGATCATATCGATAGCGTTGGCCACTTGCTCGCGAATCGCGCGGTGGGGCAACTCCATACCGGCCATCAAGACCATAGTTTCCAATCGCGAGAGAGCATCGCGGGTAGCGTTGGCGTGGAGTGTCGTCATACTGCCTTCGTGGCCGGTGTTCATCGCCTGGAGCATATCCAATGCCTCGCCGCCTCGACACTCACCGACCACGATGCGGTCCGGGCGCATCCGCAATGAGTTGATCACCAGATCGCGGATACTTATCTCGCCCTTGCCTTCTACGTTGGGGGGGCGCGATTCGAGCGTGACCACGTGTTCCTGACGAAGTTGCAGCTCCGCCGCATTCTCGATCGTGATAATGCGCACATCCGTGGGAATGAAGCTCGAAAGCACATTGAGGAAAGTCGTCTTCCCGGTACCGGTGCCGCCGGAAACAATGATGTTGACGGCGACAATCACGGAGGCGCGCAAGAACTCGACCGCTTCCTCGGTGATGGTGCCGAAACGAATCAGGTCTTCAATGGTAAGCGGTTTCTTGAAGAATTTACGGATGGTCAGCGTTGGCCCATTTAACGAAATGGGGGGGATGACCGCGTTGACGCGCGATCCGTCCTTCAAGCGAGCATCCACGGTGGGGCTGCTCTCGTCGATGCGGCGGCCTAGCGGCGCGACGATGCGCTCGATGATCCGCATCAAGTGTTCGTCGGACTCGAAAGCCAGATTCACCCGTTGCACCTTGCCCCGGCGTTCCACGAAGATTTTCTTGGGGCCATTCACCATGACCTCGGTGATGGTTTCATCGGCCAGCAGGGGTTCCAGCGGCCCCAGTCCCAGGATTTCCGCCACGATCTGTTCAAAAAGCGCATCGCGCTCTTTGCGTCCCAGGATGATGCTCTCTTCCTGCAAAATCGCCTCATACATCTCTTTGATGGTCGCGCGCACTTCGGCGGTGCGCGATACATCCATCGAGGGGTCCATTTCGGTGATCAGGCGATTCTGCACGCGGGTTTTTAAATCCATGTAGGCATCCCGCGCACGCGGCACGGCACGGCGTTGAACTTCTCCGGCCGCATCGCCGGCGCTGGGTTCAGGGGCGACAGGTGCAGGCGCTGCTGGTGAAGGTTTCTTCTCAATTCTGCGCAAGAGTGACACGGTTCATCCCCCCCACTTCAGACTATAATAAACGACCGATACCCGGTCGTTTCTGCGCTTCACTCACTGGACCGGTATCTTCTACCGTTTGCGCGAAGTGCTTTTGTATTTCAGTCGCAAAGTTTATAATCGCCTGCCCAATTGGCGTCCGTGCATTCTTGAGGATGAGTGGTTCGCCGTAGTTGGCAGCGCGTAGCGCAATGCGTTCGTCATACGGGATGTGGATCATTGCCGGCATCATCGCGCGTTCAATAGCCTCAGGCTGAATGCCCATCCGTTTGTTGTCCACACCGTTGATAACCAAAGAGACTCTATCCATAGTGTAACTCAATTTTCGCAACAAATCAATAAACTGCCGCGCCCCGCGAATCTCAGGAATGACCGGACGTGTTACGACAATGAACAAATCACTCACATCCAATGCGGCCAAAATCACGTCATCGACTTGGTGTGGTGTATCAACGATAATGTAATCGAACTCATGCCGCACGAATTCCAAGATCATCCTAAGGCGTGAATTGGCGCCGCTCTCCTCGACCTTGTCATCACGAAACACTTCAGCATCCTCAGGTGTAGCCGGCGCAACCAGGATTTGCACGCCAGAAGTGTGCGACACCAGAATAGTCCGCAATAAGTCAGAGTCCATATCTTGTACGTGTGGAGCAAGGTCGGCGAGCGTGCGGGTCGCTTGCAGTTTCATGAAGATGGCGACATCTCCGAATTGCAGGTTCGTGTCGACCAAGCACACCTTGGCCTCTGCCCCCAACAGTGTCTGCATGGCAATCGCCAGGTTGACCGCTAACGTGGTACACCCGGTACCACCCTTAGGGCTGTAGATGGTAACGATCTTCGCGTCGGTGGTGCGCGCCATGGAGGTCGCAACCTGAGGTTGCCCCGCGATGGACGTGAGTGGCCCCGTTCCCATCTTCTGACGCATTGTATAAGCGCGGTGGATGGCATCGAGCAACTCATCGGCGCCGGGCGGCTTGGTCAGGTAATCGCGCGCGCCGGCCATCATCGCCCGGCGCATATAGTCGGTTTCCCCCTGGACGGATAGCATAATGACCTGCACAGTCGGAATCGCGTCGACGATCTTTCCAGTCGTGGCGATGCCATCCATGCCGGGGAGGTTGATATCCATCAACACCACATCCGGGAAAGCCTGGTTAATGCTGGCTAACGCTTCCTCGCCGCTGGCGGCCATTGCCACCACTTCAACATCAGGGTCAAACGAGAGCAACTTACGCAGTTGTTCACGCGTCTCCGCGATATCGTCCACAATCATCACACGAATTTTGTCAGCCATAAACGGTCTTGTTCCTCCAGTAAGGCGGGACTGGCGATGGAAGTTTAAAAACAAACCTATGTGCGCCAAACTGCCGCATCGGGTGATAGAGCGTCGTTAAACGTTCAATGCATACAGCCTTTTGTTGAAAATACTCAAAGTGGCCAGAAAGTCAAGCGCCACTTTAGTGGACGCTTACCAGTATAAGATTAGTTTATCACGGCCTCGAAGCGATGTCAATTCATGACTAAAACAACAACGCACTCCTATAACGTATCGATCGTATGCGCCTGACTTTCTAGCCAATTTTTGATGTTCGTCAGTTCGTCGCGCGTATTCTGCAGGCTCTTGCGCTCGGCGCGGATGAAGCGGGTATACGGGGCAATCGCAGCTTCAATTTCGTGCAGCGCCCGCTCCAATTCACGCGTAAACTGCGTGTTCAGGCTATGCATCAGTTGCTCGCGCACCGCAGCGATCTTTTGGTGCAATTCGTTTTTGACCGCGCGCTTCTTCGCCGGAATCACGAACAATCCCAGCACGGCCACCGCTCCGGCAGCCAGAATACCGGTCAAGTCGGCAGCGCTCGTGGTGGCCAAAGCCGTGACAATCGCGCCGAGGCCCACCGCGCCGACCTCAACCAATGCCGTACCGGCGACCGCCCGTTGCACCTCAGCAGCGATGCGGGTCGATTCCTCCATTCTGTCGTAGTTCTCCAGGACTTGCTGCGCCACGCGCCCCACCGTGTCGAGTAGATGGGCGCGATCGTAGGTAAAACTTCCCCCGGTCTGCCCGACAAGATGCTCCGCGTATTTGTTCCGCCGGCTGACGACATGTTCCTGCACGGCCTGCCATTGACGCACGTTGCTGCTCACCACCCAGTCGATGATCTCGTTGACCCGCTGCTCGATCACCTGCGGAACATCGGCGACCACTTGACGGGCAAACTCTTCCTGCAACTTCGATTTGTTGACCAGATCGAAGATGCGCAGCAGGCGGATGTTCTCGTCGAAATAGGCCATCCCACGATTTTCGAACTCGTAGAGGGCATTATCTACGTCGGCAAGACGATAATGAAACTGCTGGTACAGGTCTTGCCGGTACATCGCCGTTTCACGCTCCACGTCGGCAATGACCGCGAAATCATCTCCCAACAAGGCCAATCGCTCATCGGCAATCTGGGTATATCTGTCGATCAAATGCAGCGCCACACCGATGGGATTGCGCAACTTGAGTCGGATGCGTTCTTTTTCATCCAACGTCGTGATGATGTACCGCTCCAACGCCTCGATCCGGCTCTCGGCCAACGCACCGCTATCGTCCGCCCGCTTGGCGCGCAAGGCCAGCCGTGACGAAATCGGAAAAACTTCGGGGGTAAAACCCAACAACACGCGCGCATTCTCGGCAATAAAGTTTTCGATGCGCGTGATGTCTTCCGGGATATCCAGAATGTCGATCTTGTTGAGGACAATGACGACCTTTTTCCCCCAATCACGGATATGTGCCAGAAAAGCGCGCTCGCTCTCCGTGAACGGACGATCCACCGAAGTTACGAACAGCACCAGATCGGAACGGGGAACAAACTCTTGCGTGATCGCTTCGTGCTCGCGGTGGATGGCGTTGGTGCCCGGCGTATCGACAATGTTGATTTCTTCCAGCCAACCAACGGGGGCTGTATAGGTATCCACTGCCCCTTCGATGGCGACGCGCTCAAAGCGATTGCCATGTTTAAGCAATTGGATGCGGGTGGTGGTTGGGGTGACGCCCTCTTCCAGGAGTGGCTGTCCAAACAGCGCATTGATAAAGGCGCTTTTCCCGGCGTTGAACTCGCCCACCACGACGAGGAGGAACAGTTCGTCAAGTTGCCGGATGGAACGTTCCAAAGCGGCGCGATCCTCCGGTGCGGCCGCGAATTGAGCCAGGGCAATCTGCAGATTGGTCAACCAATGTCGTTCGATGCCGACCAGCGCCTCTTCGGTCGGGTTCAGAATCTTAGGCTGCATACTGGGTTCCTCACCAAATGTACCATCACACCTCGTATCGCTTTCCCATTTATCTTTTAATATAGTATGCTCTTATCTACAAAAAAAGCAAGCGCACAAGTGCTCCATTTGGCCAGGCTAATGTACTGTTTGCTAAAAACACGACCGTCCGGTCATGCGGACGGTCGTGTGGGTTGACGATGCAAGTGCGGATTACCGGTCTGCCGGATCAAGGACCTTATCGATGATGCTGTACTCCACCGCTTGTTGTGCCGTCATGTAAAAGTCACGGTCGGTCAGCCGGTCGATTTGCCCGTCATCGAGGCCGGTGTGACGGCGCAAGATAGTGTTAAGCAGGTCGCGCATCCGCAGGATTTCCCTGGCCGCGATTTCGATGTCGGTGGCCTGGCCCTGCGCACCGCCGAGTGGTTGGTGCAGGTGAATCGTCGCGTGGGGCAAGGCATAACGGCGCCCTTTGGCCCCAGCGGTCAGCAAGACGGTCGCCATGCTGGCCGTTATTCCCACCGCGATAGTGGAAATCGGCGCCTGGATCAACTGCATCGTGTCGTAGATGGCGAGACCCGCCGCGATTTCACCGCCGGGCGAGTTGATGTAGAGCGAGATCTCCCGCTCCGAATCGTCGCGATCCAGGAAGAGCAGTTTTGCCACGATTTCGTTCGCCACGAGCGCGTTGATAGGCGTGCCCAGGAAAACGATGCGCTCTTTCAGCAACACCGAATAGATGTCGTAGACTCTGTCGCCCATCCGGGTATCTTCGATCACATACGGAAACATCGTCGCCTCCTCTAAAACAGTCGCGCAGTCATTAGTCAAGTCGTCTTGTCGTCAGGCTCTCGGCGATTGACGTGGATTAGTATAGTAATGCCGCTCTTATGCCTGAGGCGCGTCTTCTTCTGGCGACGCTACGACGACCGGTGCGGCTTCTAGCTCGATCACTTCCCCTGCCGCTACGATCTCCGGCGCTTCAGGCGCTTCTTCCTTCATAGCCGCATGAGCTTTTGCGACAGCATGAGGATCGATCTCGCCGCGCCCGATCTTTTCGAGGTGTTCCAGCGTCTTGCGGCTCAGGAGGCCCAATCGCAGGTTGCGTCCTAGAGGCGAATCCATGGGCAACGGTATGCTATCAATCCGGTGCGCCTGTCCCATCGCAGTGAGGAAATTGTGATACTCTTGTACCACTTCATCATCACTGACGGTGATGCCCTGCGCCTCAGCGAACTCTCCCAAGACGAGGGAGCGTTTGACCTGCTTCTCGGCCTGGGGTTTCATTTGCTCACGGAATTGCTCCATGGTCAGGCCCTGCAATTGCACCGCATCTTCGAGCGACATATGCTGCTCACGCTGGATGCGGATGCCCATATCTTTAAGCATATCATCGAGCGTGTCCTTCACCATCGCGGGAGGATAATGCACATCGGATTGCGCAACCAGGATGGATGTCAAATCATCGAGATAGAGTTCCCGTGCTTGCTGTTGTCGGCTTTCCAACATCCGGGTGTGGATGTCCTGCTTCAAATCTTCCAGCGTCTCGAAAGGCCCGACCGTGCTGGCCAGTGCATCGTCGAGATCAGGTAACACACGTTCGTAAACGCCCACGATCTTGACGTCAAATTCGCCTTCTTCACCGCGCAGATCTTCCTCACCGAAGGTCTCCGGGAAGACCACGGTGAACGATTTCTCTTCATCGGTGCTCATCCCTATCAGAGCCTCAACAAATCCCGGCGCGACGAAAACCGCGTCTGCCTTGAGCACGACTTCGATGTCATCCTCATCGACGATGACATCCTCATCAACCGTGCCGCGGACATTGATGTGGACTTCATCCCCGTATTCAGCCGGCCGTTCCAGAGCTTCCAGGATCGCATGCTCTTCACGAACCTGTTCCAGAACAGCGGCGATTTCCGCGTCGGTCACGGCAACGTCTTGCCAGGCCAGACCCAGGTTACGATAATCACCCAGCTTGACCTCCGGCACCAGCGGCACGCGGATGGTGAAGGTCAGTGGATCGGGGTCGATCTTTTGCAGTTCGCCCGGCCCGAAAGGATTCACCTCAGCCTGCTCAAGAATCTGCGGATAGATTTCTTCGAGCATGGCGTCAGCGGCCTCTTGCAGGAGCGCCCCCTCGCCCACGTATTGCACGACTTTGGCATAGGGCGCTTTTCCTTTGCGGAACCCGGGGATGTTATACTTTTGCGACAGAGTGCGTGCGGTTTTTTGCATCGCCTCTTTCACAGCCGCCGCCTCAATTTGGACGTTGAGGAGCGCTTCGTGTGTTGCTAACACTTCTTTTTTGATCTCAAACACGTTTGTACCTCCATTGATAAATCGGAAGGATTATAGCACACTCCTGATGAAATACCAATCATAAAGAAGACTGCAAAAAGAAAATATAGGTTTGACAAAACGCACTTATAATGCTACAATAAACTTGTTTATAAATATATCCCTTTAATAAATCATTCAACACACAGAGATCATAGTAAGAAGTCAGGTGGAGAGAGGGCTATGCAGGACACGAGACAACAAATCCTGGAAATCCTTAAACGTCGCGGCGAGGTCACCGTTCAAGAATTGAGTCGTGAACTGAATCTTACCAGCGTGACGGTACGGCATCATCTAGAGATTTTGCGCTCGGAGGGCTATATCACCGAACCAGAAATCCACCGCTCCAACCGGCCCGGGCGGCCGCGCTATGTCTATCGTTTGACCTCCACCGCGGCTGATCTGTTCCCCAACAATTATAGTGGCTTGGCCAACGCGATGTTGGACACGCTGAAAACCTGTCTACCGCAAGAGGAACAACTGAACTTCTTACGTGAAACTGCCAAGCGTATGGTGGCTGGGGCAGGCAATTTGCCAGAAGACCGCGATGCCCGTATGGATAGCGCCCTGGCCTTTATGAACCAACAAGGCTTTGTCGCCCGCTGGGATAAGAATAAAGATGGCCAGTACTTCATCTACGTCAGCAGTTGTCCTTACCATCACGTCGCTCAAAGCCACGGCGAAACGTGCCAGATCGATGAGACGATCATCCGCGAGCTAACCAACGCAGATCCGGAGCGGGTGCAGAGCATGGCTTCACGTGGGGGATTGTGCGTCTATCAAATCCAGTGGCCAAAATAGACAGAACATTGCACATAAAGACGAGGCCCAGGGATGTCCTGGGCCTCGTCTCGTATAACGGATAAATTACACGATCCAGAGCTGCTCCTGAAGATGGCTCAGGTATTCCGCCCCACTGGCCGTGACGACCACATTCTCCTCGCGTCCAATATAACCGCGCCCCGGCACCGCAACGCCCAACTCGATCGCAAAAACGTTGCCCGCTTCGATCACGCCCTCCACGGAACTGCCATAGCGTTCCCACCGGGGACCGAGGACAGTCGCGCCATCGTGCGCCGTGCGTCCGATGTGGTGGCCAAAGGCGTGCATGTACTCAGGATACCCCGCCTCCACTAAAGCCCGGCGGGCCGCCGCATCGACTTCCCAGCCGCGCGCACCGGGCTT
>DAOUAY010000135.1:0-1952 GCA_034432995.1 Anaerolineae bacterium | reverse complement strand
CAGGCGATCCCCGGCGGGCCATATCTGCGTAAAGCGCCCTGCCAGTTCGGCTGGGACTGGGGTCCGCAACTGCCGCCGGTCGGTGTGTGGAAGGACATCCGCCTGGAAGGACGCAGCAACGCGCGGATGGCGGATGTCCAGTTGCGACAGCAACACTATGACGACACCGTGATGGTGACGGCGACCGTCTCACTCGAACAGTGGGCCGCGGCGCCGCTAAAAATACAGTTGCGCGTCACCGGACCTGATGGCGCGGTGCGGCACGCGCAGGCCGCTGTAGGAGGCAACGAGATACAAACGGGAACCGTCCAGCAGACGGTCGGCGTGCGGATCGACAATCCACAACTATGGTGGCCCAACGGCTACGGCAAACAGCCGCTTTACAGCGTCGAGGTGCTCCTGCTAGCGGGAGAGACCGTGTGTGACAGCGCCCGTTATCAACTCGGCTTGCGCACACTCGAATTGCGCCGCAAGCCTGATACGTGGGGCGAGTCGTTCACCTTCGTCGTCAACGGCGTGCCGATCTTCGCTAAAGGCGCCAACTGGATTCCAACAGATTCGTTCCCCACGCGCATCACCGACGCCTTCCTGGAACAACTCATCCGCGACGCGGCGTTAAGCCACCAGAACATGCTGCGCGTGTGGGGCGGCGGCTTCTACGAAGAGGAACGCTTCTACGATCTGTGCGACAAGTACGGCATGTTGGTGTGGCAAGACTGCGTCTACTCGTGCAGCATCTATCCGATGTGGGATGAAGCCTTCCTCGAAAACACGCGCGTCGAGACCGTAGAGAACGTCCGCCGGCTGCGCCACCGCGCCAGCCTCGCCCTGTGGTGCGGCAACAACGAAATGGAAGCGGGATGGGTGGCCTGGGGCTGGAACCGCCCGGAGAACGCCGACTTGCGAGCCGATTACGACCGCTTTTTCCACCACCTGTTGCCGACGTGGATCGCCGCCGAAGACCCCGACCACACCTACTGGCCCAGCTCCCCTTCGACCGGCATCCCCTTCGAGATACCACACGGGCAGGAACGCGGCGACGCGCACTATTGGGACGTCTGGCACGGCGGCAAGCCCTTCTCGGCGTATCGCGGCCAGTTCCCGCGCTTTATGAGCGAATTCGGCTTCCAGGCGCTCCCCACCCTGGCAACGATTCAAACCTACGCGGACGAAGCCGACTGGAATATGACCTCGTACATCATGGAACATCACCAGCGCAACGCCGCCGGCAACGGCAAAATGATCGCCCACATGACCGACCACTACCGGATGCCCAAGGATTTCCCGTCGCTCGTCTACCTCTCGCAACTGTTGCAAGCGGAGGGTATCCGTTTTGGCGTGGAACACTGGCGGCGCAACATGGAGCGCGTGAGTGGGACGCTGTACTGGCAACTCAACGACTGCTGGCCCGTAGCGTCGTGGGCGAGCATTGACTACTTCGGGCGCTGGAAGACGCTGCACTACGCCGCCAAACGCTTCTACGCGCCGCTGCTGCTTTCCGTCGAAGACACGGGCACGCTGATGGGAATACACGTCACCAGCGACCTGCAAACGCCGTGGGAAGGCGTCGTCCACTGGTCGCTGCAAACGATCGGCGGTGCGGAACTGGCCTCTGGCAACGAGCCGGTAACGGCGGCTCCGTTAGCTTCGACGCACGTGCGCACGCTGAACTTCGGCGACAAAGTTACCGACGCTAACTGCCGCGACGTCGTCTTCGTCTGCGAGCTATGGCAGGGCGACACAGAAATCGCGCAGCGCGTGGCGACGTTCGTCCCCGACAAGCACCTCTCGCTGGTCGAGCCGGAGGTGGCGGCGACGGTAAGCCAATGGGAAGGCGCGCTCGTCATCGAAGTGACGGCGAAGTCGCTGGCGCGGTTTGTGGAAGTTGGGTTGTTCGGCGCAGACGTGGTCTTCAGCGACAACAGCTTCGACGTGCCGGCCGGACACACCGT
>DAOUAY010000134.1:0-4932 GCA_034432995.1 Anaerolineae bacterium | reverse complement strand
AGGACGCCGCGGTTGAGTTTGACGATCTTGGCGAACGAGTCCATCTCCACGCCGTAAATCTGCGCCCATCCCTCTTGTCGGTCCAGTTTGAGCGGCCCCATCATCATCACATCCAGAAAAGGGGTGACCGCGACGACACCCTCCATCTGGCGGATTTGATCCAGCACATCGTCGTCCAGCACGAGGGTTTGCTGTTGTTGTTGGGTTCCACCACCAGCCTTTACCTCCATCATCCCCCAATAGCTGTCATTGCGCACCATCAATTCGTCGAGGCCGCCCATGCCGTAGAGGCTCTCGGTCGCCAACTTCTGCAAGCCGGCCCCCAACGACACAAGCACCACAACAGCCGCTGTGCCGATGATGACGCCAATCGCCGTCATCGCCACGCGCGCCTTCATGCGCTTGAGGTTGCTTAAAACTAGACGGAGTAAGTCACGAATGGTCATAGCGAATTGCGAATTACGAATTACGAATTACGAATTGCGAATTGCGAATAAAAGAATCAGCGAGTGAGCAAATCAGCGAATAGCGAGAAGGTAGAATCCTCTTAACTCTTAACTCTTAACTCTTGCCTCTTGCCTCTTTAACTGCCCAGACCCAGGAACGCTTTGATGAAGCGCCAGATTTTCTGCGGCAGGGTCTGCGGCATTTGTGGGGAACCGTCCGGCCCAACGGGCCCGTCGGGACCAAACGGTCCTTCGGAGCCATTGGAATCCGGCATTTCCATCACTTCTACAGTAAGCGTCTGGCTGAAGATTTGCGTCTGGTTGAGATCGTCGACGTAATACACATTGACGACGACATCCAGCGGACCCGCCGCGAGCGGCGTCGCCATCGCGTCCAATGTCCACGAGCCGCCGGGATCGAGATTGCCGACAAAGGTGCTGGATTCCCCCATGAACTCCAGCCCCTCGCCTGTAGCCTCCAGGGTCGGCACATTGAAACGCGCCGTCCCCGAGTTGACGACTTCGATAGGCAGCGCAAACGGCTGGCCCACCATCGCCGTCCCTTCTACTGGACGATAGAAGCTCACTTTGAATTGTGGACGACGGAAAACCATCAGACTGACACGCTGCGTATCCTTCTCGCGCGTACCGGTTCCGGTGTCGTAGGCCAACGCGATGGGAAGATTATGCGCCCTCGTCTCCGCGTTTCCGGCGACCATCAGCCGCACGGTAATCAACTCAGTTTCCCCGGCGCCCACAGCGGACACAAAGCTGACATTGCTGCCTTCGACGGGAACGAACGCGCCAAGGTTTTCGCCTTGTTCGCCGCCCAGCGCCAGGGTGATGCGCTGCGCTCCCCCACCCCCGACGTTGGCGAGTTCCAGTGTGAGCGTGAAGCTGTCGCCAGGCGATATACTCGCCGGGTCTGTGCGGTAAGCATCGATCAATAACTGCGGGCGGTTTGCCAGGCTCGTGTCGATGTCGATCCCCACCGTCTGTTGATCCGAGTACCCACCGCCGCTATAATCGCTGTATTCGAGCACGACGGTCAATCCCTGCCGCCCGCCCTCCTTTACCGACTTGAGCAGCAAGGGCAAGGTCACGGTGATAACGTTATCGATACGTAATTCATCAGCGGAGACGACGCTGCCGCCTTCGGCGGGAATCGCCGTCGCCGGGTCGGCGTGGGTCATCACGTTGACGGCAGTACGGCTGCCGCGATTTGCCAGAACCAGCGTCAGGGAGAAGGGTATGCCGGGCGTAATCACTGATGGGGTGGTCGTGGCGCCTTCAATAAGCACTTTAGGTTTACCGGTCGGCGCAGCGCCGGTGCTCGCGCCGATGACTTCGACGGGAACCGTCGCCGGGTACTCGTAGTGATTGCCTTCCCAGTCATTGGCCGAAAGCTTAACTTCGACCTGCTGAACGCCATTGGTCGCCGAAGCCGGCACGCGGAACCGTTGCGTTGCCACGAACGTCGCGTTGATATGCACTTGACCAAAGACGTAACCTTTATCGCCTAGCGGCACGAACGTCCCGCCGGGGAAAACTACCATAGTGTTTTCTCCGGCGCGACTACCGTTGTTGTACACCTCGATACTGACGGTGAACTCCTGCCCAGGACGCACCTGCATCGGTTCCACGGTGTAATTACGCACGGTGAGAATAGGGCGTCCTGAAGGCGCAGGGGATTCAGGCTTCGGCGTCGCCGTCGGCGCGGGCGGGGCGACGAGCCGGAGCGTCCCAACTCCGACTTGCACGCCGTTGGTATCGAGCACCCACAGCGTATACTCACCGGCGCTCAATCCCGGCGGCACAGTCGCCTGCAATGCCAGTGGATTCACATAGGTGCTCGCCAGGATACCGTAGTTGAGCAGACGCACAGTATAAGTGTTGGTGAATGGCGACGATGGCGTTGTATAGAGACTTACCACGCCCCCCTGGTCCGCGCGCAGCACACCCGGTTCCACATTGACCGGCGCTTGCGCCACAGCCCACGCTACAACGCTCAAGGTCAACACAACAACCAACCCTACCACCAAAACCCATTTTTCACGTTGTTTCATAAAATCCTCGCAGGAAATCTAGAAGCTGGAAAGAATCAGCGAACGAAAGAATCAGTTGCCATTTGCGCCTTGCACTTTACCATCCAACAGATGGATGTTCTGTGTAGCAAAGCGGGTCACGGACGTATCGTGCGAGACGATAACGATGGTACGGCCTTCTTCGCGGTTGAGGCGCGAGAGCAAGTCCAGCACTTCCCGACCCGTGTGGGTGTCCAGATTGCCGGTCGGCTCGTCCGCCAAAATGATGCGGGGGTCGTTAGCCAATGCGCGGGCAATGGCGACGCGCTGTTGCTGCCCGCCGGAAAGCTCAGTCGGCCGGTGCGCCATACGATCTTCCAGCCCCACCCGCTCCAGCAAAGAAACCGCCCGCGCGTGGCGTTGCGCCGGTGGAATTCGGTTGAAGATCATGGGGAATTCCACATTTTGCAGCGCCGTCATCGTAGGAACAAGGTGAAACGCCTGGAAAATAAAGCCGACTTCCTGTCCCCGGTAAGTCGCCAGCGCGTTCTCATCCAGTTGGGCGATGTCACGCCCGCTAACCCAGATTTCACCGGCAGTGGGTCGATCCAGGCCGCCGAGCAAGTAAAGCAGCGTGGATTTTCCCGACCCCGACGGCCCCATCACCGCCAGGAAATCGCCTTCGTTCACCTCGAGATCGACGCCATCCAGCGCATGGACGATTTGATCGCCCATGACGAAGTCGCGCCGCAGATTCTGGGTGTGGATATTGGCCGCCGTCATACGCATCCCGGTTCGCAAAAAGTCGAGGCTCTGCTAACCATAGGGGCCTCCGCCTGTCGAGCCGCCGATCCCACTCACCATCCCTCCAAAGATGGCGGGGATGATACCAACCAGCGCAAACACGATCCAGATTGCCAGAGTCGCGGTCAACGCTTTGCGGCGCGTGAGATTGGTGAAGGCCATCAAGGCCACGCTCACCAGAAGAATGTGCCAGACCATAAAAATGTCCACGCGACCCAAGATGCTCGCCAAGGCCAGTTGCCCCGGTCCGGGCGGAATCAAGGACGTAACGCTTTTGTCAACGATGAAGCCGGAGAAACCCGCGTTGGCGATGGTCTCGCCCGTCATCAACATAAAAACGGTCTGGACGAGGCCGCGCAGCCCGTAGGGCAACCACGTCCACACTGCCAGGCGAAACATCTGCCCAAAGCTGCTGCTCCGCCCGAGGAAGACACTCGCCAGGTAGAGCGCGCCACCCCACAACAGCCACGCCACAACAGTCCCCAGCATCGTACCGCCGAATTTGAGGAGGTTGAGTCCGCCTGAGGCCAGCGCCGAGGGAGACGGCTCAGAGGCCCCCCCCTCCATGATGCGGGGATCGACGCTGGTCACCATCTCAATTTTACCGGGCGGCATCGTCTGCGCTGCAGGGGATGGGCGTGACGCCGCCCAGAGAGGGGCAACGGTCAGCAGCACAACGAGGAGCGCGGGCAACCACCACGCTTTTTTATGGTTGTTCTTCAAATAGCCAAACGTCGCTTTGGGGCGAAAAAGCACGCCTAGCAACAGCGTAAAAACGTTCTTTTTGACAGGCTTTGCAGTTTCCTGCTGCGCAACATTCTCTGTGGTCATAGGCACCTCACAACCGATTAATTCGATACCAGGTATTATAACGTATCCGGCAACGAAAAAGTTCCATTTTCCGCATCAACTCGGCGGTTCTTGGGTCGCAAAGTGCCCACCGCCGACTTCGCGCGCCTGCGTGACCACCACAAAACCCTCTTTGTCGATCTCATAGACGATGGATTTGAGATGCGCTATCTGCACGTCAGTGATGGCACATAATAACACACTTCGGGTCTCTCCCGTATACATGCCCACCCCTTCCAAAGCCGTCACGCCACGTTTGAGCTCTTTCATCAGCCGCGCTGAAAGTTCGGTTTTCTTGGTTGTAACGATAATGGCCAGATTGGGCGCGGGTTCAGCTTTGAACCACCGCGGCCCTTTACGCTGCCACTCGTCACGCCGCGGGGCGCCACGCTTGCGAAAGCGCCGGTATCCTTCCAGGGTCATGACAAACAAGAAGAGATACGTCAGCAAAACCACCACAAGGATCAAATGTCCGGGGAATACCTCACCAATCGCGGCGCGCGCGACAAACTCCTGGTAACTGGCGATTGGCGTCGGATGAACCGTCAACTTAAGAAGCCAACTGACGAGCACGATGACAAAAATCGCCGCATAGTTGCGCCGGAAGCGGTTGCCCATCGCTTCCCAGTGCGAGATTGGAAACACCGGATGACGCAACACGTCGCTGAGCGCATCCCCCCAATCCGACGATGGGTGGAACGGCGGAACAAGCATCGTGGCGAAGAATTCGGTTTCCATCAACCGTGCGCGGTGATACCACAGCGAGTAATAGGCGTAACGCCGCGCCTCGATGTTGAGAAACAGCAACA
>DAOUAY010000133.1:0-4369 GCA_034432995.1 Anaerolineae bacterium | reverse complement strand
GGCCAGTCCGCGCGCCGCGTCAACTGTCCATCGGCGACGGCGTAGACCGGCACGGTGTTGTCGTAGCCGATCCCCATCAGCGAGAGCGTCTTGTTGTACCAGCGCAGCCCCAGCGCGGCAGAGCTGGGGAAGGGCCAGGGCGCTCCGGGACACGCGCCGTCCACGGGTGGGTTGACCCCCGCCGCACTGCGCGGGCGGAAGAGGATCGTGTCGGCCTTGAAGTCGCTGGCGACGTAATGCTCTTGGATCACGGCGAGCATCTCCGGCGTCCAACGTTCCTGGTAGACGGGATACCAGCGATAATGGTGAATCAGGATCAACGGGAAGGTCTCCGCGCGGATGGCGTCCAGGAGCGGCGTTTGATCCCACAGACCCGCGTTCGCCAGTTGCGTCACCTCGAAGGGCTGGATGTAGAGCCGCTGGCCGTTCAGGGTGAGCATGCCCATATATTCATCGGCCAGCACCGGCCCGGCGGTTTCCGTGATCAATTCGCGCAACTCGTCCAGGTTTGGCCGGGGGGAGGCGCGGTACTTGAAATCCTGCACGGGATTCAGCAGCGTGAACCGCATCAGCATCACTGCCTGCACCGCCAGCAGGATCAGGACGACGCTGCGGGCGAGCGGCGGAACCCACGCCGGGCCAGGCATTTCGGTGTCTGCGCGCCAGACTTTGCCACTCCACGTCAGCACCGTTCCGGCGACGAGCGCCAGCGCGGCGCAGAGTTCCAGCAGATAGTTGACATTCGAGCCGATTTTGCCGATCGTGAAGGTTGAAAGCAGCGCCCCGGCCAGATACGGAACGGCCATCGGCCAGCCATCGGCGCGGTTGAGCCTGGCTCGCGTGCGGACCGGGATCAGGATGATCAGCACGACGCAGAGGAGCAGTAGGACAGGGATCAGGCCGCGCAATTCACGCGCGTACCGCATCACGGTTTCGACGTTGAACGGGTTGACGTTGGCCGTGACGATGTTGAAGAAGAAACCCCCGCCGGTCGCCAGGTTGAGAATCAAAAAGAGGCTCAGTCCCGCCGTGGCCACCATCCCCGCCAGGGCGAACGCAGCGCGCCATCCCCGTCGCACGAACACCCAGACGAAGGCCGCAAACGGCGCCGCTAGCCCGTAGGACTGCCGGGTATAGATCGCGGCGGTGAGCAGGAGCGCCGTCCCCACCAGCGCGCGGTTGTTCTGGGGCCAACGCGCGATCACGTAAAGCGCGGCGGTGCTCAGAGCCAGCGCCAGCAGGTCGATGCGCGCCAGCCTGGCCCAACCTGCCACGTAGGGGAACGCCAGAAAGAGCAGGGCCGTGAGCCGCGCCGCGAACCGGTCATGGTACTGCGCGTCACAAGATTGCGCTTTGACGATGCTTCCTAAGAAATAAGCCGTCGCCAGCGCACTCACGATCGAGATCAGGCGTCCCGCCCAAAAGTTCGGCCCGAAGATCGCCACGAAAGGTGTCATCGCCAGGACGTAGAGCGGCGGGTAGTTGGTGATGGTGAAGGGCGGCGTGTCGAGCGTGGCGCGGTAGATTGCGTCGCCCTGGGCCAGCCGCATCGCTTGATCCACCAACGGCGCTTCCCCGTAGTCCAGCGGGAAGGGGTAGAGCAGGCCCAGGAGTGTGTGGATGCCGAAGACGATCAGCGTCACGGCGAAGACGATCGTGGCTAGGGTGCGCGCCCCTGCCTCCAGATAGGAGGCAGGGGATGTAGATTCATTCACAGTTGAGTTCATTCAGTATGCCCGCAATCAGTTAGTATAGTTGCGCAGCACCAACGGGAGGTAGATGGTCTTGTACGGTACTTCGAAGATGCTGACGGCGTCAAGGATGTAGCCGTGGGTGTTGAATTGCGCCGTGTTGGTGACGCGCTCCCCTGGACTGGCCGTCACGTGCGCGTTGAAAGTAAGCGTCACGGCCGGCGGAATGGTCACACATGGTTCGGAGGGGCGGTATTGGGTGGTGGAGGTGTACGACCAACCGGCGGTCAACCCACCCACCGACCAGATTTCACCGCCGGATTTGGCCATGGTGCAGAAGCTGCCGTTGTAGGCCGTCAGTGCCTCCGGCAACGGATCGCTGATGTCGATCCAGGTAGCGCCGTACCAGTCCCCGTAATCGAGGCGTTCGGTCAAGGTCACGCCATCGAAATAGCCGCTGCCGTCTGCGTCGCCGCCGATGGCGTAGAGATATTGATCGGTCGCGGCCAGCACAAAGTCGGCGCGCCCGCTGGTGAAGGTTGGGCCGGTCTCCCAGGAATTATAGGCCATGTCGTAACGCAGCGTGGTCGTGAGGTTGTTCGTCGGCGCGTTATCACCCCAGCCGCCAACGACGTAGAGATATTGATTCACCTGCGTCCACCCCACCGCCGAGGTCGAAATGGGCATCGTCGCGCCCAGCGCGTTCCAGTCGCCGGCGGCGATGTTGTAGATA
The DNA here is from genome assembly GCA_034432995.1 of Anaerolineae bacterium. GTDB lineage: Bacteria > Chloroflexota > Anaerolineae > B4-G1 > SLSP01 > DSWT01. Next base: position 1,945 of record DAOUAY010000133.1, on the reverse strand, counting down.
TTGACATCAGCAGATGCCCCGCCAGCCATGAAATCGTTGTCGCCGCCGGCGAGGAAGAGCCGCCCCTCCCACGCGCCGAACGCTGCGCCCCAGACACCGCGCGGAAGGGCAGGGCCAACCGTCCACGTGTCGCGGGCGATGTCGTAGATGTAGAATTGATTCGTCCCGCCGCCACCGGCAACATAAATGTGCCCCTGATAGCACACCGCCGATGGGCCTTCGTCCGGCGCCGGGAACTGCGCAAGCATCGTCCAGGTGTCCGTGTCGGCGTCATAGCGCCACATATTCTGAGTTGCACTGGTCGGCACGCCGGAGATCACGTAGAAACGATTCGACTCGCCGGGACATTGCGCGTGCGCATAACGCACCCGACCGGTCGGCAACGACGCGGCCTGGTACCAGGTATCGGAAGGCGCAAGCGCGAGCCAGGGCGCTGCTGCTGCCAAAAGTCTGGAGGTGTTGCGTGCCGCCGGGATAATCTGTGAGGTCGTTCCGGTTTCCGGGACGCTCGACGCGCGTTGGGTTAAGGACGAGGCAGGCGTGTTGGTCCAGTGAACCGACCGCGTTGCTGAAGCATACCAGGCATCGCCATAGGAGGCCCTGAGGTTGCCGGCGTATTCGACGCCTGCCGGTAAAGTATCGGTCAGGCGCAACGAACCCAGCAGCGGATCCTGGCTGTTGAACGTGAGTGTGTAGGTGATCAGTTGGCCGTTATCGGCCACCGCCGGGCCGTTTTTGGTGAACACGGGTGGTTGGAACGTGACGCTGCGCTCTTCTGACGCCATCCCCTCCGGGTGTAGCCATTCATAAAGCGTGACCGGCGTGGTATCGGTGATACGGATGGTCTTGACCAGCCGCGCGGTCGTACCGGGGAGCAGCGTCACGTACCAGTCGCCGTCCATCAGGGTGACGACGCCGCGCGTGTGATATTCCGCAGTTAGCGTCACCGGATAGCTGCCCCAATCCTCGGTCAGTTGGACGAAGAGTGGCTCCACGCCGACATAATCCAGCCGGTCCACGAGCTGCACCGCGTCGGTAGGAACGACGGTGAAGGGGCCTTCGTCGTAGCGGCCTACGTAATTGCCGTTGACGTAGATTTCCTTTGTCCAGGTGATGGCAGGGCGCGGCGCGACGTGGAACGCGGCGCTATCCTGTATGCGCTGCGGAGGAACGGAGGCCAGACCGTACATATTCAAGCCATTGTTCCCCGCGTCCAGCACACTGCCGTTCATAGAAGAAACCTTGAACCAGTTGCCATTGGTGCAGGCCAGGGTGAGCACGCCGGGCGCGGGGGCCGTGATGCCGGTGCCGCCAAACGAACAGCCGCTCGCCGCGTTGGTGATGGTGACGACAACATTGCCATCCAGCGGATTCGTTCCGTAAATCCAGGCGCCGTCAAGCTGCCACAGCAGCGTACCATCGAAGGCCAGGCCCTCGATGGTCGCGCGACCGGGGATAGTGCGGTTGAGCGCGCCGGTGCGCGGGTCGTGAAATTCGATGTTCGCTAGCCGGTAAATCGCCAATTCATCTTTCACGATTTCCATCCCCTGCAACCCGGAAAGCGCCGCCGTCCAGCGGTACAACTCGTGACCGGCATAGTCGTAAGCCACGACCGCCTGCGGGCTGAAGTGGCCGCTCCAGATCGTCTCGCCGTCGGCTGCCATGCCGTTAGGATTCACCGCGCCGGCCGGGAAGCTGCCCAGGTCGTTCAGGTTGGCGTCGAGCAGGTGAACGGCGTCGTCGCTCCATGTCCCGGCGACGTAGTAGGTATGTAGAGACGGCGCATCCGGCGACAGACTCAGCCCGCGATGATCGAGGTTCGCCGTGTTGACCAGCGTGGTCGAGATGGGCGCCGTGGCTTCGACGGCGTAGGTGACGGTGATGACTTCCGGTGGCGGCTTGTGGCCCACCGCCTCGCAGCGGGTGGTGCGATTGCTGCTCCAAT
>DAOUAY010000132.1:0-2319 GCA_034432995.1 Anaerolineae bacterium | reverse complement strand
TCGAACGCCCCGGTGTACGTCGCCGGGTTGGAGCGCGGCGTGCGGCCAATCGGCGACTGGTCGATGTTGATGACCTTGTCGATGTAATCCATGCCTTCCACCGTATCGCAGTCGCCGGCGATGATACGCGACCCATTGATGCGTTGCAGCAGATTGGCGTAAAGCGTCTCCACCACCAGGCTGCTCTTGCCCGACCCCGAAACGCCGGTCACGCACGTGAACAATCCGAGCGGAAAGCGCACGTCGAGGTTTTTGAGGTTGTGCTGCCGCGCCCCGCGCACCCACAGCGCCTTGCCATTGCCCTGCCGGCGCTGCGGCGGAACAGGAACGCACTTGCGCCCGGAGAGATAGGCGCCCGTGTGCGACGTGGGATGCGCCAGAATCGCATCCAGCGGTCCTTCGGCGACGACCTCGCCGCCGTGTTCACCCGCGCCCGGCCCCAGGTCCACGATCCAATCGGCGGCGCGGATCGTCTCATCGTCGTGTTCGACGACGAGGACGGTGTTGCCCAGGTCGCGCATCTCCTTGAGCGTGTCGATCAACCGGGCCGTGTCGCGCTGGTGCAAGCCGATGCTCGGCTCGTCCAGCACATAGAGCACGCCGGTCAGCCGCGATCCCACCTGGGTTGCCAGGCGGATGCGCTGCGCCTCGCCGCCGGAAAGCGTCGCCGCCATGCGGTTGAGGCTGAGGTAGTCCAGGCCGACGTTCACCAGGAACGTCAAACGGTTGTCGATCTCTTTCAGCGCGCGCTCGGCAATCGCGTAAGCCTTCGGCGTCAGGCGTTTGCCGGCGAGCAGGTCGGCCACCCACGCCTGCAGCTTCACCACGGGCCAACTCGCGATCTTGTGGATCGGCAACTCCAGCACCGTGACCGCCCGCGCGATGTCGCTCAAGCGCGTGCCCTGGCAGGTGGAGCACGGCGTCTGGCTCATCACCTCTTCGATCTTTTCGCGGACAAAGTCCGAGCTGGATTCGTCGTAGCGGCGCTGTAAGGCAGGGATCACGCCCTCGTACTTGCGCGCCCCGGCCCACACGCCGCTCGGCCCTTCGTAGTAGACCGGCACTGCTTCCGCGCCCGTCCCGTAGAGGATGATGCGCTGCTGCGCCTCGGTCAACGCCGACCACGGTTTGTTCGGCGCGATGCCGTAGTGCTCCATCACACTTTCCATCACCTTCCAACTGTAGCTCCCCTTTTCCTCGGCCACGCCGGAGATGATCGCGCCTTCGGACAGCGATTTGGTGGGATTGGGCACGATCAAACCGGGGTCCAGTTCGAGCTTGTAGCCGAGGCCCTGGCACGTGGGACACGCGCCGTGCGGGCTGTTGAACGAGAACGTGCGCGGCTCGATTTCCGGCAGACTGCGACCGCAGTTCGCGCACGCCAGCTTCTCCGAAAAAAGCACGTCACCTTCGGGTTGAACATCCGGCTGTGAGGCCCGCACGACCTCAACGATCAAGATCCCCTCGCCAAGTCGCAGCGAGGTCTCCACAGAGTCGGTCACCCGGCTGACGAAATCGCGGTAGGTGGAGGTCTCAATTTCGGCATCCGCAGGGACGACCAGGCGATCCACCACCGCTTCGACGTCGTGCAGCTTGTAGCGATCCAGTTCCGGGACTTCTTCCAGCTCGTAGACCGTCCCATCGACGCGCGCGCGGACGAAACCGAGCTTGCGCGCTTCCTCGAAGGTGGGCCGGTGGTGTCCCTTGCGCCCGCGCACGAGCGGCGCGAGCACCTGCAAGCGCGTCTGTGCCGGCATAGCGAGGATCGCGTCCACGATCTCCTGGGCGCTTTGCCGGGTCACCGGGCGCCCGCAGTCCGGGCAGTGGGGGATGCCGATGCGGGCGTAGAGCAAGCGCAAGTAGTCGTAAATCTCCGTGACGGTGCCCACGGTCGAACGGGGATTGTGCGAGACGCCCTTCTGGTCGATGGCAATCGCCGGACTCAAGCCCTCGATCGAATCCACATCCGGCTTGCTCATCTGGCCGAGGAACTGCCGCGCGTAGGCGCTCAGCGACTCGATGTACCGGCGCTGGCCCTCGGCGAAGATCGTGTCGAACGCCAGGGACGACTTTCCCGACCCCGACAGCCCGGTGATGACCACCAGGTTATTCTTGGGAATCTCCACCGTGATATTCTTCAGATTGTGTTCGCGCGCGCCGCGCACGATCAGGTTTTCGCTCGTCATACCCGCCCCCACTGTGATGCTTAGTGCAACCGGTTATTATAACACATTTTCCCCGCGCGAATAGGAACAAGTGTTCTACAAACACAACGATAATTGACAATCTGCGCGACAGGTGGTAACCTAATAGATGAGT
>DAOUAY010000131.1:0-3506 GCA_034432995.1 Anaerolineae bacterium | reverse complement strand
AACGTCGCGCCCAGTTCCTTCGCCACATCGTCGTAGCCCCAGACCGTGTAGGACTCCCACTCGTAGACCGCCTCCACGATGTACAGCTCCTTCGCGCCCGCGTCGAGCACGAGCTTGCCCAACGCTCTTACCACCTCAGGGTGTGTGACAAAGGTTTCAGTGCCGGGAAGCCCCTGGGTCTTGCCCTCCCAATACGCGCCGCCGGTCAGGTTGGTCTTGATCGCCACGCGCGCGCCGGGCCGGACGATGTCGCCCAATCCGCCCAGACTGTCGAGCATATCGCGGATTTTGTCGTACAGCACTTTAGGGTCGTAAGTCTGGGCTTGCGCGATGGCGACCTGCGCCTTGTGCGCGCTGGGCGCGGCGGTTGGCGCGGCAGGCGCGACAGTCTGCGGCGCGGACGGTGTCGGCTTCGGGGCACAGCCGACGAGTAACGCGCCCGCGGTAAGGCCAGCGACCTGCAAGAACTCGCGGCGCGTCAGTGTTTTGCTAGAATTTTGTTTTTGCCGTGCAATGGCGTTCATTGATTGACCTCCATGCTGGAATATTCTTCACCACCAATCTTGGTGAAACGCATCATCCAGTGGCAATATCTCTGCTCTTTCTATAAGGCAGGCTTGGCTTTTTCAATACAGGTAACTGGGCAAGGCGCATTACTAATCGCAGCGCCTCATTCACTGCTTCTGCGCTGGTAAAGGCCGCAGCTACATCTGGCGCCAACAAAACCAGATTGACGCCTTCCTGATATTGTGTGGCATATTTGCCACGCACGCCATCCTTGAGTAATTGAGGCAGATTGTACTCTGAGCGCAGGTCATCTTCAATTTCCAAAATTTCCCTGTTCAGAATCTCTTTTCTCCATTGGCGTTAACTCGCGTGCGCTGATAATTCGAATCCGATTGCCGCGCTCTGTATGCGCCACAATAAGCAAACGCCGGTGTTGCGACACCCCCATGTGATATAGCGTTCTTCGTTCACTGAATGATCGAGGTCTGGCGCTGTCACGCCCAAAACATCCGCAAACACAGTTGCAGCTTCGTCAAAGGTCACGCGATGTTTACGTTGATTGGTCCGCGCTTAATCAAGGTCCCACTCAAATTGCATCCCCACGCTATTTACCTCTCAGGAATCAACGCCTTGAGCAATCCCTCGTGCCACCGCCCTGCCGCGCGGTCGTACACGCCGAAGCCCGAACCGAACTCCCAGTACGCCCAGGACATGCCGCGCGCTTCCGCCTCTTCACGCACGAAGGTCGTCCAGTTGATGCGCGATTGCATGTCGGCCTTTTCGAACGCGCCGAACTCACCCAGCCACAGCACGCAGTCCAACTTTTCGCCTACCTGAGCGGCCCTGTCGAACGCATCACGGATCATTTTGTAGCCGGCGGGATTGGTCTCAACGGGGAGCGTGTTGTACTGCCTCAACCACGTGAGCGTCGATCCCGTCTTGGCCGCCTCTGGATCTATCGCAACGGGCGTCGCCGGCGGGCCGGGCCACGTCACACCGAGCGTCTGATAGCCAGGGCCTGACCATGTTGCGCCCTGATGGGTGAACAGCATCGGATCATAGAAGTGAAAGGTACAGACGTAGTTCTCTTCACCCTCGAGCAGGCGCAGATTTGCCAGGCCGCGGTAGCCGCCCCAATCCGCTCCGGTGACGATCAGCGTGTGCCGGTTGTCGATGCGGCGGATCGCCAGGATTGTATCACTGAGGAGGCGCTCCCACTTGTCTCGAGTGAGACCAGCGTGCGGCTCGTTGAGCGGCTCGAAGTAGACGTTGTCTGGCTTGTCTTTGTAACGGGTCGCAATCTGCTCCCAGATAGCGATAAAGCGCTCCGCGTGCGCGTCGGGCCTCTGGAAGATTTCCTCGTAGTGGTGCATATTGAGAACGACGTTCAGGTCATTCTTCAACCCGTTCTCGATCACCCAATCCACCCGCTGGAAGAAGCTCTCGTCCACGGTGTAGGGCGGCTCCTCCAGAGCGTGCGTCGACCAGCGGATGGGCACGCGGATCGTGTCGAAACCCGCGTCGGCGATAAGGCGGAAATACTCCTCTTGCAGCACCATCCCCCACTCACCTTCACGGGGAGCTTCGAGCGCGTTGCCGAGGTTGACGCCGCGTCCCAGCCGTTGCCCCTGCGCGAAGCGATCGAGCGGGTCGGCGGGTGGCGCGAGCGTGGGTTGCAACGTCGGCGTCGGAGAAGGGACCGCCGTGGGCGTGACGGTTGGTCGCGTCGCCGTAGGCTGTGTGTCATCCACTGCTGGCGAGGTCGGCGGGGGCTGTGTCTCGGCGCGATCCGGCGTCGCAGCCGGACGGCAGGCCGTCAAAAACAACGCGAGTGCGAGCAACCAAAAGCACAGAAATATCGTCCACTTTTTCATCGTTTACCTCAATGCATCGACCACAGCCTGCAACCCTTCACGCAACCCGGTCTGAGGTCGCCAGCCTAACACGCGCTGCGCCTTCGTACAATCGAAGTACGATAGATAGATGTCACCAGGCCGCATCGGCGCTTTGACGACCGGTGCAGCGAAGCCGATAATGTCGCACAACTGCCGGTATAGCTCGTTGACCGACGTCCCGCCGCCGCTGGCGATACAGAAGACGTCATTGTCACCCGCGGAGAGTGCCAGCAGGTTCGCCGCCGCCACATCGCCCACGTAGACGTAGTCCTTCTGCTGCTCGCCGTCCCAATCGATGCGCACGTCCATATGCTTGAGGATGCGGTTGGCGAAGATGGCGATCACGCCGGCCTCGCCGTTGGGGTCCTGGCGCGGCCCAAAAACGTTGCCATAACGGAAAATCGTGTAGTCCAGGCCCTTCGTCTGCTGGTAGTAACGCAGATAATGTTCCGTGACCATTTTCGTGATGCCGTAGGGTGATTGCGGCCACTGCGGGGTTTGCTCATCGATCGGCAAATGCTCCGCCGTCCCGTAACTCGCGCCACTGCCCGCGAAGATGACCTTGCGCGTACCCGCCTCCACACATGCCTCAAGCAAGTTGATCAAGCCGCCCACGTTGACATCCGCGTCCAGCTTGGGCTTGTCGGTCGAAATCTTGACCGAGTGCTGCGCGGCGTGGTGGTTGAGTATCTCCGGCTTCTCGCCGCGAATCAAGTCTGCCGCTTCGGCGCTGCGAATATCCAGTTGATAGAAACGCGCCTGGGGATTGATATTCTTCCGGCATCCCCCGCCCTCTTCCCACAAACTGTCGATGATGATCACCTCGTGCCCCGCCGCGACGTAAGCATCGACGACGTGCGATCCGATAAAACCCGCTCCACCTGTTACGACGATTTTCATAGTCACCTCATTGAGAAATTGGAAATGAGTTAAGGGTTGAGAGTTAAGAGTTAAGGGTTAAGGGTTAAGGGTTTAGGCCGTATTACCCATTTCTCGCCACTCGCCACTCGCAACTAGCAACTAGCAACTCGCAACTAGCAACTCGCAACTAGCAACTAGCAACTAGCAACTAGCACGATCATATCGGTTTTGTGGCTTTTGTCC
>DAOUAY010000130.1:0-10602 GCA_034432995.1 Anaerolineae bacterium | reverse complement strand
TACCCGTGGGGGGTGAATTTCTCCGTCTTCTCCAAGAACTGCGATGCGGTGGAGTTGTTGCTCTTCGATGACGTGGATGCGGCCCGGCCTGCCCACGTCATTCACCTCGATCCCCAGAAGAACCGCACGTTCTACTACTGGCACGCTTTCGTGCGTGGGATTGAGGCCGGGCAGTTGTACGGCTATCGCGTCCACGGTCCGTTTGTGCCGGAGGAGGGGCTGCGTTTCGACGGGACGAAGGTGCTGCTCGATCCATACACGCGCGCGGTGGCGATGGGCGCGCACTACGACCGTGAAGCGGCCAAACGGCGCGGCGACAATGCCGCGCACGCGCTGAAGAGCGTTGTCGTCGACACGCGCGCCTACGATTGGGAGGGCGACTGGCCGCTGGCGCATTTCTATTCGAGCACCGTCATCTACGAGATGCACGTGGGCGGGTTCACCAAACATCCCAGTTCGGGCGTCGCGCCGGAGAAGCGCGGGACGTATGCCGGGGTGATCGAGAAAATCCCCTACCTGCAATCACTCGGCGTCACCGCTGTGGAACTGCTGCCGGTACAGCAATTCGATCCGCAGGATGCGCCCAGGGGCTTGAGCAACTACTGGGGCTACAGTCCGATCTCGTTTTTCGCGCCGCATCGCGGATATTGCCATTGTCCCGATCCGGCCGGGCCGGTGGATGCTTTCCGCGATATGGTCAAGGCGTTGCACAAGGCGAACATCGAGGTGATCCTGGACGTCGTCTTCAACCACACCGCCGAGAACGACCACACCGGGCCGACGTTGTCGTTCCGCGGGTTGGAGAACCGCGCCTATTACCTGCTCCAGGAGAACCAGGCGCGTTACGCCGATTACAGCGGCACGGGTAATGCGATCAACGCCAACAACTCGATCGTGCGCCGGATGATCATCGACTGCCTGCGTTACTGGGTGGCCGAGATGCACGTGGATGGCTTCCGCTTCGATCTGGCCTCGGTGATGGCGCGCGACAAGCGCGGGCGGTTGCTCGAAGACCCGCCGATTCTGTGGGAGATCGAGTCCGACCCGGTGCTCGCGGGCACGAAGATCATCGCCGAGGCGTGGGACGCGGCGGGCTTGTACCAGCTCGGCTCGTTCATCGGCCACCGTTGGGCGGAGTGGAACGGGCAGTTCCGCGACGACGTGCGGCGTTTCGTCAAGGGCGACGATGGAACGGTGGAGCGGCTGGCCGCGCGCATCGCCGGCAGCCCCGACCTCTTCCCGCAGCAAGACCGCGAGCCGAACCGCAGCATCAACTTCGTCACCTGCCACGACGGGTTCACGCTCAACGACCTGGTCTCCTACAACAAGAAGCACAACGGCGCGAACCTCGAATACGACCTGGATGGGGCCAATGCCAACTACAGTTGGAACTGCGGCGTCGAAGGCCCGTCTTTCGATCCAGAGGTCCAGGCGCTGCGGCTGCGACAGATCAAGAACCTCATCACCATTCTGTTCGTTTCGCAGGGGACGCCGATGGTGTCGATGGGCGACGAGGTGCGGCGGACGCAGCGCGGCAACAACAACGCCTATTCCCAGGATAACGAGATCAGTTGGTTCGATTGGCGCGGACTGGAACAGCACGCCGAGGTGTTGCGCTTTGCGCAGAACGTGATCGCCTTTACGCAGCATCTGGCGATTCTGCGTGAAGAGCAGTTCATGACGGAGAACGCCGGCGGCAAAGCGCCGTCGATTGCGTGGCACGGCGTGCAGTTGTACGCGCCGGATTGGGCGCAAAACTCGCACAGCCTGGCCTTCGAGTTGTACCACCCGGGCAAACACGAGCACCTGCACGTGATGCTCAACGCCTACTGGGAACCGCTTACCTTCACGCTGCCGGCGCCGCGCGACGGCCGGCACTGGCGGCGCATCATCGACACCAACCTGCCCACGCCGGATGACTTCCGCACACCGGACGTCGCGCCGCCGGTCGAGGACGGGCGGTATACGGTGATGCCGCGGTCGGTGGTGGTGCTGGCGGGATTTGCTTGACGTGTGATGTGTCGTCGCTTATACTTGGGGTGGAGGTTGTGAAATGGAAACAAAATTCACCATGCCTATGGTTCAAGTCGAGTTACCCGCCGTTTTGCTCAAACGGGCGGACTTGCAAACCGTCAGTAGTGCTCGAGAACTGATTACTTTTCTGTTAGAAAAGTATGCGCAAGAGTTGGAACAATCACGATGGCGACAAGCTTACGCTGCCTACTACGCGGCGCGCGCGCCTGAAGAAGAGGCTGAGGAACTGGCGTTGTTGGCCGATTTCCCTGTTGCCGATGTTGCGATCTTCGAAAGCGCTTACGGAACAGATTCGGGCTATGGATAGACAGCGATTGGCGACAAAAATCGGTGCGTTGTCGCCTCGGTTTATGTGATTGTTGGAGCAGGCTATCCGCAATTCTTTGGAAATGTAGAGCTGTTATAGTGAATCGAATGGAGGTGGAATGATGCTCGACGAAGAAGTGCTACAGCAAGCTGTAGAACGCATCGTTGCTGTTGCACAGCCTAGCCGCGTCATTCTCTTTGGTTCTTATGGGCGCGGGGATGCCGATGCAGGCTCTGATGTAGACCTGATGGTGATCAAACCGCAGGTGGAGAACGAATATCAAGAGATGATTCGCCTGCGGCAGGCTGTGGGCAACCTCGGTGTGGGCGTCGATGTGCTTGTCTATTCGGAAACGAAAATAGAGGAACGTAAAGACTGGTGCACTAGCCCCATTTACTGGGCGCTGCGGGAAGGGAGAACGCTCTATGCCGTCTTATAACCCACAATACTGGATGTGTCTACGGTGCTGGAAATGATGCAGAATGCTCGTGTCTGGGTAGAAAAGCACATTGGATACTGATCTTGAGTTGCGCATTTTCCCTCGGCAGGATGCAGGTTATCCGGTCGAAATTACCCTGGGACGCCACCAGGTCTTCCCGCGCGGCTATCTCGCGGCGGACGTGGCTGATTGGACATCCGGCGGTGATCCCGCTGCCGACGGGCTGGCGCTGCGCGAGCTGCTCCTGGCCGATGCCGCCGTGCGCGAGGCGTGGATCGAAGCGCGCGGGCAGGCTCCGCAGCGCCGCATCCGCCTGTGGATCGACGCGGGCGCGGCGGAATTGCACACCTTGCCGTGGGAACTGCTGCAAGACGAGGGCAAGGTCCTCTCCGCCAGCGCCGACACGCCCTTCTCTCGCTTCTTGCCGGTGAAGTTGCCCTGGCGCGGCGCGTTGGAAGGCCGCACCATTCGTGTCCTGGCGGCGATTGCCAACCCCGATGATCTCGAAGCGGCATACGGCCTGCCGGCGCTCGACGTGACGCAGGAGCGCGCGACATTGGATACCGTGGCGAGCAGCGCGGGCGCCGACGGTTACACGCTCGATGTGACTTACCTCGAACCGCCGATCACGCTGGAACGGCTGGAAGCGACGCTGCGCGCGGGCTATACAGTGCTACATTTTGTGGGCCACGGGGCGTACAACGCGCGCCGCGAACAGGCTGTGCTCTACATGCAAGACGACGCGGGCCACGCCGTCCCCGTCACCGACGACGCGCTGGTTTCGATGTTGGCCCGGCAGGACACGCGCCCGCAATTGGTGTTCCTGGCGGCCTGCCAGAGCGCCGTCCGCAGCACCGCCGACGCTTTTCTGGGCCTGGGACCGAAGCTCGTGGCCGTGGGCGTCCCCGCCGTCGTGGCGATGCAGGACTTCGTCAGCATCGAGTCGGCGCGCAAGCTGAATAGCGTATTCTACGGGCGGCTCGCGCAGCACGGGCAGGTGGATCGCGCCCTCAACGAAGCGCGCAGCACGCTCTTGACCGCCGGGAGACCCGACGCCGCCGTGCCGGTGCTGCTCACCCGGCTGGAATCCGGCCAACTGTGGGGCGCGGAGGCCGACGCGCGCGGCGAAATGCTCGGCGACCGCAATCCCCGCATCTTCTGGACCGGGCTGATCAAGTACATCCAGACCGGCAAATGCACGCCCATTATCGGGCCGCGCGCGCGGGCGCAATGGCTGCCCGATCCCACCGACATCGCCCGCGCCTGGGCCGCCGAGTATGGCTATCCCTTTGCGGACAAGACCAACCCGGTCGGCCTGGCGCAATATCTGGCGGTCAGCCAGGGCGAGGATTTCCCGCGCCTCGAGCTGTTGGAAGCGATGCAGAAAATGGTCGAGCAGCGCGTCCCGGAACCACTGCGCGCCGGACTGCGCTACGACGGCCTGACGGAACTGGTTCGCATGATCGGCTGGCAGACCTTGACCGCCGGCAGTCCCAACGACGTTCACGCGACGCTGGCGAGCCTGAATCTGCCCCTCTATTTGACCACCAACCCGGACAACTTTATGACCGAGGCGCTCAAAGCGCAAGGCAAACAGCCCGTGCGCGAGATTTGCCGCTGGAACGATGCGCTCGAAGGGCTGCCCTCGATCTTCGACGACGACCCCAACTACACGCCGACGCCGGAGCGCCCGCTGGTCTACCACCTGTTCGGCAACGAAGAGGAAGTCGCCTCGATCGTGCTCACCGAGGACGCCCACATGGAATTCACCACCAACATCGCCGCGGATATGAAGCGCATCCACCCCTGCATCTGGGCGGCGCTGGCGAACAGCTCGTTGATGTTCCTCGGCTACCGGCAGACCGACTGGGGCTTCCGCGTGCTGCTGCGCGGCTTGATCGCGCCGCAACAACAGCGCCGCCGCTTCAAACACGTCGGCGTGCAGCTCGAGCCGGACGATGTGCTGGACGACGATCTGCCCGCCGTCCACGAATTCATGCGTAGCTACTTTGGCGGGAACGAGATCAACGTGTACGTGGGGACGATTTTGCAATTCATTGCGGAGTTGCGCGAATATTGGGAGGCGGCGAACCGGTGAAGAACAATCCTTACGTCGGCCCGCGCCCTTACGAACGCGCGGATCAAGGCAAATTCTACGGTCGCAACCGCGAGGCGCGCGACCTGCTCGCGCTGTTGCTGGCGGAGCGCACCGTCCTTTTCTACGCCAAATCCGGCGCGGGCAAGACCTCGCTGCTCAACGCGCAGGTGATCCCGGCATTGGAAAAAGAAGGCTTCCGCGTGTTGCCCGTCGCGCGCGTTAGCAGCGATCCGCCGCCCGGCGTTGGGCAGGAGACCGTGGGCAACGCCTTCGTGTGCAGCGTGCTGATGTCGCTGGCGGGCGAGAATGTGACGCCGCAGCGTTTGCGCGGCCACACGCTGACCTCGTTCCTGCAGGCGCTCTACCAACGTCCCGATGCCGAAAGTGAAGGCGATGCGCCGTTCCTGCTCATCGTCGATCAATTCGAGGAATTGTTTACCACGCACCGCGACCGCTGGCAAGACGCCGAGGGCTTCTTCATCCAGGTGCGCGACGCGCTGGAGGCTTTGCCCGGTATGGGCGTTCTCTTTGCGATGCGCGAGGATTACCTGGCGGAACTCGATCCCTACGTGGCGCTGTTCCCCAAGCGGCTGCGCGCACGCTTTCGCATGGAGTTGCTCGGCCCGGAGGGCGCGCTGGAGGCGATTGTCCAACCCGCGCTATCCCAGGACATTCGCTTCGACGAGGGCGTGGCCGAGCGGTTGGTGGACGACCTCCGCCGTATCCGCGTGCAGCGCAGGCCGGACGACGAAAGCACGGAGGCCACCACGATCGGCCCGTTCGTGGAGCCGGTGCAGTTGCAGGTGGTGTGCAGCCGTCTGTGGGAGAACCTGCCGGAGCAAGAGGATAAAGCGATTCAATGGGCCGAAGTCGAAGAGCACGGGCACATCGACCGGGCGCTGATCGACTTCTACCGCAGCGCGTTGGATGCGGCGCAGGAGCAAACCGGCGTCAGCCAGAAGCAGGTGCGGCGCTGGTTCGGCAACGAGCTGATCACGCCGATGCAGACGCGCGGCCTGGTGTTGCGCGGCCCGGAGACCACCGGCACGCTGCCCAACGCCGCCGTGGATGTGCTCAGCCGCAACTACATCATCCGCTCGGAGGTGCGAGCGGGCGCGCGCTGGTACGAACTATCCCACGACCGGTTGATCGCGCCGATCCTCAGTTCCAACCGGGGGTGGGAGGCCAAGCGTCAGACGCCGCTGCGCATCACGGCGAAAAGCTGGCAGACGACGAAAGAAGCTGGCCTGCTCTTCAGCGGCGCGGCGCTGGATGAGGCCTCGCAGTGGGTGGAGGCGCATCCTCTCGACGCCGAACCTTACGAGCGCGAGTTCGTGCAGGCCAGCCGGCTGGCGCAGCAGACGTTCCGGCGGCGGCGGAATTTGCAGATCATAGCGGCAGCGCTCGGCGTCGTCGTTCTGGCGCTGATTACCTTCCTGGCGTGGAGCGCGGAACGCAATCGCATGGTGGCCCGTTCCCGCGAGGCGGCGGCGGACGCGCTGGCCTATTCGATGGAAAACGATCAGATCAACAGCATCCTTCAGGCGCGCAAGGGCGTGCTGCTCGGCGATCCCACCTACCGCGACGCTTCGACGCCGTTGTGGCGTTCTCTGCTCGGCGAGATCGAGACCTTGCGGGCGCAGAGCGCGCTGCGGCAGGCGCTGGTGGATTTCTATCCCGCGCAGATGATCGAGGAGTTGCCCGGCAATCCATACAGCGTCGTTTACAGCGCCGATGGTCGCCGTCTCTACGTGGGTAACGATGTGGGTCAGGTTCAGGTGTGGGCGCAGCAGGGCAACCGGTTAGTCGAGGCGACTGCCTACGAGACGCGCGGCGCGACCTGGTCGCTGGCGCTCAGCCCTGACGGGCGCATCCTGGCAGCAGGTGGGGATGACACCAAGGCGAAGGTCGGCACCGTGGGGTTGTTCGATGCGAACAGCGGGCAGGAGCTGAACTGGCTCGAAGTCCCAACACCCAGTGGCGTGTTCGACGACATCTATGCCGTCGCCTTCAGCGCGGACGGCTACTATCTGGCGACCGGCGGCGACTACGATAGGGCGTGGCGCGACTATTCCGGCGGGATGACGGATGGCATCGTCCGCGTGTGGCAACTGGCGACGCGCGGCGACACGGTATTGGCGTCCGCCGTGCTCACGCTCACCGAACCGACCGCGCGGGTGAGAGGCGTCGCCTTCGACCCCCGGCCTTTGCGTAACATCGCGCGCGCGATCAACGAACCGTATCATCTGGCGGGCGGCTCCTTCGACGGCGCGGTGTACATCTGGGCGCTGCGCTATGGAGTAGCGACCACCCCCGCTGCGCCCGGCAGCGTGTCTGCCAACCTGGCGCTCACGTTGAGAGGTCATACCGCCGCAGTGAATGCCGTCGCCTACAGCCCCGCCGAGAATATCCTGGCCTCCGCTTCGGCAGACAAGACGATCCGCATCTGGAACCCACGCACCGGAGAGGCGCTGCTCACCCTCGCCGGGCATACCTCCGGGGTAGACAGTATCGCCTTCAGCGCCGATGGGCGCTATCTCATCTCCGGCTCGCGCGATTTGACGGTGCGGGTGTGGGACGTGATGGCGCGCAATCCCAACGCTCTGCTCACGCTGCTCTCCGGCCCTCGGAACGTGGTGACCGCGGTGGCCTTCAGCCCGGATAATCGCTTTTTGGTCGCCGGAACGCAGGATCACGCGCTGCGTGTGTGGAACCAGGGTTTCGTCGCCCAACAAAGATTGACGACGCTCAGCGGACACACGGCGCGCGTGCGGGGTGTGGCGTACAGCCCTGACGGCGTCCATTTGGCCTCCGGCGACGGCGCGGGCGTCGTGCGCATCTGGGATGTGCGGACCGGCGTAACGGTGCGCACGCTGGGGCCGACCGGCGGGACGATCTGGAATCTCGCCTACAGCCCCGACGGGCAATATCTGGTTTCGTGTGCGGAGGACAACAACGCCTACGTGTGGGATCAAACCTCAGCGACGCCAATCGCCGTGTTGAGCGGGCACACCGCCGACGTCGAAGATGCCGAGTTCAGCGGCGATGGGCGCTATCTGGTGACCGGCGGCGACGATCACAAGGGTATCCTCTGGAACACGGCCACGTGGAGCGCCGAGACCGAATTGACCCTTCCGTGGCGGAAACTCCCTGGGTGGATTTACAGTGTGGCCTACAGCCGGGATGGGCGTTGGATTGCGACCGGATACACCTCGTCTTCCTACGGAGCCAGTCTCGTGCTGTGGCGCGTTGCTCCGCCCGCGGCGGGGACTCCCATACAGGCGACGCCGGTTGTCACGTTCACCGATCACACCGGGAACTACATGTGGGGCCTGGCGTTCAGTCCCGATAGTCGCTACCTGGCCTCCGCTGCGTGGGATGGCACGGCGCGCATCTATAGCACCGAGACGCTGACGACGGCGCTGAAAACGCCGTTGCATCATCCCAATGACGTGTTCGTATACAGCGTGGCGTTCAGTCCCAACTACGCCGATGGGAACGGCTACCTGGCGACCGGCGCGCGGGATGGACGGGTGCGGATTTGGCAGCTCACGGATTTCCCCAACCGCGCGCCTGTCCTCGTCGCCGAGTTGGGCGGGCACACCGATCTCGTGTGGAGCGTCTCCTTCAGCCCGGACGGCACATATCTCGCCAGCGGTTCGTGGGATCGCACCATTCGCCGCTATCTGGTTCCCTTCGAGGACGTGTGGGCCTTGACGAAAGTGTACGTCGAAGGCGTTCCGGAAGAGCAGGTTACGAGTGTGGAGGAACAGCAATGAGCGAGACAGCGGACAGGTTGTATTTCAACGGCCTCAAACCGGACGGCAGCTATGGCCTGCCGCCCAAGACGGCCCAGGAATTGGCCGATCACATCTGGGCCGATCGGAAGCGGGAGAAGACGCTCGCCACGCAACTTGAGCAGGCGCTGAAGAATACGGACAAAGTTGTGGAGATCGTGAACTTTCTCACCGCGCAAAGCCTGGCGTGTCTGGAAGGACAAAGCCTTTCGCGTGAAGCGTGGATCGAAGCGTTGGCGCGGCATTTGCTGACGACGATTCTAGGCCCTGGCGCTGCCGGCGAGGGCAATGTCCAGGAGTTGGCGCGCAAATTGGAAGTGGACACGTCGCAAGAGGTCGAAAAGATCATCCGGGCGTTTCTCCGCAAGGGTCTGGGGAACCAGGAGTTGCGGGAATTGCTCCTGCCGCAGAAGGCCGACGAGGCCGGCAATTACCGGCAGAGCCTCAACCAGCGGGTGCAGCACGAGGGGCTGGCGATCACCAGGGACTTCCTCAGCCCAGCGCAGGCGCTGGTGTTGGAGTCCACGCCTGCGGCGCGCGCGGTATGGCTGGCAAAGCTGTGCCAACAACTCCGCGAGTTGCCGATCGAGTCGCTCCGGGCGTTGCGCGAGAGCAGCAGCATCGTCACGGACTCGATCAGGCAACTGGTGACGCGGTTGCAGGCATTACCCGACACCGGCAGCGATTGGCACACAAACCTGATTCACGATCTTGATCCCACGCCACGGCTATGGAAGGCGATGGCATGGCCCACGCTCATCGATATCTTGGAACGCAATCTGTCGCCAATCGTGCAGGCCGGGAGTATGGCGCAGGTGGATTGGGGCGCCTTGCTCGTGGCGTTGAAAGCCTGGCTGGATGTCCTGGTTCAGGCGACCGGTACACGCGGGCTTGTCCCTTGGGCCGATCCGCTCAAGCTTGACCAGGCCGGGTGGGGCGTCATCTTCCCGGCGACGATGCCGGCGGAGCGGTTGGCGGCGATTCGGACGGCGTTGCATCCCTTGCTGGCGTTGCGGGAGCGGCAGGCCGGACCGCTGTACAAAGTCTACACCGGCGGCGCGGGTTATCGTCCCCGCGAGGATGCGCGCGCGTTCCTGCGCCGGTATGGGACGGAGCCTGCGCAGCCTGCCAACCCTAAAGAGACCGGCGTGCCCTACTATCTGCTGCTCGTCGGCAGCCCGGAGGAAATCCCCTTCGAGTTCCAGTACGGGCTGGACGTGCAGTATGCCGTCGGACGCATCGATTTCGACGACATCGAGGGCTATCGCGCCTACGCCCGCAGCGTCGTAGCGGCGGAGCAGGCCGATTTTCAGCTTGCGCCCGATGTCGTCTTTTTCCCGGTCTTCAATCCAGAGGACGAAGCCACGAAGCTCAGCGCGCAGCACCTCGTCAAACCCGTCGCCGAGCGCCTGCAAAAGCGCATCGAGATAGCGCGTTCCGGCGCTGAAGCAGCCACCTTCCCTGATTGGAACGTCACCGTCATCCCCTCGGAACAGACGACGCGCGCGAAATTATTGGACACACTCAGCCGCGACAAAGCGCCCGCGCTGCTGTTCACCGCCAGTCACGGGATGCAATTCGATCCCGACGACCTGGCGAAGCAGCAGGCGTACCAGGGCGCGCTGGTCTGCGCCGATTGGCAAGGCCCCGATGAAAAACAGGTTGTGCCCGAATACTATCTCTCCGGCGACGTACTGGCGGCGCACGGGGACTCGAACCTGTTGGGGACCATTGCTTTCCTGTTCGCCTGCTACGGCGCGGGAACGCCGAAGATCGACGATTATTACCGCCAGGCGTATATGGACAAAGGTGACGTGATTGCCGAGCGGCCCTTCGTGGCGGCGCTGCCCAAGGCGATGTTGAGCCTGGCGCAGGGTGGGGCGCTGGCGGTCATCGGGCACATCGAGCGCGTGTGGAGCCTCTCGTA
>DAOUAY010000129.1:0-6091 GCA_034432995.1 Anaerolineae bacterium | reverse complement strand
AGCGGCTCGCCGCTCCCCCACAGCACGTCGCGGTAGTAGGACTGCGGGCGCTTGAAGCCGCACAAATCCAAGTCGCCGCAATTGGCCTGGTTCCAGGGATAACCCCCGAGGAACGTGAACGGTTCCCCCTCAAAGAACACTCGCCCAATCCCGGCCTCACCCAGATAATCCAGCGACGTCCAGACGAAATCGCCGATGACGTAGGGCAAATCCAGCACGTCCATCCAGTGCTCGAAGGCTTCCTTCGCCGTGGACTCCGACCCGTACATCACCCGCTGCGGGCGGCGCTCGTGGTCGGGGCGGTACTGGCCGTGCTGGTAGTTGTAGCCGCCGACATCCAACGCCGCAAACACGGGGTCGGTCTGTTCCCAGGGCCAGACATTGTGCGAGCCGTTGATTGCGGCGGTGACAGGCCGGGTCGGGTCCGCCGCGCGGACGTGATCGGCCAGCATGTTTGCCAGCGCCACGCCGTTGGATTCTCCAGCGCGCTCGTGAACTTCGTTGCCGATGCTCCACATGATGACGCTCGGATGATTGCGGTCGCGGTAAAGCATACTGTCGAGATCGCGCTGCCACCAGTCGTCGAAGCTGGCGTGATAGTCGCCGGGATTCTTGCCCACGCGCCAGCAGTCGAAGGCTTCGTCGATCACCAGCATCCCCAGCCGGTCGCAGGCATCCAAGAACGCCGGCGAGGGCGGATTGTGCGCGCAGCGGACCGCGTTGAAGCCGCTGGCCTTGAGGACTTCCACCTTGCGCTCCTCCGAGCGGGGATAAGCCGCCGCGCCCACCACGCCGTTATCGTGATGCGCGCAGCCGCCCTTGAGCAGCGTTGGCTGCCCGTTGAGCAGGAAACCCGTCTGCGCGTCGAAGCGCAGACTGCGGATGCCAAACGGCGTCGTGGCGGTGTCTACGATGCGGTCGCCAGACATCACCACTGTTTCCAGCCAGTACAAGGACGGCGACTCCGGCGACCATAGCTTGGGGTGCGCCACCTCGATGTTTTGCGGACAGACGCTCGTGCTGCCGGGGTCCAGCGTCATCCCGGTTTCGGCCGCGCCAACCACCGCGCCATCGGGCGCGACGACGCTCGTGCGGACGACGGCGTCGCAGGCTTGCGCCGTCCCGTTCACTACCGACGTCTCCACCTGCACCCGCGCCCTCTCCGGCGACACCTCCGGCGTGGTGGCGTAGACGCCCCACGCGGCGACGTGAACCGGATCGGCCACCATCAGCCACACGTGGCGGTAGATGCCGGAGCCGGAATACCACCGGCTGTTGCGCTGGTGACTGTTATCCACCATCACGCGCAGCACGTTCTCCCCGCCCACGTCGAGGGACGGCGTGAGATCGTACACGAAACTGGTGTACCCATACGGGTGGCGGCCCAAGAGCGTCCCGTTGAGCCACACCTCGGCGTTCATATAGACGCCCTCGAATTCGACGAACACCTTCTTCCCGCGCCACGTCTCCGGCGCATCGAACGTCTTATGATACCAGCCGCGCCCCATCTCGAAGAAGCCGCCGGACGCGCCGCTCGGATTGTCCGCCGCGCGCTCCAGTTCGATGCTCCAGTCGTGGGGCAGATCCACCACACGCCAGGTGCAGACATCGCCAACGTGCCCCCACCATTCGTGTGGATCGCCAAAGTGAAAACGCCATTGTTCGTTAAGACTTTGCTTTTGCATGGAAAACCTCCTATCAAATCGGCCACAGAGAACACAGAGCACTCAGAGGGTGTGTTGTCCGCAACGCCTTTTCTCTGTGAACTCTGTGTCCTCTGTGGCTTGAATTCTTGTAAAACTCACGCGCCGCGCAATGTGGCGTTGAGTTGCTTCTGCACCAGTTTGATGACGCGCTCGCGGAGTTTGGCGACGTCGCGCTCGTCCAGCGGCTTGCCCGGCGATTGGTACGTGAGCGCGAAGGCCAGGCTCTTGCGGCCGGCGCCCACCTGCTCGCCGCGATACACGTCGAACAGCAACGCCTGCGTCACCAGCGGGCGGCCGGCGTCCAGGATCGCGCGCTGTACCTCGGCGGCGGGCAAGCTCTCATCCACCACCAGAGCCAGGTCTTCGTAGACCGGCGGATAGTTGGAAATCGTCCCGATCTTCTTCTCGGCGTCGGCCTGGCGCGCGGCGTCGAGCAGCACATCCAGATCCCATTCCAGTAGCACAACCGGCTGTTCCGGCAGATCGAACGCCTCGCGCACCAGCGGATGCAGTTCGCCCACCACGCCGAGCGGTTGCTCGTTCACGGTCACGGTGGCGCAGCGTCCCGGATGATACGCCGGATGCTGCCCCTTGCCCCACTGCGCCTTATCCTCCAACGCGAGCGAGCGCAAGAGCGCCTCAGCGATGCCCTTGAGATCGAAGTAATCCATCGCCTCGCGGTCCGTCGGCGCGTACCAACGTCCCTGGCGCGGGCCGGTGAGCAGGATACACAGGCGGCGCGGCTCGTCCACGCCGGTATCGGCGGTATCCTCATTTGGCTCGCGCATTTGGAAATACACGTGCCCCACCTCGAAGATAGCGATGCGTTCCATGAAGCGCAGATTGCTCCACGCGGTCCGCAGCGCGCCAGATAACAGCGTGCGCCGCATCTGCGAACGCTCCGGCGAGAGGTAGTTCTTCAACACCACGCGCTCCCCTGGCAACTCGAGCGCCGCCTGTGGATCAGAGTGCAGGCGCGATTCGTCCCCTGGATCGATCAACGAGTAAATAATCACCTCGTCCAGTCCCAGGCTCACCAGGATATCGCGGACGTGATCCTCCTCTTCCAATGAGACGTTGCGGCGCAAGGGCGGCAGTTCTTCCTCGATGAGCGTCACGGGGAAGTGATCGTAGCCCCAGATGCGCCCGATCTCCTCCACCAGATCCACCGGCAGGCTCACGTCCAGACGATAGGAAGGCACAGTCACACGCCACACGTCGCCCCGATCCGGATTGCCCGGTATGGGCAGGCTCTCCGTCACTTCCACGTGGAATTCCAGCGACGCCAGGATGCGTAGTTGGTCTTCCGGCGGGACGACGACGCCCAGCACCCGATCGGCGAGCGCCGGGCTGTAGTGGATGATGCGCGGTTCAGGCTTGCCGGGGTAGAGATCGCCGGCAACGGCATCGACGCGCGCGCCCGCAAGCTCCGCCATCAACTCGGCGGCGCGGGCCGCAGCCACGAGCGCCAATTCCGCATCCACGCGCTTGCCGAAGCGCGATCCAGCTTCGGTAGCGAGCCTGAGCATCTGGCAGGTGCGGCGGATGTTGATGAAGTTGAAGTTCGCGGCTTCCAGCAGGATATCCTGGGTGTGGTCCTTCACTTCGCTGTCCAGGCCACCCATCACCCCGCCGATGCCCACCGGGCCGCCGCCGTCGGTGATGAGCAGCATCTCGCTGTCGAAGGTGCGCAGCTCGCCATCGAGGGTCGCCATCTGCTCGCCCTGGACCGCACGGCGCACGATAATGGCGGGCTGTTCCTGACCTGGGCGCGGGCGTATGTCGGCGTAGTCGAAGGCGTGGAGCGGCTGGCCCAATTCCAACATCACGTAGTTGGTGATGTCCACGACGTTGTTGATCGGGCGCATCCCGGCGCGGCTCAGTCGCATCTGCATCCACAGCGGGGACGGCCCTATCTGCACGCCGCGAATCATCGTCGCCGTATAGCGCGGGCACAAGTCGGGGTCAGCAATTTCGAGATAGGCGAAGTCAGGCTGTTCCACCACGCGCAATCCAAGCCGCTGCACCGCCTCGACGGGCGTGCGTTTGAGCGGGCGGTGGAAGATCGCCGCCATCTCGCGGGCGACGCCGTAGACGGATTGCAGATGCCCGAACGGCCCCTTGATCTGGAAATCCAGGACGTAGTCGCCCAACATCTCCACCAGCGGCACACCGACCGGTGTATCGTCGGGCAGGTAGATGATGTCCGTCTGCTCTTCGGCGAGGCCCAACTCCTTCTCGGAGCACACCATCGCCCGCGAAGGGACGCCGCGGATTTTGGTGGGCTTGAGTTTCGTCTTGGACCAGCCTTCCTTGTGACCGTCGTAGAGCGTCGCGCCCTCCCAGGCGAAAGCCACCTTGAGGTGCAGGCCACTCTCGCCCTTGCGCTCGTACAAGCTCGGCGCGCCCGTGACGACGATTTCGTTTTCCGCACCGCCGTAGTTCACCTCGACCAGCACCAGCCGGTCCGCATCGGGATGCGGTCGCACGGTCAGCACCTCGGCGGTGAGGACTTTGTCGGGGTCCCAGGGCAGTTCCGCTTCAGGATAGCCAATCGCCTCAATCGCCTCAACTTCGAGACCGGCCAAATCCAGCCGCGAGCGCAGATCTTGAATAGGAATATCTTTGACACTGACATAATCGTTTAACCAGGACAAGGGTATACGCATTGTCGTCTCCTTATAGATCAGGTAATGAGTAAAGAGAAATGAGTTAATGAGTAAAGAGAAATGAGTAATGAGTTAATGAGTAAAGAGAAATGAGTAATGAGTAAAGGGTGATGAATCTGAGTTTATTGATCGTCAGGTAATGGTGCAATCTCATAGTCAAGTGAGACCTCGCGCAATCTACCGCCAGGGAGGTTGCCGCCACGTTTACTTTTCGCCAAATAGTTGATGAAGCCATTCAATGTTCGTCTTGCATGAAGGACAATAGCATTGCCTTCTGTAAGCAGTGCATCTGAAATATATCCCAAATCACGAGCTGTAACAAGATGGCTGTAGGTTTCCATCAATGAGCCGCGAGCAAGATAGCAGAAACGGATGGTTTCCTGGTAATAGTAGCGGCCATGTCCTTCTGCGATATTTGCCATTACGCTTTTCGACGCCCGGCGAATTTGTGAAGTGAGATCCCATTTCTCTTCAGGTGGCAACACTGGTGCAACTTCCCGATGCACAAAATTCACTAAATCGCGCGCCTTTTGCCAAGCAATGAGGTCGTCAAGTCCCTGATACTCTTGTTCCTCTTCCATCAACCCACCTGCCTTCTCTCCTCACTCATTTCTCTTTACTCATTTCTCTTTACTCATTTCTCTTTACTCATTTCTCTTTACTCATTTCTCTTTACTAAAACT
This sequence comes from Anaerolineae bacterium, assembly GCA_034432995.1. Classification (GTDB taxonomy): domain Bacteria; phylum Chloroflexota; class Anaerolineae; order B4-G1; family SLSP01; genus DSWT01. The sequence goes on along the minus strand of DAOUAY010000129.1, from coordinate 1,033 downwards.
GCCGCAAGAACCGCAAGTCATTCCCATAGAAATAGCGAATATCATTCACGTTGTATTTCAGCATCGCCGGCCGCTCGACGCCGGGACCGAAGGCGAAGCCGCTCCACTCATCGGGATCGTAGCCACCGTTTTTGAGCACGACGGGATGCACCATCCCCGCGCCGGCGATCTCCAGCCAGCCGGTGTATTTGCAGACCCGGCAACCTTTCCCGCCGCAGAAAATGCAGTCCATATCGACCTCGATGCTCGGCTCCGTGAAGGGGAAGTACGAGCTGCGCACGCGCATCGTGTGCCCAGGCCCGTAGAACATATTGGTGAACTGCGTCAGCGTGCCGACAAGATCGGTCATCGTGATGTTCTTGCCCACGGCCAGCCCTTCCACCTGATAGAACTGGTGTTCGCTGCGCGCGGTGATCTGCTCGTAGCGGTAGCACTTGCCCGGCAGAATCACGCGGATTGGCTCCGGGTAACGCTCGCGCATCGCGCGCATCTGCCCCGGCGAGGTGTGCGTGCGCAGGAGCAAGCGCGTCGGACTGTTGCGGACCTGCTGCACCCAGAACGTGTCCCACATATCGCGGGCCGGGTGGTACTCCGGGATGTTGATCAGGTCGAAGTTGTAGCTTTCCAGCTCCACATCCGGCGCTTCGTAGACCTCGAAGCCCATGCGCCCGAAGATGCTGTAGATCTGCCGCAGCGATTGCGTGGTCAGGTGCAGGTGTCCGGGTGTCACCGGACGGCCTGGCAGCGTCACATCGATGGCGCCAGACTCCAGTTGCCGGGTCAACTCGGCGTGTTTGACGGCCTGCGCCTGTGCGGCATACGCCGCTTCGAGCGCCTGCTTGATCTCGTTGACGCGCTTGCCAAACGTCGGGCGATCATCGGCAGGCAATTGCCCCACGGCGCGCACCTGCAACGTGATCGCGCCCTTGCGCCCCAACGTGTCGGCATACCAGGCTTCCAACGCGCCGGTATCGTTGGCCGCTTCCAGCGCAGCCTGAGCCGTCTGATAGGCTTGTTCCAGTTCTTCGAATAG
>DAOUAY010000128.1:0-27129 GCA_034432995.1 Anaerolineae bacterium | reverse complement strand
AACGTCACCATCAACAAGACCCTCACCTTGCAAGGCGCAAATGCGCCAGATGGGCCCGACGCGGCCGTCGTCGCTGGAAGAATCACCGTCACGGGCGCGGGGGCCGGAGCAGCCGTCAGGCGACTGCGCATCGTCCCCGGTGGTGTCATCGGCAATGCAGCAGCCATCACGGTCAACGCCAGCAACATCACAATCTCTGATAACCTCATCGACGGCATCACGGGAAACGGTACCGGCACGGTGAAGGGAATTTACCTGTACAGGGGCAGTCTCCCCGCAATAGCCAATATCGCCGTGACCGCCAACACAATCCGCAACGTCGCAAATCCACCGGGCGGGGGTGGCAGCTACGGGGGCGCAGTTGGCATCCTGGCGCAAGGCGTGCTGGACGGCGTGACACTTACAGCGAACACCATTCAGACCGTTATCTCTGCCGGTTGGGCCTACGGGATCGAAGTGGCCCCGACCGCTTCAGCACTTTCGAACCCGCCCCAAAACGTGCTGGTACAGCAAAACAACATCAGCAACGTGAACTATGGCGTGGTGTATGGTACGAACGTGATGGCTAACCCAAATGCCGCTCCCTATCCGGGTGTGGGAATGATCATCGACACCGCCGGAGCAACCAGCGCCAACGCCAGCCAGGCGACGGTCTTCAACAATGCCTTTTCCAGCTTGCACGCCCCACTTGGCAACAAAGACGTGGCGCATGCACTCAACGCTTCGGGCAATTACCTGGGGTATACGGATGTTGATGACCTCGCGCAGGTCATTTCACCAACGCTTGTGGGGCGCATCGATTTCACGCCCTGGCTGGCTAATGATGCCGATATTGCACCGGCAACACCCGGCTTCCAGGGAAATTTCTCCGCATTGTGGGTAGGCCCGCACAATGAACAAACCGGCGCAGTCGGGCGGATTCAAGAAGGCGTCGATCTGGTGACATTAGGCGGGACGGTCAATGTAGCGGCAGGAACGTACCGCGAGTTGATGACGGTGACTAAATCCATGACCCTCGCGGGCGAGCCGGGTGTCGTGATTCAGCCAAGCGAAAACATCCCCGACTTCAGCTCGAATCACAATGGCGCGCTCATCTGGGTGCAAGCCCCTGACGTAACCGTTCGTGATGTACTGATCGACGGAGACAATCCCGATTTCGGCGGCGGCCATAGCTATGGCGGGGCAGACATCAACGCTGCACGGGGTATCTATATGGGCGTCACAGCCTACGATACGCTACTGGTGGAGAACGTCACCCTCCGCAATCTGGGACGTGGCATCGACTTATATGGCGGACAACAGCATATCCTACGGAACAATATGGCCTACAACCTGGGGGGACCGGATGACGGCAACTACGGCTACGGAATTCTGTTGAATGGCAATACTTCCGCGCAAATTTTCGACAACGACATCAACCTGCTGCTGATGGCCGGCATCTTTGTGCAGAACAATTACAGCGCCAACCCCACCACTGTCACCGGCAACACGGTAACCGATGCCCGTATTGGCCTGGGGTGGAACATGCTTTATGGCGGCGGCAGCGGATTGTTTGAGGGCAACACCGTCATCGGCGGGGAAGTGGGGATGCAGGTCACGTCGATTACCAACGGCTATCTCGAAGTGCGCGACAACACGTTTACGCTCCCTACCGAGAACGACGAGATAGGATTCCTGGTATGGAATACCCGTCCACAGATGACGCTGATTACCGGCAATACCGTGAATGGCAGTGACGTAGGCGTACTTGTGGAAGATGTCCATGCCGCCTTTGGCGCGGACCAGGCGCACTTGCAGCTTACCGGCAATACGATAAATGGCGCGAATACGGGCATCGAGGTTTCCAGTAACAGCATCGACCACAGCGTAAGCCTGACGGCGACTGACAACATCATCAACGCTGCCACTACCGGCCTGAGTCTCACCGGCGCACAAACAATCGAACACGTCACCTTCGCCGGCAACACGCTGGACAATCTATCCACAGCGTTTCGCGTCTCCACAACGGGCGATTTGTACGCCTATGCCAACGGCATCACCAATTTTACGACTGGGATCGACGATCCTGGAGCGGCGCTCAACGCCCGTCATAACTGGTGGGGGACATACAGCGTCCGTCCAGGCGGAGTGAATGACGATAGCTGGAATTACCGTCTCGGCGCGCCGGTCGAAACGTGGGGGATAGACACGTTGGGCGACGCGGCCTTGATCAGCGCGGGGGGCAGCGGCCAGGGCATCATCATCAGCCACGGATACGGCGCAGATAGAGCGCCTTTTGGGCAGACCGCGCTGCCCTATGGCAGCGTGCTGTGCTCCGACTATTACGATTACTTTGTGCTGAATGCTGCCGGCGTCTGGACGGTGCGGGTCCCGTTGGATACGGCTGTGGTGGGGTGTGACGCCCAAGACCTGACCCTCTACCGTTTCGCATCGACGGGTGGCGGCTGGCCCAACACCAGTTGTAGTGGCGCTGACTGCTGGCAGACGCCGCCGGGTGTGATCCGCAACGGTGATACGCTCGAGGTCACGCTGGATGCGGGAACGATCTTGCAAGGCACGCCGTTTGTAGCCAGTAACGGCATGGCGAACCTCGTCGTCAGTAAAACCAACTTCCGCACCACCGTCCGGCCTGGTGAGACGCTGGCTTACCTCATTACTATCACCAACACCGGCAACGTTCCGGCGACGGTGTCTGTCACCGACACGCTGCCCACCAACAGCGCTTTCCTGGTCGCCTCCGATTACGGCGAGGAGATCGCAACCAGGGTCGTCACCTGGCCCACATTCAACCTTCCCGGCAACGGCGCACGCACGACCCGGCTCGTCGTCGCCACCATGAGCGATCCTCTGCCGGCCGGCGTGGATACGATCACCAACACCGTCACTGCCACAGCGCCCAACGAGGCGGATGAGACCGACAATACCGCCTGGGACATCGATCAGGTCAATGCCGCACCTGACCTCACGCTCAGCAAGAGCGACGGCGGTGTCACGGCCAGACCCGGCGAAACACTCGTCTACACGCTCACCTACGCTAACACCGGCGGCCAGGGCGCGACCGGCGTCGTCATCACCGAGACGGTGCCGGAACACACCGCCTTCGTCGGCCCGACCGGTTCCACGGGCTGGAGTTGCGCTAGTGGTGCGCCTGCTGGAACAACTTGTGTCCATCTGGTAGCCGGCAATTCCGGCGATATCCAGTTCATCGTGGATGTCCTCACCCCGTTGCCCGCGAGTGTGACACACATCGATAACACCGCTATCATTGCCGATGACGGTCGCAACGGCATGGACCCCACCCCAGCAAACAACACCGCGACTACAACGACGCCTGTGAATGCCGCGCCGGTTCTGGCCATCAGCAAATCGGACGGCGTGGATACTGTCGACCCCGGCGGCACACTGACCTACCAAATCGTCGTCACCAATACCGGCGACCAGGGCGCCGCCAGTGTCGTCGTTTCCGATGCCCTGCCCGCGCACACGACCTTTGTCTCCGCCTCCAATGGCGGCAGCTTGAGCGCGCCTGGCGTCGTCACCTGGCCACCCTTTGCGTTGGATGGCGGCGGCGCGAGCGCCACGCGCGAGCTTATCGTTACCGTCGCCAATCCCTTCCCGGCGGACACCAACCTCATCACCAACGCGGTTACCGTCGCCGACGCGGGGATAACCTACGCAACCGCGTTTGACGTAGATGCGGTTACTGGCTCGCCCATCCTGGCATTGAGCAAGGACGACGGCATGAGCACCGTGACCCCCGGCAGCACCCTGATCTATCGGCTGGTCGTCACGAACAGCGGCAACCAACTCGCGGGCGGGATCGTGTTGACCGACACGCTGCCGGCGAATACGACCTTCTACCTCGCTTCGGACAACGGACAGGAAACTGCGCCCGGCAGCGGGATCGTCGTCTGGCCGGCCTTCGACTTACCCGGCGGTGGAGCCAGCGTCACGCGCCTTCTCGTCGTCACCGTGGATAACCCCCTGCCCGCCAGCGTGACCACCATCACCAACCTCGCCGAGCTGCGCGACAATCGCGGCTTCACTGCACCTGCCGCCACAGACGTGGACGCCGTCAATGCCAATCCCAACTTCATCCTCACCAAGACCAACGCCGTCACCACCACCACGCCCGGCGCGTTGCTAGGCTACGCCATCACCATCACCAATACGGGCAATCAGGGCGCTACCGGCATCGTCATCAGCGATACCCTGCCTGATGACGTCACCTTTGATGCAGCCTCCGACGGCGGCGCCGAGACGCCCCCCGGTAGCGGCATCATCGTTTGGCCTGCCTTCGCCCTTCCCAGCGGCGCCAGCGCGACCCGCTACCTCACCGTCGACGTCGACGCCACGCTCCCGGCCGGCCTCGAACTGCTCATCAATACCGTCGATGCGGTCGATGACCGGGGATTCACGGCGACGAACCAACATGTGGATTTCGTCGCTGCCGCGCCCGACCTGGCGATCGGCAAAACCGACAATGGCCTTGCCGCGCATCCCGGCGAAACGCACGTGTACACCTTGACGCACACGAACCTGGGCAACCAGGATGCTGCGGGCGTCGTGCTGATCGAGACTGTGCCCGCGCACACCACCTTCGACGCGAGCGGCAACCCCGGCTGGGCGTGCGTCGATGGCGCACCTGCCGGAACGACCTGCGCATACGCCGTCGGCAACCTGCCCGTGAGCGCCTCTGACAGCGTCACGTTCAGTGTGCGCGTCGTCCAACCGCTGCCCGCGAACACGACGCAGACCGTCAACACGGCGACCATCGCCGATGACGGCACGAGCGGCGAAGACACCGACCCGGACAACAACGCGGACACCATCACCACAGCGATCGTTGCCGCGCCCGATCTCGTGGTCGGCAAGGATGACGGTCGCGCGACCGCCCGGCCCGGCGAGGCGCTGAGCTACCGCATCACCATCACCAACACCGGTGATCAGAATGCGGCTTCGGTCTTTGTCACCGATACACTGCCGCTGCATACGACGTTCCTCGCCGCATCGGATGGCGGCGTCGAAACGGAGCCTGGCGTCGTCACCTGGCCGGCCTTCAGCCTTGTGGGGAACGGTGGAGCCGTGACCCGCCTCATCGTCGTGACCGTGGACAGTCCGGCAACTGCGGGGGTGGAGCTTCTCACCAACGCTGTCGCCGTGGCGACAGCCAACGACTCGAACCTGGATGACAACACCGCGTGGGACACCGATACGCTCATCGCCGCGCCCGATCTGGCGCTGACGAAGAGCAATGGCGCCGTCATCGTCGAACCGGGCGACACGCTCGCCTACACGCTCACCTACGCCAACCTGGGCAACCAGGAGGCCACCAGCGTCGTCATCACCGAGACTGTACCCGCGTATACCACGTTCGATCCCGCCGCCAGCCATCCCGGCTGGAGTTGCGGCGGCGCGACCTGCACATACACTGTCGGCAGCCTGCCGGGCGGGGCCACGCGCAATCTCACCTTCACCGTGAACGTCGCCGCGCTGCTGCCCACGGGCGTCACGCAGATCGTGAACAGCGCCGGCATCACCGACGACAATGCCAACGGCGCCGACACCAACCCGGCGAACAACACCGCCGGCACGGTCACTCCTGTGATCGCCGCCCCGGATCTCACGCTCAGCAAGAGCGACGGCGGGGTGACCGCCACTCCCGGCGCGACGCTCGTGTACACCCTCACCTACGCCAACACTGGCAATCAGGAAGCCACCGGCGTCGTCATCGCCGAAACGCTACCAACGCATACGACTTTCGTCGGCCCGACCGGCTGGAACTGCGTCGGTACGAGCTGCCAATATGCCCTCGGCGCTCTGCCCGCCACCGCTGCGGGCGACATCACCTTTATCGTCGCCGTCGTTCAACCGCTGCCGGCTGGCGTAACACAGATCGTCAACACCGCCTCCATCGCCGACGACGGCAGCAACGGCCCAGATCCCACACCAGCAAACAACACTGCAACCACCAGTACGCCGGTTGAGGCCACACCCGATCTGGAAATCAGCAAGTCCAACGGCGTCGATACCGTCCAACCTGGCGACACGCTCACCTACCGGATCGTCGTCACCAATACCGGCGACCAGAACGCAACCGGCGTCCGCATCACCGACAACCTGCCTGCGTACACGAACTTCATCGGCGCTTCTGACGGCGGCAGCCAGACCACACCCGGCGTCGTGACATGGCCAACGTTCGCGTTGGCCGGCGATGGCGCGAGCGTGACCCGAGTGCTCACTGTGACCGTCGCCGACCCTTTCCCGGCAGATACCAACATCCTCACCAACACGGCGACCGTCGCCGATGACGGCGCGAACGGCCCCGACCCCACCCCAGCCAATAACGCTGCCGAGGATGTGGATACCGTCATTGCCGCGCCCATCCTGCACTTGAGCAAGGACGACGGCATGACCACCGTCGCGCCCGGAAACACGATCATCTATCGCCTCGTCATCACCAACAGCGGCAGCCAACTCGCCGCCGGCATCGTGTTGACCGATACCTTGCCCGCACACACGACTTTCTATCTCGCCTCGGATGGAGGCCAGGAAACCGCCTCCGGCAGCGACATCGTGGTTTGGCCGACCTTTAACCTGCCGGCCCGGTCCAGCACCACGCGCCTGCTCGTCGCCACCGTGGATAATCCATTGCCTGCCGAGGTGACTTCCATCACCAACACTGCCGTGCTGCGCGACAATCGCAACAACATAGCGGAGGCGCAAGACATCGATGCGGTGAACGCTAACCCGCTCTTGTCCCTGGACAAGACCAACGCGGTAAACTCGACCGCGCCCGGCGCCGCCCTGGTCTACACGCTCACACTCACCAACAACGGCAACCAGGAAGCCACCGGCATCCTCATCACCGACACCCTGCCCGCCGACGTGACCTTCGTCGCGGCCTCCGACGGCGGCTACACGACCAGTCCGGGCATCGTCGCATGGCCCGCCTTCAACCTCGCGGGCGGCGGCGTCAGCGTGACGCGTTACCTCACCGTCGCCGTCAATCCCACGCTCCCGGCCGGTGTCGAGCTGCTCATCAACACCGCGCAAGCCATCGAGGATCGCGGCTACGCCGCCGCCGCCCAACACGCGGACCTCGTCGTGGCGGCGCCAGACCTGGCGATTGTCAAGAGCGATGGCGGCAGCGTCCCACGGCCCGGCGAGGTGTTGCGGTATACACTCACGTATACAAACGTGGGAACTCAGGGCGCTACAGGCGTGGCGATTGCGGAAACTGTACCCGCCTACACGACTTTCGATGCTGCCGCCAGCAGTCCAGGCTGGACGTGCGCTGATGGCGCGCTCGCCGGGACAGCCTGCGCGTACACTATCGGCAGCTTGCCCGTGAGCGCCTCCGGCAACATCACGTTTGCTGTGCGCGTGGTCAGCCCGCTGCCCGTGAGCGCTACGCAGACCGAGAACACGGCCTCCATCGCTGACGATAGCACCAACGGCGCGGACACCAATCCGGCAGACAACAGCGCGAGCATCGTCACACCGTTCGGCGCGACCATCGACCTGATCCTGACAAAAGATGACGGCGACATCACGGTGGAACCGGGCGAGACGATTGTCTACACACTGACCTACGCCAACAACGGCGATCAGATTGCCGGCGGCGTGATCATCACCGAAACCGTACCCGCACTCACCACCTTCAACCAAATCGCCAGCAGCCTCGGCTGGACGTGCGCTCACGGCGCACCGGCCGGGACGACCTGCACCTACGCGCTTGGCGATGTGATCGCAGGCGGCACGGTACGTTTCGCTGTGGACGTCGTCCTGCCGTTCCCCCTCAGCGTGAACGAAATTGCCAACCAGGCAGTCATCGGCGCGGATGCCAACAACATCGCCGACGCCGATCCGGCGAATAACACCGCCACGGCAACCACCCCCGTCATCACTCGGCCCGATCTCGTCGTCGGCAAGGATGACGGCTTCAGTGCTGTGCTGCCGGATCAACAGTTCACCTATGTCATTTCGGTCACCAATGTGGGGACGCAAAACGCAACCAACGTCCGCATTACCGATACCCTGCCCGTTTACGTCACGTTGATCGGCGCTTCAGACGGCGGGACTCAGAGCAGGCCCGGCGTCGTCACCTGGCCTGTCATCCCGCAACTGGGACTGGATGAAATCATCACCCGCACGCTCAGCGTGATGCTCGACAGCGCGCTGCCCGCCGGCGTGTCGCACATCACCAACACGGTCACGGTGGGTGACGACGGGACGCACGGCCTGGACCTGAATCCCGCCGACAACACGGCCACCGACGTGAATTTCGTCGGCGCCATGCCCGATCTGGTGCTCGACAAAACGGTGAACTACGCCATCACCTATCCCACCGGCTTGCTGGTCTACACCATCCGCGTGGCCAACACCGGTTCGCAGGGCGCAACCGGCGTCAGCATCGTCGATACATTGCCATCGAGTGCAAACTTCGTCGGTGCATCCGACGGTGGATCCCAAAGCGCACCGGGCGTCGTCACCTGGCCCGCCTTCGCGTTGAATGTGGGCGAAGAGGCGGTACGCACACTCACCGTGCGGTCCGCGGCGGGTCTGCCGGAAGGGTATGTGCTCACGAACGCCGCCTCCGTGTCCGACGATGGCGCGAATGGAGAAGATCCGACCCCGGGCAACAATACCGACACGGCCAGCAGCACAATCGAATGGCCTGTCATCTATCTGCCGGTCGTATTGCGCAATTTCGCAATTGGACCGGATCTCATCGTTGAGAACGTCATCATCGGCAATGGGACCATCGCCATCACTATCAAGAACCAGGGCAAGCTCGTTGTCACCGATACGCTGGGCTTCTGGGTCGATTTGTACATCAATCCCTCACCCGCGCCGACCCACGTCAACCAGACGTGGGATACAATCAGCCCTTATGGCGCGGCCTGGGGCGTCGATCGCGAAGCCTTGCCCATCCAGCCTGGTGAGTCGCGCACGCTATACCTGTACGACATCTATTACAAGCGCGACTACAGCCGTCTACCGGCGGCGCTCAGGGCTGGGGACATCCTCTACGTGCAGGTGGACTCTTACAATGCGGCGACCACCTATGGCGTCGTCTTGGAAGAACACGAAATGAACGGGACTTTCTACAACAACATCGTGCGCCTGATTGTCGATACTTACTCGCCGTTGAACCCGGTCATGGCGATGCAAAGCGCGCCGGTGTCGCCAGAGACCGCCATCCTGCCGGAGAGACCGTAACACGCATGCCGATCCATCTCTTGTCCGAAGACGTCGCCGCGCGCATTGCCGCGGGTGAGGTAGTCGAGCGGCCGGCTTCTGTGGTCAAAGAACTGGTCGAGAACAGCCTGGATGCCGGCGCCACGCGCGTGGAGGTGGAGACGCGGGGCGGTGGGCGCGAGCTGATCCGCGTGCGCGATAACGGCGTGGGCATTCTGGCGACGGAGGTAGAATTGGCCTTCCGCCGCCACGCCACGAGCAAGTTGGAGAGCGCCGCCGACCTGGAGACCATCGCCACGCTGGGGTTTCGCGGCGAGGCGTTGGCCAGCATCGCGTCGGTGAGCCGCGTGACCTGCCTCACCCGCCACACCACAGAAGACGCCGGGACGCGCCTGAGGATCGAGGGGGGCGAAGTGGCTGCGCGCGCCGCGGTGGGCCGCCCACGCGGGACAGAGTTGCTGATCGAGGACCTCTTCTACAACGTGCCGGCGCGGCGCAAGTTCCTGCAATCCGAGCGGACCGAACGCAATCACATCGATGCCTTCCTCACGCGCTATGCCATCGCCTACCCGCACATCGCGTTCTCCCTGGCGCACGATGGACGGGAAATTCTCGCCACGTCGGGCAACGGCAACGCGGCGGAGGCTCTGCTCAACGTTTACGGGATGGATTTGGGGACGAGCCTGCTGAAAATCCCGGAAATGCTCAATGAGCAACAGACCATTCGCGTCAGCGGCTTCGCCGGCCCGACGAGTGTGCATCGCGCCAACCGGGGGTACATCACGCTGTTCGTCAACGGGCGCTGGGTGCAGGATTTGCGGCTGACGTATGCCATCATCCAGGCGTACCACACCCTGCTCCCTGTAAAGCGCTTCCCTGTCGCCTTTGTGAATATCGCGCTGCCCGTCGAAGACGTCGATGTGAACGTGCATCCGGCCAAAACCGAGGTGCGCTTCCGCGATGGGGACGCGGTGTTCCGCGCGGTGCAGCGCGCCGTCCGCGCCACGGTCATGCACGAGGCCCCGATCGCCAGCCCATGGGAAGCGCCGTCGCCCGCTCCAACCGAGGGCGGCACGCCCTCCGATATGACAACGCGCGCCCGTCTCGCCGCGCTGACGCCATCGGCGCGACAGATCACCCTTCCACTGGCAGAATCGTCCCACACAGAAACACCCTGGCATGGCGCGCCTGCGCCGGTGTTCGCGCCAGGAGCGTCGCCGGACGTCGATCTCAATCTGGAAACTTCACAGCCGCTGCGCGCCGCGCCGTCGCAGGCAGCATCGTCCGCACTTCCGCCGCTGCGTGTCATCGGCCAGGCTGCGACGATGTTCATCATTGCCGAAGGCCCGGAGGGGATTTATCTGATCGATCAACACGCTGCGCACGAGCGCATCCTCTACGAGGTCCTCCTTTCGACGTGGATGCAGGGACGGGTGGCCGTCCAACCCATGTTGGAACCCGAGACGGTGTCACTGCCGGTCGCCGAAGCCGCTTACATCGAAGAACTTCTACCTGCCTTGCTCGCGCTAGGGATGGAGGTGGAAGCCTTCGGGCCGGGGACGTTCCTGGTAAGGGCGTTGCCGGCGCTGCTCGCCCACCTGTCGCCTGCCGACCTGTTGGCAGACATTGCAGCCGGTGACGAACAATTGCCCATCCACACGGCGCTGGAGGAGATGATTGTGCGCCGCATCTGCAAGCGGGCTGCTATCAAGGCAGGACAGGTGCTCTCGCGCGAGGAGATGGAGCGTCTGGTGCATAATCTGGAGCGCGCCGCCAATCCGCGCACATGCCCCCATGGCCGGCCAACCATCGTGCAAATCGGAGTGGAACAGCTCATCCGGCAATTCGGGCGCAGTTAATCCTTGTCTGTTTTGGCAGAGCAGATATAATAAGTCCTGCACAAGAACTCATACGCGGCGTGGAGGAAATACTGTGGCGCTATCAACCAACGATCAACAACGCATCGAAGAACTGGCTATGAAGCTGGTGGAACACTACCATTTCAAACGTCCGCCCATCCAGATCGAAATAGTGCTCTCCAATCCCCCCGAAGGTCTGAGTAGCGTGGATATCAGCGATATGTCGCTCGTTTTCGGGATCGGCGAACATCGCTACGAATATCGCATGGCGATGGCGCGCCTGCTTTACCGGGAAATTTGCCGCGCCAGCGCCGACTGGGACCAGAACTATCCCTACAGCAACGATGCCTCCAAGTACTTCGCCGCCAGTTTGCTTGTCCCCGCGCCCTGGCTCCTTAAAGCCGCCCGGCGGCCGCTGGTCACCCTGCAGCAGCTCAGCGAGGACTTCCAGGTCCCGGATTACGCCCTCGCCAGCCGGTTGGTACAGATGGGAAAACGAGTCAAGGGGATGTCGTAAGCAAGCCCGTGACCTGTGCTCACAGACTGCGGCGCGCTAAGCTCGCCACACCTCGATGATTTGCTTGCCCATCCACGCCCACTGCGGACGGAACTCGCCAAGTTGTTGCCACGTCATCCCGTCGGCGCGCGCCGTGAACGGGTCGACAAAACCCAACCCGCGGTCGGGATGCCAGGCAACCAGGATTTTGTAATGCGACCAGCCTTGCCACCGACGCTCCACGAAACGTAACGGCTCCCCCACAATCACAATCGTGATGCAATTCTGGCGCAGATTAGTAAACAACCGCTTTATAGATGTCACCACACGCCAGCGCGCGCGCAGTCCCAGCCGGCGCAGCGACGCGACGATGCCCCACGGAAGGGTTGCCCAACCCGGAATGCGCTCCGGAAAGCCGCGTTGATCCAACTCGGCCGCCAGGATCGCCGCATTGACAAACGGCCCTTCATACAGCGTGTTGGTGACCATCGCCACACAATAAGGGCCACAGTCGTTGCTGTCTCGTTGGTGCATGTGATACCGCGCCACAGGGAACGATAGTTCAGTACGCTCTTCAGGAATCGACGCTTTCATCAGCACCTCCCAGTCCGACCACCCACGCACTCAAGGCCAGCAGCACGCCCAGATGCAGATGCACGTTGTTCACGAGGACATTGTCCACGAAGTTGTGGACGCTGAAGTGCGTCCATGCTCCGGCCAAACCGAGCGCCAATCCGCGCGTCCAACCCGAAGCGCGGCGCGACACCCGCCAGAGACTCACGAAGATGCTGCCGAGCAACACCATGTAGACGGTCAAGCCCACAATGCCGGTCTCGGCCAGCAGGTTGAGATAGTAGTTGTGCGCGTGGCCCAGCGCATACGGCCAGTTGATCAGCCGGTGCACGGGATAAGCTGCCTCATAGCAGCCGAAGCCCACGCCGAGCCAGAAGCGCTCGCGCCACATCGACAGCGCCGCCTGCCAGTGCGCCATGCGCTCGATGACGGCGTAGTTCGCGTCGTTGATGCCCACCCCGCGCACGTCCGCGAAGCGCGTGTATTCGAGGAAGCCGGTCAACCGCGAGGCAATCGACGCGGGCAGCCATCCGGCGGCATACAATCCCAGCCCGCCGACCACGATCACGACCGCCAGCACCAGTCCCCACCCGCTGCGCCGCGGCAGCAACGCCGCGATGACAAACAGCGCCGCTGCAAAACCCATCCACCCGCCCCGCGACCATGAAGCCAGCAGCCCCGCCGCAACCGCAACAAACGCGAACAACAACAGACCAAATCGGTAATTGGTAATTGGGGATTGGGGATCAGTAATCAGTAATCGGTAATCGGCAATTCGTGATTCGTGATTCATGATTCGTGATTCATGATTCATGATTCGTAATTCATGATTCATGATTCGTAATTCGTAATTCGTAATTCGTAATTCGTAATTCGCAATTCGCGCCATCCACTCCCACAACGCGGCAGCGGACAGGCCGGCCAGGAGCGCGCCCGCCAGACCCAGGAAGCCGGCGTAAGGGTTAGGTTGTTCGAAAGTGCCGTAAGCGCGGTAAAATTGCGCGTCGATGGCGAAATGCTCAGGCAGGTCATCGGCGAGACCGAACTGCCACAGGCCGATTAGCGCCTGGAACACCGCGACGCCCGCCAGCAATGCGATCACCAGGAGCGCGCGCCGCCGGCCCTGCGCGCCGCGCAGCCGATCGTAGACCAGCAGGAACATCACGAGAATCTGCCCCCACTTGCCCCATTCCAATAGCCCCATCCACACATCGGCGGGCTGCCACAGCGAAAGCAGCGCCACAGCCATAAAGCCGAGCAACGGCAGGAGCAGCGGCGGCAGTGGGATATGAACATCGCGGCGCAGCAAGCCGCGCCCGATCCAGATTGCCGCCGTCAGCACGAAGACAACCTGCCCGATGAGCGCCGGTATCTCCGGCAACTCCATGCGCAGCCACGCCTGCAACGGTCCCAGGAAGAGCGCCGCGCCGACGCCCACCAACGGCTCCCACAGGCTCCCCACGAGGACGAAAGCCAGCGCCGTCAGCAGCAAGCCCTCCCACAGCGAAAGCCGCGTCAGGAGCACGCCCCACGCCGCGCCGATCAACGCCAGCGCCGCCGGGAGCGCCCACGCGGGGAGTGTGGCGCGTCGCAGGCGCTTTAGCCCGAATATTCCGTCCACGTCACCAACTTCAACGCTGCATCGTAGACAAACTTCGCCTGAAACATGCCCGTCTCCATGTGCAACACACGCGGAGCGAAGATCATATCCGCTTGCGGGATCGGCAAGTCGTTCAAAGGCATCACGCCAGACCCAACTTCACGCGAAAGTAATCCGCCGTCTTGCGCAGTCCCTCCGCTACCGGCACGCGCGGCTCCCACCCCAACGCCGCTTTCGCCTTGCTGATATCGGGACAGCGCTGCTTGGGATCGTCGGCGGTCCGCTCGTCGGTGGGATGGACGAAGACGATCTCGGACGCGCTGCCGGTCACGTGCAACGTCAGGCGGGCGAATTCGAGGATCGTCAGCTCGACGGGATTGCCGAGGTTCACCGGCCCTTCGACGTCCGCCGCCATCAAGCGCACGATGCCCTCCACCAGATCGTCCACGTAGCCGAACGAGCGCGTGCGCGACCCGTCGCCGTAGACCGTCAGCGGCTCACCGCGCAGCGCCTGGCAGATGAAGTTCGGCACCACCCGCCCGTCGGCGGCGCGCATGCGCGGCCCGTAGGTGTTGAAGATGCGCACGATGCGCGTATCGACGTGGTGATAGCGGTGATAGGCCATCGTCAACGCCTCGGCGAAGCGCTTGCTCTCGTCGTAGACGCCGCGCGGTCCCACCGGATTGACGTTGCCCCAGTAGGTCTCGTCCTGCGGGTGGATCAGCGGGTCACCGTAGACCTCGGAAGTGGAGGCCAGCAGGAATTTGGCCTGCTTGGCCAACGCCAGCCCCAAGGTGTTGTGGGTGCCCAATGCCCCCACCTTGAGCGTCTGGATGGGATAGTTCAAGTAGTCCACCGGACTCGGCAACGAAGCCAGATGCAGCACCATATCCAACGGCCCCGCGACGTAGATGTAATTCGTGACGTTGTGCTTGACGAACGAGAAGCGCGGATGGCTCGCCAGATGCGCGATGTTGTCTGTGCTGCCCGTGCTCAGGTTGTCCATCGCGATGACTTCGTGACCGTCAGCCAGATACCGGTCGCACAAATGCGATCCGATGAACCCTGCTCCGCCTGTAATGAGAATGCGCATATTGCCCCCTTGGGAATGAAAAATGAGTTAAGAGTCATGGAGAATCAGCGAATGAGCAAATCAGCGTCAACAACTTCTCACTCCTTACTCCTTACTCCTTACTCCTTGCCTCTTGCATTCCTAACCTGAAGGCATTATACTCCAAGCCGTAAACAGGCCAATCGGAGAGAACATGGGAAAGACATTGTTGCTGACCGGGCATCCCGGCATTGGAAAGACGACGATCATCCGTAACGTCGTCGCGCAATTGGGGAAAAAAGCGGGTGGGTTCTACACCGAAGAAATCGTCGGTCCCGGAGGACGGAAGGGGTTCCGGCTGATCACATTGGACGGCAAGGAAATGACCATCGCCCACGTCGATCTACGCGACCCCAAAGCGCCGCGCGTGGGGCGCTACGGCGTGGATGTCGCTGCGCTGGAGCGCGTGGGCGTCGCCGCGCTGCGCCGCGCCATACAGGAGAAGAAGCTGGTGGTGGTGGACGAAATCGGCACGATGGAACTGTACTCGCACGCCTTTTGCGACACGGTGATGCTGGCAATCCTGGGATCGACGCCGGTTCTGGGAACCGTCATGCGCCATCCTCATCCCGAAAGTGACGTGTTCAAGACGCTGGCGCAGGTGACCTTATGGGAAGTGAACCGCACGACTCGCGACGATCTGCCCGACAAAGTGATGGCATGGCTCAACAAAAATACATAGACGGTTCCTTGTCGGAACCGTCTATGGGTGAATCGCACAGAAGTTAGCTCGCGCTGCCGACCAACGAATGCAACTGTTCCTTCAGGGATGCGATCTGCGCGCGGGTCTTCTCCACTTTCTCGAAAATCTCCTGCCGGCTCTGGACGGATTCCTTGAGCAGGCTCGCGGCGGCCTTCGTGCGCGTTTCGGCCACGCCAGCCTCGACGAGCAGATCCAACTGCGCGCGCGTGACCTTGTCCACCGGGACGACCATCAAGTTGGAGACGTCTTGCGCTGTCTTGAGGAGTGCCTTGCCCAACAACTCCATCGCCTTCGCTGTTTCATCAAGAATCTTGCTCAGGGGCAGCGTGATAGCAACGGGTTTTGGCGCAGCTTCGGCCTCAGACGTCGGCTCTTCAGACTCGGCAACGACTTCGACATCGACCACTTTTTCTTCTTCCATTGTTTCCCTCCCTATTCCTTTTTTCTTTATGGATGATCGTTCAGAGCTAGAACCCTGGCTTACGCCTCTGGCTCCAGCTTGACTTCCTTACGCAGTAGCTCGCGCAGTTCGGCAATCTGCTGGGTGATGTTGCCGATCTTCTCGAAGAGCGACTGGTTGGCCTTGATGCCTTCGGCGATGAGGAACGCGGCGCTCTCGGAACGGCTCTTGGTGACTTCCGCATCCACGAGCATATCCATATGCGTCAAAGCCTCATCGTTCACCCGCACCATGACCACGTTGCCGCGCGCTTGCAGTGCGTCGCTCAACGCCTGGCCGAACGTCTCGACCTGCTTCAACGCATCCTTCAACGACGCAGACGCCGGTTTCTTGGCCTCGTGCTTCTCCTCGCCCTCAACTGCGCCTTCGACCACAGCTTCCGCTTCCACGACCGGGGTTTCCTCGATCACTTCCTCAACTTGCTTCTTGCTCATTTGTTTTTCCTCCTTACAGATACTTATACTTTTTTACTTACCCGTAATTGTATTACGTATTACATTGTAATATAGTTGCACGATTTTGTCAAGAGGTACATGAAAAAAGACTACAAAAGTCTCACGGGGGGTCCCGGCGAAGACTTTTGTAGTCTTACGTATGGGAAAAGTTTACCAGTTGCGCATCACCAGAGGCAAGAATAACGACCAGAAGGCACGTTGGCGACGCGCGTATACGCCGATGCGCTCGGCCCCACGATCGGCGCGCAGGTCTTCCCAGGCAATCAGCCATTCTGAGCGTTCTTCTCGCGCGGCAACGACCGGCCAAAGTCGCGCCGAATCGTCGGCCACAGCGATGGGCAAGACGCCCGCCGATGGGATGCCCTTGCCGTTCAGTTGGCGCGCGTAGACATTGGGCACATAGGCGGCCTGCGGCGCGCCGTGCCAGGCCACCAGGAAAGCCTTACTCGCGGCGTTGTAGGCCACGTCCGGCGCTCCTTCGTGATAGGCATCCTGTGAGGCAATAGGAATCGCTCCTCCAAGTGGTGCGCCATCCGCGGTGAGCACCCGCCCCATCACATCCCCGTCGCCATCCACGACGGCTTCCGTATCCTGCCAGACGACGAGATAACGCCCGGCTGGCCCAGCCGTCAGGCTCGGGAATTCCGCCCGATGACTCGTGCCGGCAGCAATCGGGAACTCCACCGGCAACATCGTGCCGGTGGCGCCATCCACCCGCTGCCCGTAGATATCCCATCCGGCGGGATCGGCGCGGCTGTCCTGCCAGACGGCGAGGAAGCTACGGCTGGCGGCGGCGTAGGACACGTCGGGATAACGCGCCTGGCGGTTTGCACCGGGCATCGTGAGGAGGAAGTTCGCACTCGCGTCCGTCAAAAGTAGAGCGCCCGTGTCCGACAAGAACTGCCCGCGCAGGGTGGTCATCGGGTAGGCGGAGTCCGCGCTCTCGAAGACGACCAGGTAACGCGCCAGCTCCGGGCTGAAAGCAACCGTCGGGGCGTGCTGCTGGTGCAATGCCGAGGAGATCGTGATTTTGTCGCCGATCAACTCGTTCCCATTCAAACGGACGATTTGCCCGAAGATGTTGAAGTCGTCAACAGTACCCGGTGCAACATCGCTCCAGACCACCAGGAAATGATCGTTGAGCGCGTCCCACGCCACATCCATCGCCAGGTCGGGCGTCTGGATGCCGGTGGCAATGGCAAACGGACTCCACACCAGCGCGCCAGCGCCGCTGACGCTGTAAGCCATAATGCGCGCACCATCGCCATCGACGTGGTGCCAGGCCACGAGGTAGCGATCCGAGAGAGGACTGTACGCGATCACCGGGCGAGCTTGCAAGCCGTCCAACGGCGTCAGGCCCACGTGCAATCCCACTTTGCGCGCGTTGGCGTCGAGGCGCTGCCCGTAGATGCCAGGGGTCTCGACACGGTCATCCACCCACAAAGCCATGACGACTGGCTGCGACGCCGTTCGCGCCACGGCCAGGGCTGGATTGGATTGCGCGTGCGGGTCATCGCTCACCACGAAGGGCGCGCCGATCAGTTGCCCGGTGGAAGCGACGCGCTGGCCGTAGATGTCACCCAGTCCAACCGGTTTCTCCCAAACCACGAAGAAGACGCTCGATCCAGCGGTCTCCCATAGCGCGACGGCAGGCGTCTTCTCCAATCCTGGCCCCACAGCGATCGGGATGTCGATCCCCAGAAAAGTGTCACCTGGCCTGAAACGTTGTCCGTAGATGTCACGTTGAACGCCATCGCGCCAGTCTTCCCAGACGACGAGCACCGCATCATCCACACCTCCTGCGGCGATCACCGGCCACGCCTGCATACCGGGCGCAATGGTGACGGGAACGTTGCTGCCCTCCAACGTCCCGTCCGGTAAAACTTGCTGCGCGTAGATATCCTGGTTGGCGCTGCGCGTATCGGCCCAGACGACGAGGTAACGGTCGGCGGCCGGGCGGTAGGCCACATCCGGCTGTCCAGCCCAGGCCGATCCGTCAGAGATGTCGAAACGCGCACCGAGCAAGGCGCCGCTTCCACTCACCCGCTGCGCCTGGATGCGCGAGGCGTCGCCGACGGCATACCCCCATACGACCAGGAAAGCATCCTCGCTCGCCGTGAGACGCGGCCGGAAATGCCCCCCAGCCAAAAGGGCAATCGGGAAGTTGCCGCCGTCGAGCGAGCCATCGCGCCGCACCAGTTGGCCGTAGACGTCGGGGGTTTCGGTGGTGTTGCGCCCATCGCTCCAGATCACCAGGTAGCGGTCGGCGCTGGCGAGGTATGCCACCTGCGGATCGTCCTGACTGTCGTAATAGTCGCAGATCGGGATGGCATTGCCCAGCAGTCGCCCGTCGCTCTGCACCCGCTGTGCATAGATGTCGGGCAGGTTGGGACCGCGCGAATCCCGGTAGACCAGCAAGAATTCGTCATCCTCAGGATTGAAGGCTGCCGCCGGAGCGTTCTGGTAGCCGACAGCGTCGGTGACGAGGAAATCTTCGGCGATAGCGCCGGGATTGCCGGATGATTCAACCGGCGCTGGCAGCGGCTCGGCGGCAGTGAGCGAGACGTCGTCCACGTACATGCCGGTGGTCCCGCCAACGCCATCGTTGTAGACGCCGAAGTGCACCCAGATGCTCTTGCCGATGTAGGCGCGCATGTCGAAGGTGTACGGCTTCCACGTGCGGCTGTTATCGAGCGTCCACAACAGAATTTTGAGGATTTTCTCGCTGTCGTCCATAACGAGGATGAACTGCGCATCGCCGGCTGCGGGCGCGGCAGCGGTCATGGCCGCGTCGTGCGACACCGGAGTCATTTCCGGTGAGAACGCTGCCTGCTGCGCCTCGGTCGATGTGGGATAGAGCCACAGGGATAACTGCGCCGAGGTTGCCGTCGCGGGCAATGTCACACGCTGGCGCGCCGACGAGTACGAGACCTTGTTCGACGTCCCCACAATGCCCAGACGGATGGAGCGCGCGCCGCTGTGCGCCTGCGCCGTCGAATACCCTGCCGTGGACGGTGTCACCGGCAAGGCCCACCCTTCATTGAGTTCGGCGTTGCCGTTCACCAGCCACTCCCAACTGTGGTTGCGCAGCCGCCACAAGCCATCGATGGTGGGCAGGAAGAGCAGGTCGCGGGAAGCGACAATCAGACCTTTGGGCGTCGCTTCCGGTGCGAGTCCCTGCATCCACCACTGGCTGCCGCCGTTGGGCGAACGGTAAAGCATCCACGGCGTCCCCGTGTACTGCAAGGTGCGCTGAACGGCATACAGCGCTGCATCGGCAGGGTAGTCGGGCGAGACGCCCAGACCCAGAATCCAGCCGTCCAGGTAATCCACATGCAGGCCGGCATTGACCTTCTCCCACGTCGCCCCAAAATTCGTGGAACGCACCACGCCATTAGGCGGTATCTCATCATACCCGCTGCCTTCGACAAAGAAGTAGTTCATCCAGAGCGTGCCATCCGTCGCATAATTCGGTGAGAAGACGACTTCGCGCACGATGTCCACCCACTGGGTCTCGACCCGTTTCCACGTCAAACCGCCGTCAGTAGAACGGAGCGGGGGGCAGTAACCGGTCAGGTAGACGGTGTGATCCGTAGCGAAAGTTGGCGAAGGGAAGACGCGATACAGGTCTGTCCAATCAACCAACCCACCATTCGCCAGCGTCCACGTGTCGCCGCCATCGGCAGAGCGCCACACGGACGGCACATCCGGCGAAAATCCTACGGCGAAGACCACCAGGTTGTTATCCGCATCGCGCGCCGCGGCGATATCGTAGAGCAGCGTACTCGGCGGAGCCAGCACACTCTGCCAGGTGAGGCCGTCGTCGGTGGAGCGGAATACCTCGCCGTGGTCATACCCGACATTCCGCACCACGAACAACGTGGGCGACGATCTGTCGCCGGGGTCCCACGCCATTGCGCTGATGCGCAGATACTCGGAGTATGGCTGCGTCGCAAAGAGCGTCGTCCAGGTATCGCCATCGTCGGTGGTGCGGCGCATGTCCTGGTCGGTGGTGATGTAGAGCGTGTGATCGGTCGTGTAGTTGGATGAGCGCCACATACGAGTGTGTACGTCAGGCAGAATCAGTTCCCAGCCGAGTGTAGCGGTGGGAGTGAGCGGGCTGGAAACCTGCTCTACAGCGGCGACTGCGCGCTGGCCGTGAGCGGCGGAGAGCGGCAGCACGAGCAGCGCCACAATCAAACAAAAAAGCCTTTGTGTGTTTTTCATCGGTTACCCTCCTCGTAAACGACTTAACAACGACAACTGAAGTGGCTTGGGGTTCAGAAGCGATGCGCTTATTTTCAGTATATACGAAAATATGGCATCCAAACGTTTCGTTTGAGTGTAGAATGCGTTGCGAACATGTTGGAAGGATAAAGCTCACGACCTTGCACTTTATGATTTGCGCGTTTGATGCTACAATTAGCTCAACAATATCAACCAGACTGCTAGACTCAGTAGATCGAAATAGCCAGAGCCAGACTACAAAAGTCTCACGAGACCCATGTTTGAGCCAATACGCGCGCTAAACGACAGGTTTGCAAGGCTCAATACGCGCTGAGACTTTTGTAGCCTTCGATTTTCGATTTACTGAGACTGGCGACTACCAGATTAACGACTACCAGACTCAGGAGGTTGTCTATGAAAATCACCGTTATCGGCGGAGGTTCCAGCTACACACCGGAACTGATCAATGGCTTTTTGGCGCGGGTTGAAAGTCTCCCGCTGACCGAACTCTGGCTGATGGACGTCCTGCCCGAACGTCTTGACGTGGTCGGTGGGTTCGCGCAGCGGATGGTGGCGGCTGCAGGCAGCCGCTTAGCGAAAGGCGCACCGTTCGCCGTCCACCTGACCATGGACCTGCGCGAGGCAGTGCGCGGGGCGAGCTACGTCATCACCCAACTGCGCGTCGGCTGGATGCAGGCCCGCCACGAGGACGAATACCTGGGACACCGGCACGGCCTCATCGGGCAGGAAACCACCGGCGTCGGCGGGATGGCGAAGGCGCTGCGCACGATCCCTGTGGCGCTGAACATCGCCCGGACCATACAGGCGGTTGCGCCCGGCGCACTGCTGGTCAACTTCACCAACCCGGCGGGCCTCATCACCGAAGCGCTGGCGCGCTACGCTCCCGACGTGCCTGCGGTGGGAGTCTGCAACGTCGCCATCAACACCAAGATGGGGATGCTCGAAGGACTAAAGGAGCGCCTGGGCATCGATGTCCCGCCGGAGCGCGCGCACTTGAACACCCTGGGACTGAATCACCTTTCGTGGCACCGCGGTCTCACGGTTGATGGGGAAGAGATGTGGCCGCATGTGTTGGCAGGTTACCTCGATGATCTCAGAGCCGAAGCTGAGCCGGAGTGGGACGTGCGCCTCATCGAGACGCTCGGCATGATCCCCAACTATTACCTGCAATACTACTATTACACTGCGCGCAAGCTGGCGTCGCAAACCAGGTGGCCGCCCTCCCGCGCCGAGCAGGTGATGGAGATCGAGAAACACCTGCTCGCCCAATACGCCGAACCCGATCGCACTGAACCGCCGGAAGGTCTGATGCAGCGCGGCGGCGCGTACTATTCCACCGTGGCGACGCAACTGCTCAACGCCCATCACAACGACCTGGACGAAGTGCACGTGGTCAACGCGCCACATCGCGGGGCCGTGCCCGGCTGGCCGGAGGACTGGGTGCTGGAAATGCCTTGCAAGGTCACCCACTCAGGCATCGTTCCGCTTCCGGCGGAACCGCTGCCCCTGGCGTGCTTCGGCCTGCTGGCGAACGTCAAAGCCTTCGAGCTGCTCACCGTCGAAGCCGCCGTCCACGGCGACCGCGACGCCGCCTACCAGGCGCTGCTCGCGCACCCGCTTGGCCCTGCGGCGGATAAAGTCCAGGCCGTGCTGGATGACATGCTGGAAACGAACAGGGCCTATCTGCCGCAGTTTTGGGGCGAATGAGCGAATCGGCGAATGAGCGAATCGGCGAATGAGCGAATCGGCGAATGAGCGAATTGCGAAGCACATTTCACACATCACGTTTCACAAATCAGGAGCATAGACGATGAGCCACTACTTTCTCGGGATCGACGTCGGCGGGTCAAAGAGTCACGCGCTGATTGCGGATGCACAGGGGCGCGCGGTTGGTTTTGGCGAATACGGCCCCGGCAGCCACGAGGTTGCGGGCTACGACGGCTTGCGCGTCGCGCTGCGCACCATCACCGCCGCGGCGCTCACTTCGGCGGGCATTGCCAAAGCGGAGATTGCGGGCGCGGGCTTCGGCATCGCGGGCTACGACTGGCCCGGCGACGCCGCGCCGCACCACGAGGTCATCGCCTCGCTGGAGCTATCCGCGCCCTACGCGCTGGTCAACGACACCATCATCGGCCTGGTTGCCGGGGCGACGGAGGGCTGGGGCGTGGGCGTGGTCTCCGGCACGGGGAGCAACTGCTGGGGGCGCGATCGCCAGGGGCGCGAAGGCCGGATGACCGGCGGCGGCGAGATGTTCGCCGAATACGCCGGCGGCGGCGATTTAGTCGCTAAAGCGCTCCAGGCCGTGGCGCTGGCGTGGGGCCGGCGCGGACCGGAAACGCGCCTCACCGAAGCGTTTCTGGCGCTGACCGGCGCGCCGGACGCGCTGGACCTGCTCGAAGGGCTGTACCGTGGACGCTACACGCTCTCTTCCGCCAACGCGCCCCTCGTCTTTCAGGTCGCGGCGGAAGGCGACGCCGTCGCGCAAGAGGTTATTCGTTGGGCCGGGCGCGAACTGGGCAGCCTCGCCACCGGCGTGATCCGCCAACTGGGCTTCGAGGCGCTGGACGTGGAGATCGTGCAGATTGGCAGCCTGTACAACGGCAGCCCCGTGATGGGCGAGACGATGCTGGCGACGATCCGCGAGATGGCGCCCTGCGCGCGCGCCGTCCGCCTGACCGTCCCGCCGGTCGTCGGCGGTGTGTTGCTCGGCATGGAACAGGCTGGCGTGAACTATCCCCCACTACGCCAGACCCTCATCGAGACGACTGCCGCCTTTGTGAAATCGTAAGCTCACGCGGAAGGAAATCTTCACAAAATCACATCAGAATTTGCTGCACAATTGGCCTATACGATGCTATAATAAGAACATAGCCAATTAGCCAGACAAAAGTCACAGCTCGAATGACTTTCACGACGCATCGACGTTCAGGCTGTGCTGAGTGATGCAATCGCAGGTCGCAACGATCCATCACCAGTCGGTGCGCATAGTTGTCGAAACGAGGTGCCTCATGCTAAAGAATGCCAGCTTTGAACTCGGTCAGGAAGGCCATGGGTGTCAAGTCCACCGGCCCGATGGCGTGTATCAATTGGCGCGGGGCGAAATCGACAAACCGCGCGAATGGACTGTGTTTTATGTGCACAACAAACAGTTCAGGCCACCGTGGGATGCCGACAATCGCGATGGATGGTGCGAGCCGGAAGTCAAGATTATCCCCAAACAAGCTCCGTTTCTGGACCCACTGCGGATCAGCGAAGGTGGTTACGCGCTCAAGTTCTTTACGATGTGGCGCATCCATCGCGCCGGCCTTTTACAGACAGTCCAGGTCAACCCTGGTGACCGGTTACGGTTCACGATGGATGCCCACGCCTGGAGCAGCGATGACGATAATCCACGTACCAGCGACGGGGTCGGAGCCAGCGCGTTCTTTGCCCTGGAAGGAACGGTAACAGACGACGCGCCACGGAACGTGACGTTCAAAGTCGGGATCGACCCAACGGGAGGGACAGACCCGTTTGCCGATACCGTCGTCTGGGGGAAAGGGGCGCACATTTACAACGTTTACCACGAGTTGCCGGCAGTCGAAGCCGTAGCGCAAGGCTCACAGATCACCGTGTTCGTGATAGACCAGGTTCTGTGGCGGGTGAAACACAATGACGTGTATTTCGACAATGCGCGTCTGGAGGTAGTGACGTCACCGCAGCCTCAACCCCAGCCTGAACCCGGACAATGTCCCATGGCGCGCGAGCCTTACGAGCGCACATACGCCTTGCTCCCCCCAGGATATGGCTATGAATGGATCCATGCTCTGGAGGAAGTATGGGGGCAGCAGCGTTTCACGATCGGCACCAATGCGGACGATGCCTTTGCGCGGATCGGCGGGGTGCCTAAATGCACCGTTCTGGCTCTGAATCCCAGCGCCTGGACTATCGACTTGGATGCGTTCTATCGGCAGTATTATCCATCGACAGCAGACAGCCGTGTAAGTTACGTCCCGATCGAGGCAAACACACCCGCCGAGTGGGCTGCGGGCGTGCGCAAGGTCTACGGGCCTGAGTCTCAAGAAAAACCGGTCGTACCGGTCGATGTGCCACATTTCGCCAAGGGGACTCGGATTGGCTATCACACGATCGCGCCGCGCCAGGTGCCCGCCCATGTGGTCGCTTTGGCGCAACAGGGAGCGGTGGCGCCGGTGTGCAAGTTTGTGGACGACTGGGCCGGGATGAACGTCATCAAAGCCGGTTCCCCGCAGACGTTGATTATCGCTCGGAAGACCTTCGGCGGCGATGAGGCCATGCATGGGCTGGCGCAGATGAGCGACGCACAGATTGCGCAAGAGGCCAGACGCCTGATGGCAGCATTGCACGACAAATGTGTCGCCGAGCGACAGTTCGACGGCGACCGCCTGCGATATATCGACTATCTGGAATCACCGGTCAATGAAAGCGATCCGCCTTCCGCAGATGGGAGCGGGTACGCCAAACTGGCTAAGTTGATGATCCAGTTCATGGACATCGCCGAGAATTGGGATTTGCCGGTCAAGAAATTAGCGCTGTTCTCATTGAACGCCGGCACGCCAGAATGGAATGAGATGGTAGCCATGGTGGAGACGGGCGTGTTCGAGCGGATGCAGGCGGGAGGGCATATTCTCAGTCTGCATGAGGGAGCGTTGCCGGTCGAGGGGTATTCAATGGAGACAATGCCAATTGATCTCTGGTGGGGACCGGAGCACACCATTCCTGGCGCACCCGTGGTGCCGGGAAGCGGCGCTTTGAGTTGCCGCTACCGGTACCTGCT
Organism: Anaerolineae bacterium; assembly: GCA_034432995.1. Lineage (GTDB taxonomy): Bacteria > Chloroflexota > Anaerolineae > B4-G1 > SLSP01 > DSWT01. The sequence goes on along the minus strand of DAOUAY010000128.1, from coordinate 1,625 downwards.
GCATTCGATCAGACAGCGCGGGCTGTACGTCCCGATCCTGATCAGCGAGTTTTACGCAGGAGGGGGCTACGATGGAGCAAACCCGGAGAAGATCATCCAGAGGATGGCCTGGTACGACGAGCAAGTGCGACAAGACCCAGAAGTCATCGGGGTAACACCGTTCACCTTTGGGGGCAAAGGTGCGGGGTGGGACAGGCAAGACTATGACTTCATGCTGCCGCGTCTGTTCCAGTATACGCTCGATCAAAAAGACCGCCAGAACGCCTAGTCTCACGCGGCGTAAATCGCTCCCTAGATTGTGCTTGCCAGGGATCGGCAAATCCCGCCGTGATGTGCCAGGACCGTGGATCTGACGATCCGCTCCGAGCGCAGCGAATTGGTATAGGACGGCATAAACATCGGCGCCTGCATCCGACAGGCGCCGATGCGATTGTAAAACACGACTCTCCCTAGCGCCCTACGACCCGCCGCAAGAGCGCGATAAGACCGCGCAGCCAGGCAAAAGCGTCGCCACGGCTGGAACCGGTCTGCGAAACCGGTTGAGTCACGGACTGCGGTTCCGGCTCTGCTTCAGCAGGCGCTTCCGGGTCGTAAACCGAGACGACCGCGCCGTTGTGATCGAAGAGCACGCTCGTACCGCTTTGCAGGAAGGCGCGCGCGGCGGGATCGTCCGCCAGGGCGAAGTATGCCTCGGAAGCGAACTCGATCTCGCGGTCTACCTTGATGTTCGCCGCGATCCATGCCGGGCCGATCGGCTCATCGACGTTTCCCTGCGCCTGCACCAACGACAAATCCACATACTGCCGCGATACCTGCGCCATACTGCGCTGTTCGCGGTTGACGACGTTCGCGCCGGTCGCCAGGCCTGCCCGGTCGGTCTGCTGGTAGCTCAGATTTTGCACCCGCGCCTGCACCGTCGTCCGCCCGGAGACCTGGTTCAGCTCCGTCTGGTTGCCATACAGCGCCATATTCTCCATCGAGGCCGCGCCGTTCGCTTGCGCCGAGATCACGAACGTCGTGTATGGCGTGACGATGCCGTAGCCCAGCCCCAACGCGCGGATTTCCTCGATCAGCGCCGCGCGCTCGCCCGCGACGCGCACTTCGTCCAGCAGCGCCCCCACCCGGCGCGTGGCCCACAGGCGCGGCACGAAGTCGTGATCGCCGGTCGCCGTCGAATCGAAGCGATAGACGTACTCGCGCTGTTCCTCTCCGGCGCGCCCGCGCACCCGCACTGTCACCTGCTCGTTCGTCGCCTCATAGCGCCCGGCGAGCAGCACACTCGATCCACGGAACAGGTCGGGCATCACCGGCGGGTACAGCTCGGTGACGCGCATCCCCTCGAACTCCACCTCCACGTCGGTGAGGACGGGATTGGCGATGCGCCCGTAGAATTCGGAGAGCGCCGACTCAAGATTTTCACCCGGCTGGACGTAGGTGACGCTGCCGCCATTATCGAGCGCCAGCCGGTCGAGCAGGCGTGTGTTCACATCGTAGCCCACACCGAAAACGTGCATCCGCGCCTCCACCCGCGCGTTGGCCGGCTGCACCAACTCGGCAATCGTCACATCGTCGGTGACGCCGGCTGTAGGCAAGCCGTCGGTAAGAAAGACGAGCAGCCGAGAAGC
>DAOUAY010000127.1:0-5926 GCA_034432995.1 Anaerolineae bacterium | reverse complement strand
AACCAGCCGGTGGACGTGCAGTTCTGGCTCAACGTCGGCGGCACAGGCTGGTGGGAGCGCCTGTACCAACCGCTGACGCATCCCTACGTGCTCAGCCGCCGCTGGTCGAAAGGGCAGCCGTGGACGGATACGGAGGAAGTCGCCGCGCGGCAACTGTCGCTGCACCGGCTCGTCGCCGGGCTGGTGCGTCGCTGCCGCAAGACGATCTACCTGGGCCTGAGTGAACTCGGCGAGCAGGGGTACGAGCAGACGGGGCCGCTGCTCAGGGCGATGCAGCGGGTGTTGCGGGCGCAGTAGCTATGTTTATGTCAGCAGAAGGGCAACCACAGGTTGCACGCGGATTAAGCAGATTTTATATTCTCGCGTCTAAGGAGTACCTTGCGTTACAATCACGGCATATAGATACGCCAGTTCACTCCATGCCAACAGAAAATCACCGAGAGGAACGTCTATCACCTCTGAACCGGCAGCAGGGTCGAGAACGCCGACACAGACTTCATCCATTCCAACAACGACAATCGCGTGCTGCGAGACACACCCACGCCAATGTGGTAACTCACCGGCCTGCACAAAGACGATTATAGGCCGCTCTAATGCCAGGTGGTTCTGAAGGTCGCGTACTGCGCCATCTGCAAAAATGATATCGACTGTTTCCGAGCGCAGGCGCATCACATTGGATGCCGGCGCACCCAGCGGCGTACATACACCTAAAATACGTGCGAGACGTCTCTGCTCAACGGTAATGCAAAGATAATCCAGAACCATCTGGGCGCACGCGGGCAGACAATAACCATCGTCAAGCTGCGGGTGATAGGGAACTTTCAAGCGCTTCGCCGGCACGTTGCATAACCTCGACATCTTTTTCAGAATTCAGCACTTCTCCTGTCATCGCATCTACATCCACGTAGCCAATCGGGCCGCGTGGGGAACGCGAGAGCGAGGTGACGAACGCCCCCAAACGCCAGACCGGGCGCGCGTCGGTATAGCGCAACTGCGCATTGTCGGCCATCACCATATTCCCAACCCACGTTACTAACCACCCATTGGCTTTGCGGCGCGCGGCGCGCTCATCCACAGTTAATCGAACATGCTTGCGGAAAAGATAATCGGCGAAATCTGCAACTTCCACAACAGCCGGTTCAGGCAATAGTTGCAACAAACTCACGAGAGATTCATAAGTGGTCTGCGTCATCGCTCACCTCCACCTACAGTATAACCGAGGTCAGCCCGCGCGTCAATCTGTCTTGTGCGCATACGGTGCGGTAGTACAATACACGCCATACGCACAATAGGATCTTATGGACACTTGTATTTTGGGCTACGTAACTTTGCAAAATACAAAGTTACGTAGTATAGAATACATAGCCTTTGTTCTTGACGGATTTGCGCCAACTTTTTCATTCGTGAAGATTAGTGAGGATTCGTGGTTCATCTTTATTAGGAGACCGACTATGCCCGACATTCGATTCGACACGTTTTACCACTACGACGACCTGACCCGCATCCTCAAAGCCTACGCCGACGAGTACCCGCAGATCGTGCAGGTGACGAGCATCGGCAAGAGCTATGAGGGGCGCGATATCTGGCTGGCGACCGTCACCAACGCGGCGACCGGCCCGGCGGAGGAGAAACCGGCCTTTTGGGTGGACGGCAACATTCACGCCACCGAACTGTCGCCCTCGACCGCCTGCCTGTACTTGCTCAACAAGCTGGTGACGGCCTACGGCGACGACGCGGACGTCACCCGCGCCCTGGACACGCGCGCGTTCTACATCTGCCCGCGCGTCAACCCCGACGGCGCGGAGTGGGCGCTCGCCGACAAGCCGCGCTACATCCGTTCCAGCACGCGCCCCTATCCCTACGACGAGGAGCCACTTGGCGGTCTGGTGACGGAGGACATCGACGGCGACGGGCGGATGCTCACCATGCGCATCCCCGATCCCAACGGCGCGTGGAAAATCTGCCCGGAGGAGCCGCGCCTGATGATCCGCCGCGATCCCACCGAAACGGGCGGGCAATACTATCGGCTGCTGCCCGAAGGCCCCGTCCAGGATTACGACGGCGTCACCATTACGATCCAGCCGAAGAAAGAGCGCCTCGACCTCAACCGCAACTTCCCCGAACACTGGCGGCAGGAAGCCGAGCAGCGCGGGGCCGGGCCGTATCCCGCCTCGGAGCCGGAAGTGCACGCGACAGTACACTTCATCGCCAACCACCCCAACATTGCGGGCGGTGTGGCGTTCCACACTTACAGCGGCGTGCTCCTGCGCCCCTACGACGACCGCGACGACAAGGAATTCCCCGTGGAAGACCTGTGGACGTTCCAGAAGATCGGCGCGCAGGGTACGGAAATCACCGGCTACCCCAACGTCTCCGTCTACCACGACTTCCGCTATCACCCCAAGGAGATCATCACTGGCGGGTTCGACACGTGGTTCTACGAGCACATGGGGGCGTTCGGCTGGACGGTGGAGATTTGGAGTCCGCAACGCCAGGCCGGCATCACGGAGTACAAGTTCATCGAGTGGTGGCGCGAGCATCCACTGGAAGACGATCTCAAGCTGCTCAAGTGGAGCGACGAAGTCCTGGACGGCAAAGGCTACGTCGAATGGTATCCCTTCGAGCATCCACAGTTGGGGCCGGTCGAGTTGGGCGGTTGGGACGGCATCTATGCTTTCCGCAATCCGCCGCCGCAGTTCTTGGAGAAGGAAATCTCTCTTTTCCCGGACTGGATTATCTGGCAATGCTTGATCTCGCCGCGCCTGGAGCTGTACGAAGCGAGCGCCAAACCGTTGGGCGACGGGACGTACCGCGTGCGGCTGGTCGTCCACAACACCGGCTGGCTGCCCACCTACGGGACGAAGAAAGCCGTCGAGAAGAAAGTCGTGCGCGGCGTCATTGCCGAAATCGCGCTACCGGAGGGCGCGACGCTGGAAACCGGCAAACCGCGCGAGGAATTGGGCCAACTCGAAGGCCGCGCCTACAAACACGTCTTCGGCGAGACCGACCCCACCGAAGACCGTCTCAAAGTCGAGTGGGTCGTCTGCGCCCCGCAAGGCGGCATCGTCAAGCTGCTCGCCCGCCACGACCGGGCCGGCGTCGTCCGTGTGGCAGTGGCATTGGAATGAGGCAGGATGCAAGAGGCAGGAGGCAGGAGATAGGAGGTGAGAATGGAGCAAAAGTGGAAGAGCTTTGAGGATTGGATGGCGCAGGTGCCGGAAAGCATAAAACGAGATCCGCTGTGGAATTTCCAGGTTTATCCGAAAACGCTCTTTCTTGCCGATCTGGCCTGGGAAGATACAAGTCGATGGATGGCAAATCCACGTGGAAAAGAATTAGCTAAACAGCTAGTCAGGAGCACTGGGTCTATCTGCGCAAACCTTGAGGAAGGGCAGGGGCGTGGCTTTGGCAAAGACAATGCCTACTTTCAGCGTATTGCGTTAGGCTCTGCCCGTGAATCGCGTGGCTGGTACTATCGTGGACGGCATCTGCTGGATGAACAAGCGCTTCAGCATCGCATCAACCTGCTTGACGAAATTATCGCCACGCTCGTACTCTCTTCCAGCCAACAACGGGACTTCTCCAAACCCAAATCCTGAACCTTCATCCTGCATTTTGCATCCTGCATCCTGCATCCTGCATCCTGCATCTTGCATCCTGCATCTTGCATCCTGCATCTTGCATCCTTTGAACTATGACAAACTTTCAACCGCGACCCAAGCAACGCCAGGTGCTCGCCTACAAGGGCGGGCGAATGGGCGTTTCGGCGGTGCCGGGCAGCGGGAAGACGTGGACGCTATCGCTGCTGGCGGCGAAGCTGATCGCCGAGGGGAATCTGGGCGACGAGCAGGAAGTGTTGGTCGTCACGCTGGTGAACTCTGCCGTGAGCAACTTCGCCGGGCGGGTGGCGCGCTTCGTGCAGGAGCGGGGGCTGCTGCCCAACGTCGGCTACAGGGTGCGCACGCTGCACGGCCTGTCGCACGACATCGTGCGCGAGCGTCCGGCGCTGGCCGGCCTCGCCGACGATTTCCAGATCATCGACGAGCGCGCGGCGACGGAGATCCTGCAAGACGCGGCCCAGGCCTGGGTCCGCAGTCATCCTTACAGCCTGGACGCCGTCCTCTCTGCCGAGTTGGACGAAACCCGCGCGGAGGGCGTGCGCCGTGGGCGCTGGCAGGATTACGTCACCGGGCTGGCGACCAGCTTCATCAAGCAGGCCAAAGACTTGCAACTCACGCCTGCCGACCTGCGCTACCGGCTGGACCAGTTCCCCGAATCGCTGCCGCTGCTCGAAATGGGCTACGCGATCTACGCCGACTACCAGCGCGCGCTGGCCTATCGCGGCGCGGTGGACTTCGACGACCTCATCCGCCTGGCGCTGCAAACGCTGCGCCTCGATCCGGCGTTCCTGGCGCGGCTGCGCGAGCGCTGGCCCTACATCCTCGAAGACGAGGCGCAGGATAGCAGTCGCTTGCAAGAGGAAATCCTCAAGGCGCTCGTCGGCCCGGAGGGCAACTGGGTGCGTGTGGGTGATCCCAACCAGGCGATCTACGAGACATTCACCACGGCTAATCCGAAGTATCTACGCGACTTTATAGAGCAAACAGGTGTCCAAAAGCGCGCATTGCCAAACTCTGGACGCTCGATGCAGAGCGTCATCAATCTGGCGAATTACCTCATCCATTGGACCAATGATGCGCATCCCGTCTTTAAGGTCCGTACTGCGCTATCCGAGCCATACATCAAGCCGGCGCCGCGCGGCGATCCGCAGCCAAACCCGCCCGATGCGCCGGAAAACGTCCACCTCAACGCACGTGGCCTTGCGCCGCAGCAAGAGATCGAGGCGGTGGCGCGCGCGCTGGAACGCTGGCTGCCGGAGCACAAAGACGAAACCGTCGCCGTGCTCGTCCCGCGCAACGACCGGGGCTTCGAGGTGGCGAACGCGCTGAAAGCGAAGAACATCCCCTACGTCGAACTTTTGCGCAGCACCCGCACCACGCGCGAGGCGGCGGGCGCGCTGACGCACCTGTGCTATTATCTGGCGGATCCCACATCGGCCAAAAAGCTGGCGACGGTCTACCGGGTATGGCAACGTCAAAGCCGCGACGATCCCGTGCTTGAGGCGCGTGTGGCGGACGTCGCCAAGCTGCTGCGGCAGATCGCGCGCGTGGAAGACTACCTCTGGCCCCGCGCCGACCGCGATTGGCTGGCCGAGCAGAATTTGGAGGACGCGGACCCGTCTCTGCACGATCACCTGGTCGAATTCCGCGCTTTAGTGCAGCGTTGGCAGGGGACGACGACGCTGCCTATCGACCAGATCATCCTCACGCTGGCGCAGGACCTCTTTACCGCGCCGGCCGACCTGGCGATTGCTCACAAGCTCGCCGTGGTGCTGCGGCAGGCCGCCGACGCGCATCCCGAATGGCGGCTGCCGGAGCTGACGCAGGAATTGGCCGTCATCGCCAAAAACGAGCGCAAGTTTCTCGGCTTCAGCGACGAAGACACCGGCTTCGATCCCGACAAACACAAAGGCGAGGTCATCATCTCGACGATCCACAAGGCGAAAGGGCTGGAGTGGGACAAGGTATACCTGCTGTCGGTCAACGACTACGACTTCCCCTCCGCGCTGCCGCAGGACAGCTTCATCTCGGAAGCGTGGTTCGTGCGCGATCGGCTCAACCTGGAAGCGGAGGTGTTGGCGCAGTTGAAGGCTTTCCACGAAAATCCCGATCTCTTCATCTACGACGAGGGGGCGCCCACGCTGCAAGCGCGCCAGGACTACGCCGCCGAGCGATTGCGCCTGCTCTACGTCGGCATCACCCGCGCGCGCAAGGCGCTCACGGTGACGTGGAACACCGGGCGGCGCGGGACCGCGCAACCCGCCGTGCCTTTCATCGCGCTGCAAACGTGGTGGGAGACGGAGAAG
>DAOUAY010000126.1:0-5309 GCA_034432995.1 Anaerolineae bacterium | reverse complement strand
GGAGGAAGGCGGTGGTGATGCGCAAGGTTATTCAGCGGCCCAATTTGCAATCTGTAGACCCGGAACCCTGGAAAACTCTCGGGTGTTATTCGTAACCAATGTGACGTCCAAACTTAGTGCATGGGCCGCAATCAGAGCATCCAATGCTCCGATAGGCGTACCGGCCTTTTCCAAGGCAGCACGCAGATCACCATGAGCCACAGCCGCTTGCGCATCGAAATCGGCAATCAAGAGCGGCAGCAAGAACAATTCAAGAGCATGACGATTCTCCTCGGGATACCGGCTCTTTTGTATGCCATACTGTAATTCTGCCACCGTGATCGAAGACACGCCGATGTCATCGAGTGTTTGCGCCAAAAAATGCTCCCGCACATGCAGAGGATTGTGGTTGATCAAGTATATGCAGATGTTGGTATCGAGCATATACTTCATTCGAAAAGCGCCTCACGCGCCTGTTGCTCGGGTTGATCACGAGTTTGCATGAAATCATCGGAAAAGAGATCCAGGCTGTCAAACAAGGTCTGCCATGGCGCATTATAGGGAAGCAATAGCACGCCGTTTCCCATTTTCTTCACAAAGACCTGCCGGCCTTCGAAGCGAAACGCTCTTGGCAAGCGCACCGCCTGACTGCCGCCGTTCATAAACAGTCTTCCCGTTTCCATAAGCGCCTCCTTCCGTTATGTATATATACTAATAGTATATATTACTCTACGCAACTGGCAAGTCTACTGACCCAACACTCTCACGATACGTCTCCCCAAACACCGCCGCACACACCAGCGCCAGGTAGAACAACAACGGCGCGGTCAGCACGGGGATGAGTATACACAGCACCAGCGTCACGTACAACATCATGATGCCATAATACAAAATCCCCAGCAGCCCGCCGCAGAGCACCCACGCGATGAAGTAACCCATTTTGTTGCGCCACAGCAACGGCCACCACTCGCGGAAGCGGAACGCCGCGCCGACCTGATCCTTGGCCACAAAGTGCGCCAACGCCGCCGGCAGCGGGATCGCGCCCAGGAACGTCAAAATCATCCCCAAGAAAATCGAGACGAACAGGATGATCATACCCACCACGAAGAACAACGGGATGACGGCAAAACCACCCCGCCCGTGTTCCATCATCTGCATAGACATTGGGAGAAGCAGTGAAGAGAGCATATAGATGCCCATCCCGCCAAAATAGACGAGGAACCCGGGCAGCATAAACGCCAGACCGACCACACCGTAGCGCAATCCATCCACGCCCAGCTTGCCCCAATCCTCCCATGCCGGGAGCGTCAAATCCTGGCCCTCGATCCCCCGCCGCATCACCTGCATAACGTAGCCGCCCACGAGAATCAGGGGAAGAATGGGGATGAAGAAACTCACCAGGATCAACGCCGCGCCGATGATAAACCGCTTCTGCCAATCCGGCCCCGCGAACGGGAACGTGAAGAACCGCTTCAACCCTCTCAACGTCGTCGTCTCTGCCATAGCTTACCTCCCTCGAAAATGAGTCTGCTTCAACGCTTCCGGCGGATCACAATCCGCCGTCCCCACAGCGCCGGATTGTGATCCGGCGCAAGCATTTTCGTGCTGTGTGGAGTGCGTTAGCACTGGCGTCTCCCCAAAAATAATCAGCAGATTTAGCAGATTAAGAGAAAGAAAATCTGCTTAATCCGCTAAATCCGTTGACAAAAAACTACTTCTTCCCCGCCAACTGCGGTGCGAAAAAGACGCCCTTCTGTTCCTCACTGCGGTCGGTGGCCGGCGGCGGCTCCGGAGAGAGCGCCGAGATTTCCGCGCGCAGTTCGGGCGTCATGTCGATCTCCACAGCGGCCAGCGAATCTTCGAGCTGCGTCACGTTGCGCGCGCCGATGATCGGGGCGGTGACGGCGGGGTGGCTGCCCACCCAGGCGACGGCCAACGCCACCGGGTTGTAGCCGCGTTCCTGCGCGAAGGCGGTGAAGTCCTCCGCCACCTGGTAGACCCATTCGTCGCCGTAGCGCGCCATGTACATCGTGTTCTCCATAAGGCGCCCGGATTCCGGCCTGCGCCCCACCCCGTATTTGCCGGTGAGCAAGCCGCCGCCAAGCGGGCTGTAGGGGATCACGCCCAGCCCCTCGGAGAGCGCCAGCGGCAGGACTTCGACCTCAGCCTGGCGCTTGACCAGGTTATACATCGGCTGCAAGCAGGCAAACGGCGACCAGCCGTGCCGCGCCGAGACGCCGAGCGCCTTGGCGATCTGCCACGCGGGGTAGTTGCTCGCCGCCGGATAAAGGATTTTGCCCTGCTCGACCATGTCATCCAGCGCGCGGAGCGTCTCTTCGATAGGCGTGTCGGCGTCGAAGTGGTGCATGAAGTACACATCGATGTAGTCCGTGTCGAGGCGCTTGAGGCTGGCTTCCACGGAGGTCATCAGGTGCTTGCGGGAAGAGCCGCGCGCGTTCACGTCGTCGCCCATCGGGAAGTGCGCCTTGCTGGTGATGACGACCTCGTCGCGGCAACCAGCAATCAGTTTGCCCAGAATTTGTTCGGCGCCCCCTCGCTGGTAGACGTTGGCGCAGTCGAAGAAGTTGATGCCCACCTCGCGGCAACGATTGAACATCGCTGCGGACGTCGCTTCGTCGGCGGGATTGCCAAAGGACATCGTGCCGAAGCACAACTCGGATACTCTCACCCCGGTGCTGCCCAAAAGTTTGTATTTCATCGGAACCTCCTTAAAAGAATCATGAATCAAGAATCATGAATCATGAATCAAGAATCTGAACGGTCTGGCGTTGTCACATCCGTGAGTATATAAGACAATCGCGCATACGGCAAACCCTCATGCTGCCCCTTGCATCCTGCATCCTGCCTCACCAAACAATGGGCGCAGAACCGTGCGCGACGAGGTAGGCGTTCGTCTGCGAGAAGTGACCGCAGCCGAAGAAGCCGCGATGCGCGGAGAGCGGCGAGGGATGCGGGGCTTCCAGGATCAGGTGGCGTGCGGCGTCGATGAGTGGCTTCTTGGATTGCGCGTGGTTGCCCCACAGTAGAAAGACCAGATGCTCACGGCTCGCGCTCAACTGCGCGATGATTCGATCGGTGAGCGCGTGCCAGCCCAGGGCTTTGTGCGAAGCGGCCTTGTGCGCTTCCACGGTGAGTGAGGCGTTCAGCAGCAGCACGCCCTGTTTCGCCCAGCGCGTCAAATCGGTGGAGAAGGCGCGCGGCTCCCCGTTATAGACGTCGCGCTGCACTTCCTTGAAGATATTGCGCAGCGACGGCGGCGCTTCGACGCCCTCCGGCACGGAGAACGCCATCCCATCCGCCTGACCGGGGCCGTGGTACGGGTCCTGCCCCACAATCACCACGCGCACCGCATCAAAGGGCGTCATCTGCAGCGCGTAGAAAACCCGTTCCGGCGCGGGGTAGATCGTGGCTATCCGCCGCAGCGCATCGACCAGGGCAGCGAGAGAGCGGTGATAGCCCGCCGCCATCAACGGCACGCGCATTTCCCATATCTCCAACAGCAATGAATCGGTCATTGTTCAACCATCTCCCTCTCATGCGAGATTGTGGATAGGGAAACCTTGCCAACCACCGCAAGCATGGTAATATTTCCCGAGTTCTGTTCAACAAGGAGCACACCATGATCCCATTATCTGATAGGACCAAACTGATCGCCCCTTCGATGACGTTCGCCATCGACGCGAAGGCCAAAGCATTAACCGCGCAGGGCATCGACGTGTGCAACTTCGGCGTGGGTGAGCCGGATTTCGTCACGCCGGCCAATGTCCGCGAGGCAGCCAAAGCGGCGCTGGATGCCGGGCAGACGAAATACTCGCAAACCGCCGGCCTGCCCCGGCTGCGCTCGCTCGTCGCCGAGAAGCTCAACCGCGAGAACGACCTACCCTACACTCCAAATCAGGTAATGATCAGCACAGGCGGAAAACAGGCGTTGTACAACGTGATGCTGGCGATCCTCGGCCCCGGTGACGAGGCGCTGATCCCCGTCCCCTACTGGGTCAGCTATACCGAGATCGTGAAATTGGCAGGCGCGACGCCGGTCTTTCTGCCCACGTCCGAGGCGACCGAGTTCAGGATTACGCCGGAGCAACTCGCCGCCGCCATCACCCCGCGGACACGGATGCTGCTCCTCAACTCGCCGTCGAACCCGACCGGCTCAGTCTACACACCGGAGGAAATCGCGGCGCTCGCGGAGGTCATCGTCGCGCACGGCATCGCCGTCGTCTCCGACGAGATTTACGAGAAGCTGCTCTACGATGGGCTGCGCCACTTGAGCATCGGCAGCCTGAGCGAGGAGATTTTCGACCTGACGTTAACGTGCAACGGGTTCAGCAAGGCCTACGCCGCCACGGGCTGGCGGCTGGGTTACGCCGCCGGACCCAAACACGTGATCGAGGCCGCCATCGACATCCAATCGCACACCACCTCCGGGCCAAATACTTTCGCGCAATATGGCGGCATCGCCGCGTTGGAGGAATCGCAAGAAAGCATCGAAGTGATGCGCGTCGCCTTCGAACGCCGCCGCGATTTGATGTACGCGGGCGTCAGCGCGATTCCAGGTTTGGTGTGTCCCAAACCACAAGGAGCGTTCTACCTCTTTCCGAACATCAGCGCCACGGGCCTGGATTCGATCACCTTCTGCGCGCGGCTGTTGGAGCAGGAACACCTGGCGCTCGTGCCGGGCATCGCCTTTGGGATGGATACCAACGTGCGCCTCTCCTACGCCGCCGACGTCGAGACGATCGAGAAGGGCGTGGAACGGCTGACGCGGTTTATGTATGCGTTATAAGGCCAAGACTACAAAAGTCTCACGAGGCGCTTGCTAGGGCCAATATGTGCGCTAAACGACAGGTTTGCAAGACACAATACATGCTGAGACTTTTGTAGTCTGTGCTCACAAACTATCGCAGCGCCACCACCTCGTAGACCGTCTCCGGCTGTTCCTGGCCTTTGATCTCGACGGGCGGGAGCTTCTTGACCCGCACCTGATCGCGTACCATCGCATACGTCTGCTCGCAGATCAAGATGGTATTCGGCGGGGCGATTTCTTGCAGCAGGTGCCCCCGGTTGACCGTATGCCCGATGACGGTGAAGTTGACGACGTGCTGCGTGCCCAGATTGCCGACGATGGCCTCGCCGGTGGCAATGCCGATGCCAAAAGCGATGTGATGCGCCTGCGGCAAGGAGCGATACATCTCCCGTGTTTCCTCGAGGATATGCCATGCCGTGCGCACAGCCCGCAGCGCGTGATCGGGCTGGGGCAGCGGCGCGTTGAAGAATGCCATCGCCTCGTCGCCCATGAATTTGTCCAG
>DAOUAY010000125.1:0-4935 GCA_034432995.1 Anaerolineae bacterium | reverse complement strand
TCCAGCGGCGTCAGATCGTTGAGGGGAGCCGGGTGACGAGGTCCAATGAACAGGCCAAGCGAACCAATCATCATCCAGGTCATCCCAGCGTAGTTCTGCCGCAGCAGCAAGAAAATGCCCCACCCCCATATCGCCATCAACGTATACCGGGCGATTTTCCACGCCGCGCGTCCCCACATCGCGTAGGCCACGTGCCCGCCGTCCAATTGCCCCACCGGGAAGAGGTTGAGCATCGTCACCAACAGCCCCACCCACGCGGCGAAGGCAATCGAACCGCCCGTGCTCGGCGGAGAAAGCCACACATCCTCGCCGGTTGCCCGGTCGGGTAGAATGCGCCCATGGACGATGTACTTGGCGGCGAGGTAAATCACCGAGTTCCCCTCCTGGAGGACTTCGATGGGTTGACCGGCGGGAATGTCCATGAACGTCTGCGGCGTTCCTACCCTGGAGAGCGCGAGACCGATGAAGAGCAAGGGGATGGCGACGACCAATCCGCCGAGCGGCCCGGCCACACCGATGTCGAAGAGGGCTTTGCGGCTACGCATAGGGCTGCGCTGCACAATAACCGCGCCCATCGTCCCCAAACTGCCCGGCAGCGGCAGCGGGATGAAGTAGGGCAGGCTGGCAGGTGAACCGTGGCGACGTCCCGCGATATAGTGGCTCATCTCGTGCGCCGTGAGGATCGCCAACAGGGTCAGCGCAAAAGGCCATCCCTTCAAGATATCCTGCAGGCGCGCGGGGATCAGAGTGTCCGCGGGGATCGCGTTTTCGTGGAACGCGCCGATGTACAGCGTCGACAGCAGCGTGAGCACGAACAGCAGGATGTTGACCCACGGTTTGCCCGTTTTGTTATCGGCGACCGCCGGAATAGCATACAAGTGATGCTCATCTTCCGCCTTGGTCAGCGATGGGGTGTAGCCCAGAGCTGCAAAACGCTGCACGATATCCTCGAAAATAGCGTCTTGATCGCCTGCGACGAGGTGGCCGGTGAACTGCACGGGCGGCTTTTGTTCGTTGGTGAGCACGCGCACGGCCTCGATGTCCATCAGTGAACGCAGCGCTGCGCGAAGCTGATCCACCGCCAGTGGCTCCGCTGCAGGCGCGTAATTACGATGTTCCACTTCGAATGGTTCTTCCACGGTGTGTTCCTTTCGTTTCGAGCAACATTAAAAGCGTTATACTGATCGCCAACGTCAGGTCGAACACGGTATCCAGACGCAGATTGCTGCCTGTTAGCGCTATCAGCTCCGGGGCAGGATCGGCCCGCAGCAACGTCAATCCGGCCGAACCGAGCCAATACAGAGCCAGCGCCAATCCGCCATGCTTGCCCGGCACGAGTGCCAGTAGCGCCAGGATCGATGCCCACACGGCGCCTAGCGGCTGCACGGCATAGCGCGGCGCCACCGTCTGGTAGATGTCGGGCAGCAGCGCAGTGAACCAGCGTGCGCCGTCCGCTGCCGGGACGGTCTCACGCCCCCAGGCGCAACCAGCATCCACACAGCCCCACCAGGTCCCCGCCGCCACAAAGAGCACCGCCGGCGACAAAAAGCTCACGATCATCGACACCGGACGGTGCGCCACGATGGCCCATAGCCCAATCACGAGCAGCGCGCCGAGCATGGCGCTGCCCCCATGCAATCCCCCTACGCGATCCATGCGCAGGATCAGCGTTGGGTGCTGCGCGAAATACGCCGTATTGCCGAGCGTGAAGCCCACCCGCCCGGCGATCAGCGCCGCCAACGCCACGCCGCAGACCCAGAATCGCATCCTGCGGCGGTCGAATCCGGCGCGTGGCGCCCGCTGCCACAGCCACACCATCCCAACAAGCGCCCCGGCAACGGCCTTCAGCGTATACTCGGAGATCCACCAAAATCCTACGCGCATTCCGCCGGGAAGTATAACACAGCGTGGAAGAAAGCCAAAGTGAGTTAGCAGTCAGCGATCAGCTTTCAGCCGTCAGCCAGAGAAAGCTGATTGCTGAAGGCTGAAAGCTACAAACAACAAAGCCCCCCTCCAGAGAGGGGGGTCTGTTTGTATGAGCGTAGTCGAGAGAATTACTTCAGTTCGACGACGGCGCCGACGGCTTCGAGCTTGGACTTGGTATCTTCGGCCACTTCCTTGCTCACGGCCTCGACAACGTTGGAGGGCGCGCCCTCGACCAGTTCCTTGGCCTCTTTCAGACCCAGGTTGGTGATCTGGCGAACGACCTTGATGACCTCGATCTTCTTGGGGCCGAAGTCCTTGAGGACCACGGTGAACTCGGTCTGCTCCTCTTCCGGCTCGGCTTCCACCGCCGCCGGGGCTGCACCGATCATCGCCACGGGCGCGGCGGCGCTCACACCGAGCTTATTTTCGAGCGCCTTCACCAGTTCGGCGGCCTCGAGCAACGTCAACGCACTAATTTCCTCGACCAGCTTTGCTAAATCTGCCATTGTAATTCAACCTCCGTTTTTTTACCTTTCAGGTTAATGATTTTTGTTCTTTATGAATGATCATCAAGCCTCACGGCTGATCAAGCCACACGGTCGTCAAGCTGCTGCTGGGGCGGCGGCGCCACCCTTGCCCTCGAGCTTGTCGACATACGCCTGCAACACATTGAGCACCTGGCGGATGCCGCTGGCGACCACGCCGACCACCTGCGTCGCGGGCGCGTTGATGGTGCGCAGCACCTGGCTCAACATCACCTCGCGGGTTGGCAAATCGGCCAACGACTGGGCCTGCGCCTGGCTCAGGAACCGCCCCTCCATGATGCCGCCCTTGATGCGGAAGTTATCTTCGGTGACTTCTTTGGTGAAGTCGAGGAACAACTTCGCCATCGGCGCGACATCTCGATGACAGAAAGCGGCCATCATCGGTTTGGCGAACAAGCCTTGCGGCGCTTGCATCCCCTGCTCTTTCAAGACGACATCCAGCAACGTGTTTTTGATCACAAAAACGTGCCCATCGTGCTCTTGGGCGCGGCGGCGCAGATTCTGCATCTGCGGCATCGTCAGCGCTGTGTAGTTCGCCAGGATAATGCCGTTGCTCTCTGCCATTTGTTGCTTATAGAGCGCAACCAACTCTTCTTTGCGTTCGCGTGATATAGCCAATTTTTCTCACCTCCTTATCAATTTGTATCACACAACAAAAAAGTCCTTGCACCTACCGCTGCAAGGACCATAGTATGCTCGTTCAAAAGCACACAGCGGACGTAATGCCGCTTTTTTGTATGGTCTTGCCTCGGCAGGATGATTATGCCCGAAGGCCCCTGCTGTCTTCAGCAGACGCTGTTCTCGACAGAACTAACCGTGTATCTTACTTGGCGCTCTCCAACGCCAGGGCTTGCGCCGCGTCCACATGCACGCCTGGCCCCATAGAAGGCGCCAGCGTCACGCGCTTGACGTAAATGCCCTTGGCCGCCGCCGGCTTCACCCGGCGGATGGTGTCCATAATCGCGGCAAAGTTACCGAGCAGTTGCTCTTCCGGGAAGCTGACTTTTCCAATCGCGCAGTGGATATTGCCGGAGCGATCCAGGCGGTATTCCACCCGCCCGGCCTTCGACTCGTCGATCACGCGCGGCAGGTCTTCCGGCTGCACCACGGTACCGGTCTTCGGCGTGGGCATCAAACCGCGGCGTCCCAACACACGCCCCAGACGCCCGACCTGGCGCATCATATCGGGGACGGCAATGGCGACGTCGAAATCGGTCCAGCCGTTCATGATCTTCTGGATACCTTCATCGTCGCTGATGATGAAATCGGCGCCGGCGGCGCGGGCGATTTGCGCGTCCTCGCCGGCAGCGAAAACCAACACGCGCACGGACTTGCCCAACCCATAGGGCAGCCGCACGATACCGCGAATCTGCTGTTCTGAGCGGCGGGGGTCCAATCCCATGCGCAGGTGCGCCTCAACCGTGCCGTCGAAGGAAGAATAGCTCAGTTCCTTGACCAGCTTGATGGCCTCTTCCGGCGTATACATGCGGTCGCGGTCGACTTTTTTGGCGATCTCTAAATACTTTTTTCCTCGTTTTGCCATTTCAATACTCCTTGTGGTGAATAACGGGATTTCCCTCCCACGGTTAAGCCGGCCCCGGTGGGGCGGGCGCTACTCCTGAATCGCAATTCCCATACTGCGCGCCGTGCCGCGAATCATCATCTCGGCGGCCTCGACGTCGTTTGCGTTCAGGTCTTTCATCTTCATCTCGGCAATCTCGCGCAACTGTTGGCGGGTGATATTGCCCACCTTGTTGCGGTTGGGTTCCGCCGAACCTTTAGGAACGCCGGCGGCCTTGCGCAGCAGATCCGGGGTGGGCGGCGTGCGCAACTCGAACGTGAACGATGAGTCCTGGTAAATCGTGATTTCTGCAGGAACGATGTTCCCCACCATGTGGGCGGTCTTCGCGTTGTATTCCTTGCAGAAACCCATCAGATTGATGCCGTGCTGAGCCAGCGCGGGACCAATCGGCGGGGCCGGATTGGCCTTACCCGCCTGAATTTGTAGTTTCACAACTGCCTTGATCTTTTTCTTCGCCATCTTTCTATTACTCCCTCGATCTGGGTTTATACGCACGTACCCAGGTGCTTACTCGATACTTTATGCTTTTTCGACTTGCAGGAAATCCAGTTCGACCGGTGTTTCCCGCCCAAAGAACGAAACCAAAACGCGCACCTTCGTGCGTTCTTCATCGATGTCATCGACCGTCCCAATGAAATCGGCAAACGGCCCTTCGATGATGCGCACTTTCTGGCCTGGCTTGAACGTCGCGCGCACTTGGGGCGCGGCGGCCTCCATGCGACGCAAGATGCCCTGGACGGCTTCCGAGCGCAGCGGTGTGGGATTGTTGCCCATCCCCACAAAGCCCGTCACGCCTGGCGTGTTGCGCACGACGTACCAGGAGTCATCCGTCAGTTTCAACTGCACCATGATGTAACCGGGATAAAGACAACGTTCCACGGT
>DAOUAY010000124.1:0-1572 GCA_034432995.1 Anaerolineae bacterium | reverse complement strand
CGACCACGGCGACGAAAGGCAAGAAAGGCGCGGATCGCGGTGTGGATGGCATCATCAACTTTATGGACGATACCTCCGGCGCGGCCAAGCGGGCGCTCGTCCAGGTAAAGAGCGGCAAGGTCAGCGTCCGCGATGTACGCGACCTGCGCGGCACATTGGAACGCGAGAAAGCCGCGCTTGGCCTGCTGATTACGTTGGAAGCGCCCACCGAACCGATGGAGACGGAAGCGGTCGAAGCGGGTTTCTATCACTCGCCGGGCTGGTACCAGAAATACCCGCGTGTGCAAATCCTCACCATCGAGGCGCTGCTCGGCGGCGCAAAACCGCTGATGCCGCCCGCGTGGGGCACGTTCAAGCAGGCGGAGCGCGTGGCCGAGCCGGGCGCAGTACAAGGGACACTGGAATTGTAGCCGATTTGACTGGTAAAAGCATCCGGTTGTGAGTATAATGAAAGAGAGGTACACGAAGAAACATGAGTTTGATCGTGCGAAGAACCTCAAGGAGCGATGCAATGGAAGCGGTAAATACGAATATACTAACCCTTGAAGGCGTAGTCAAAAGAGGGCAAATCTGGTTAAAATCAGTGGTTAATCTACCGGAGAACACAAAAGTTTACATTATTGTCCCCGACATTCAGGTCAAACAGAGGCCGCACATCTTTAGCCCACGGTTAGTGCATCCTGAACAAGCCGCTGATTTTGCGCTGGAGATGACTGAGGAGATCATCGATGCCCATGTATGACACAACGTCATTCGATCCTCCTGCGCCATTAGCGTATGTAACCTTACGACATTCTGCCACTAAAGCAAGTTGCACTAATGTACCTATGCTCCTGGACACAGGAGCAGATGTCACGCTGATTCCGCGTCAGGCTGCCAATTTCCTAAATCTATCGGCAACAACCGATAGCCAGTATGAGCTAATGGGTTTTGATGGCACAATAAGTGTAGCATCCGTTGTGAAATTGGAACTCGTTTTCTGTAAACGCACTTTCCGTGGACAATTCCTCGTCATCGACCAGCCGTGGGGGATTCTTGGACGCAATGTGCTAAACGCGGTTCCACTGATTTTTGATAGCCCTGACTTATCGTGGGCTGAATACACACCATGAAAGGAGCGAAAACTATGGCACGACCAATCACCCTTTTCACCGGCCAATGGGCCGACCTGCCCCTGGAAACCCTCGCGCAGAAAGCCGGCGCGTGGGGCTTCGACGGCCTCGAACTCGCCTGCTGGGGCGACCACTTCGAGGTCGATAAAGCGCTCGAAAGCGACGCCTACGTGCGCGAAAAACGCGACCTGCTGGCGAAGTACAACCTCAAGAGCTTCGCTATCAGCAATCACCTCGTCGGGCAGTGCGTGTGCGACAACATCGACCGCCGCCACAAGAGCGTTCTCCCGCCGCGACTATGGGGCGACGGCGACCCGGAGGGCGTCCGCCAGCGCTGCGCCGAGGAGATGAAGCACACGGCCAAAGCCGCCAAACTGTTCGGCGTGGACATCGTCAATGGGTTTACCGGCAGCAGCGTGTGGGGGATGTTCTACTTCTTCCCGCCCACCAGCCAGGCCGA
>DAOUAY010000123.1:0-13490 GCA_034432995.1 Anaerolineae bacterium | reverse complement strand
ATGAGTCCAAAGACTGGTTCCAGTCCTTCAACACCGGCAGCACGGATGAGGTCTAGGTCATGCAAAGCATCGCGGACGGTGCCAGGAGCAGTAGTGATGTCGAGAGCACGGCGATACTCGGCGAGAGCTGGGGTAAGCAAGTCAGCACGCTGGGTATGGTTAATCCAGTGAGGGTTGCAAACGGCTAAGCCAATCAGGGCAGCGGCCAGGATATGACGTACTGCATACAAATTCGCGGTTCTATCTAGCAACGTTTGGCAGTGGGTAATAACCTCTGAAAAGGTCATCGCCGCACGAGGGTCATGTCTAGACAATTGCGCAATCCCTAATAGTAGGGTCGCTTGATAATTGCCCCCCAGCACATTCAGGTCTCTTGCGTCGGCGCAATACTGTTCCGCTTCGGCAAAGTTACCGTTCATCAGGGAAATTCTACCCAACACCAATAAGCAATAGGCTTCTCCCGAGCGATGTCCAATCTCACGCGCTGTGTTCAACCCGTCTTGACAGAGGGTCATCGCTGTATCACGCTGTCCACTGCTGGCGTAGCTATGCGCCAATTCTCGCAGGTATTCGCTTTTTCTCTGCCGGTCACCACCGACAGCCTCTGCAATCGCCAGCACTTGTTGATAATAGTCTTGCGCCTGTTCCACATCGCCTAAAGCATGATGGACACGTCCCACACCACCTAAGCGAATACCTTCTTCCCAACGATCCCCCCTTTCACGTGCAATCTCTACCGACTGCCAGTAAAGCTCTAAAGCACGCTGATGTTGCCCCAGGAGTAGGTAGATAGCCGCCAGGTCTCCCAGTCGATAACCTTCTATAGCCCGATCACCAATCTCCCGAGCAATCTGGAGGGAATCCTCATGGCATTGCCGAGCCTGCTCAATTTCAAACAGCGAACGGTAAATAATCCCCAACCGTCCCAGTTGGGTACTTTCCCCCTTCCGATGAACGATCTGACGGGCAAGCACCAACGCCTTTCTATGGAATTGGATCGCTCTATCACAATCTCCTAAGGCAAAGTAAACACTGCCCAATACACCCAGGCTATGCACATGCAAGGGACCATTTTGTATGTGCCCCATTAACCGTTCCCACAATTTCCCTAGTTGTTCATAGTATCCCCACTTGAAGAGGTAATTCATTGAGATGGTATGCAGGACTTCGGCAGCCGCGTCGTAATCCCCTGCCAAGACGCAATGTTCAATTTCACTTAATTGTGGTTGCAAATCCTCGATTGTTTTCCACTCGCTCTCCGGTTTACGCATATTGGCATAATACTCTGCCGCGCGCAATTCCAGATTGCGCCGGGTATAGGTTGGTAGTGGGGGTACTTCGCGTGTCATCGAATGACTCAACGTCGAAACTTGAAAGACGGGTCTCTATCTCGATATCCACTTCGCTGGTTCTTTTTGTTACTCTGACCCACCCCAAGTATAGATACCTTTTGCAGACAGTCAAAATGACCTTCGCTATCTTTCGTTGCTGCACCACTAAACTTTATATGCGCACCCCCACGAATTCTGCACATAAAACTCACTTGATTTCACCATGTCCGGCATGATATAATAGATATATAGCGGTGAACAACCACCGCGAAAAGGTCTGGGGCTAAACGCTCCGATCCGCAGGAAGCCTTCAAGCCTGCGGCGTCCTGACCGGGAAACCGGAAGGGAAATGAAAGGGGAGGACTTGGAACTTCGGTTCCCGGTCCTCCCCTTTTTTATTTCAAATCAAGGAGAGAAGTAGAAGAATGGAAAAAGCGAAATTGGAGTTCGTGCAGCTCGCTATCGGGGAAGAGCGATCCGGCAATGTATCGAATGAAGAAGAGGTGGCATGGTTATGACTACACAGAACACTGATAATCACCAAACCGCCGACGTGCTTATGCCTGGCAGCGGGGACACGTCGGCGGGAGCGGCAACCGCCAAAGGCGGTTACGCTTTCAGTATACCATCTTTGAGCACCGATGACAACGCTGAAACGCCCTACAATGAGGCAATTGTCCAATGTCTCTTAATACTTGCTCGACGTGGGCGCGCTGTGAGAGAGGCGCAACAGGCAGCAGCACCGCTGGCTTCCGGGTCCGAGATGCCGCAATGAACGCGGAGCGGCTCAGTGAATAGGGCGCGCTGTTGCTCTGACTTATGCAGATGCGATCCCCGATGGCGCGGACGATATGGTAGTAAATGGGGCGGCAAGACAG
Source organism: Anaerolineae bacterium (assembly GCA_034432995.1). Classification (GTDB taxonomy): domain Bacteria; phylum Chloroflexota; class Anaerolineae; order B4-G1; family SLSP01; genus DSWT01. Next base: position 11,281 of record DAOUAY010000123.1, on the reverse strand, counting down.
CGGGTATACATAGCAGGAGGGAACCTTCTGATTCAGTACCTGGGTGAAAGCACCCAGCGCAAGTTACCAGATTGCGCTATATGATTTGAGTCTTGACAAGTTCCACATAGTGAACTATAATTGACAGTATGACAGATAAACCAAAGGAACAACCAAGCGGATACACGGCGGCGATGTTGGCAGCAGAAGCCGGAGTAAGTAAAGTGTATGTTGCGCGGCTTTGTCGCAATAGCAAGTTACAGTGTGAACGTATGGGAAACGTTTGGTTTATCCGTTACGAAGTCGGCGCGGCCTGGCTCGCGGCACGTAAAGCCAAGTCGCAACCTTAACACACCCTATAACGAGAGCGTCCCTAGGAGATGCTGGTAACACCTCCTAGGGACTAACTCCGACCGTCAAACCGACTGACGGGGAGCTACTCACAGTATACCACGGGCGGCCCATGCACGCAAAGGCATGGTGGCCTGTTGGTATACCGAAAAGCGCCTACCTGTCATTTGACGGGTGGGCGCTTTTCGTTTCTCTACTGTCAAGCACAGGAAAGGGGTTAGCAAAATGATGAAGAAAATCACAGAACAAGACTTTTACTTTTACTTGGACAAGCCAGCAATGCTTGGGATACGCGGGTGGTCTTTGCTTATCCCGTCAGTGTTAGCAGCCATCGGCTTTTGTGCGTTTGCGGTGCTGGCCTTTTCGTTCACAGAACTGCAAAGCCTACCGCCGGCCTTCCGGCGCGGGATTGTAATTATCGGCTCGTTTGCACTGGCAATCGGCGGGGAGCTGGGGACGCTATCCGCAACCATCGAGATCTTCCGTAAGCGCAAAAACGCGGAAGCCTGGGACTGGCTCGCACTGGCAATCAGCGCAATGGCGACAATGGCGGCCTTCATCCTGTCATTTGCGGCGCTGTTGGGTGTCAACGCCACGTGGTCAGAAGTTGTCAAGCTGTATGGTCCTATCGTTCTAGGTATCCTGGCAGCCTTCGACGCTTACGCGGGGTTTGCCGAAGTGGGTATGTATCTGTCAACTTACGATGACAGGATGACAGAATGGCAGCAGGCCTTTGACACCTTCCGCCGTGAAACGCTGGCAGCAATAGTGACGCCACGCCTGACAGATGTGTCAAATGCGGGCAACCTGGCAGCAGATGACGCGCCACAGGTTGACACCTTGACACTGGCAAACGCAGCACGCCAGGCGCAAGCTGGCAATGCCCTTGACCGTCTACTGTCATTCTATGCTGACAATCCACGCGCCACACAAACCGAAGCGGCGCGGCAGGTGTCAAGAAGCCGCCAGTGGGTGTCAGGTAAGTTGGCAGAACTGGAAGCCAAAGGCGCCATCAAGCGCAACGGCGACGGGGTAGAAGTCCTGGCTATGTAAGGGGGTGTCAAATGCGATCCTTGAGACCATATCTTGAAAGACAAGCCGACCGGGTAGAAGCGGTACTATCGGCGCACAAAACGCCTGGCCGTGTGACAGGTGGGAGTGCCGGCCCGCGTGTTATCCGTTTCGATGTGCAACCCGCGCCACACGTCCGCCTGGCGCAGATTGCAGCCCTAGCTGATGACCTGGCGATGGCGCTGCAAGTCAAGAGCGTGAAAATATCGACAGGCAGCTATGGCGCGGCCCTCGAATTCGCCAACCCTGAACCGCAATCCGTCACCCTTCTGTCGCTGTTGGATGACTTTGGGGCGCTTCCCGTAGGAACAGCGGTGCTTGGCCTGTCGGCGGATGGTATACCGTTATCGGCGCGCTTGTCCTCGCCCGACGTGGCACACATCCTCATTGCGGGGACCACAGGCAGTGGAAAATCGGTGCTACTTCGCACCATAGCGGCAAGCCTGATAGTGTCCAATAACCCGGCGGCGCTTTCGCTGTTAGCCATCGACCCGAAGGGGCGGACGTTTCCGACCGGTTTCTCCAGCCCTCACGTGCTACGCGGACGAGTGCTGCAAGAGGGCGCGGAAGCCCTCGAAGCCCTGCAATCTGTCATCCGCTTGATGGAAGCCCGCGACCGGCGCGGCGAAAGTCTGCCACGTATCGCTGTGGTGATAGATGAACTGGCCGACCTGGTCATGACGGCAAGCGCTGGTGTAGAGGCGGCGCTTATTCGCATCGCACAGCGGGGCAGAGGCGCGGGCATCCATCTTGTGTGTGCCACACAGCGGCCCTCGGCGGCGATCCTTTCCGGCCTGATGCGGGCAAACTTCCCCTTGCGCCTGGTGGGGCGCTGTGTATCGCCTGAAGATTCGCGCATAGCGGCGGGGCGCGGAGGTGTAGGTGCTGATAAGCTGATGGGGCGGGGTGACTTCGTGGCTGTGACAGGGGGTGAATTACTGCGTTTCCAGGCCGCTTACATCGCCTGCGATGACCTGTTATCCTTGCCGATCCCGACAGCGCTTCCGGCTCTCGATTTGCCCACGGCAGCGGATGACGGCAACAGCAATGGCGGCGGCGGCGTGGTGGCTGTGGATGACCTTGACGTGTTGACGGCTCGCCTCGCGCCGTGGTGGGAACGCCACGGCAACCGCTATGGGGCAAAGTCGGGCGCTTTGCGTTTCCTGTTTGGCAGTGACGCGCCCACGGGTGGGTATTACTGGGACATGACCCAAGCAGCGATTGACCGCCTGACTTCTACTTCTACCGAACTTCTACCCACCCAAACGGCGCAATATCGCCAAGTCGGAGAGTAGAAACGCCAGTAGAAGTGAAACTTCAGAGAGGTGACAAGATGCGAAGACGGGAAAGGGAAGTGGTATACAGAAACGAAACGCCGATGGGCGCACGCTTGATGCGCTTTGTAGTGCTGTTGTTTGCCGTGTTAGGTATCGGCGGCGGGGCGATCGTGGCGGCGCGCTTTAGTGCTGAAACGCTGGCCCTGATCGTGGGATTGCTCATTGCCGGTATCCCCCTGTTGGCGATTGTGGCGCTGTTGGGATTTCTGGCCATCAAGGGAAACGGGCGGCAACGCAGCGAACCGCAACAAATGACCATACCGCCGATCATTATGCAGATACCGCAAGCGCCACAAAACGCTCTCACGGACAATGGCGGGTATCCCTGGGACATCCCGCAGCGGCAACCGGCGACGGCGCGAACCTGGGATGTGTTAGGGGAGGACTAGGCAACGAGCAATCGAGCGCTTGAATTTCTGACGCCGGCAATCCGCGGAGAACACCCACGTGCAACACTGCCGGGCAATAGGAGCAGGTTGTGATTTTCCGACTTGCCCGCGATCTGGACACGACGGCTCGCGGGCAGGGGGAAGGACACAAACATTTTAGCATAGTAAAATCAAAGGGGTGACGGGATGACCAAAAGAGCAGCGATCTATACACGGGTAAGCACGGATGAACAAGCCAACAGTGGTTACAGTCTGCCCACGCAAGTAGAAGCCTGTAAGCGTTATGCCGACGCCCACGGCTTTGAGGTTGTGGGAGCCTACCAGGATGACATAAGCGGAGTAACGCCGATTGCCAACCGGCCCGATGGCGGGCGACTCCAAGCCCTTTTGAACCTGCGCGGCGCGGATGCCGTCATAGTCTACCGGACAGACCGGCTATACCGTGATAATGTGGAAATGCTTATCACGGCGCGGCAATGGTTGCAAGCCGGGATAGAACTGCATTTTTGCGATATGGGGCAAGTAGGAAATACCAACAACTTGCTTTTTGCTATTCAATCCGCTATCGGCAGCGAAGAACGCTTGAAGATAAAAGAACGCCTGAAGCGGGGTAAAGACGGCAAAGCTAAAAGCGGGCGCGTTATCTCTCACGTAGTAACGCCTTACGGTTATGACTTCGTAGAAGGTGAACTTATCCCCAACCAAGACGCCGCAACTGTCAAGACGATCTTTGCATGGTACACGACCGGCGACGGCGACGGCGGCCCGCTTACGCTTAACGCAATCTGCAAGCGCCTGGGCGCAATGGGAGTAAAGACGCCGGGCGCGGGTGTCTATACACGCAAAGGCCCGGATACCGCCTGGAATAGCGCCACGCTTAACTTGATCCTATCCCGCACGGCTTATAAAGGTGTATGGACGTGGGGCAAAACACGGATGCGTGAAGACAAGACCCGTGACCATAACCCGGATGAACCAATCATTGAAGTGCCTGTACCGGCCCTGGTATCGGCGGCAGTATGGAGCGCGGCGCAAGAACGCAAAGAGTACAACAAGAAGCACGCCCGGCGCAACCGTCAGTATAATTACCTGTTGGCGGGGCGGGTGACTTGCGGCGAATGTGGACGCTCAATGCACGGACACGGCAGACGCCGCGAATGTGGTACACAGTACCGGGCTTATGCTTGCTCCTGTTCACGCAACGTTGAGCTTGATCTTAATGGCAACCGGCGCTGTCGGCTGTCTGAAGTGCAATGCCACGTATTGGACGCTATCGCCTGGGAGTATGCCCAAGCTATTTTGACCCGGCGCGATGACTACGAAGCCAACCTACGAGAAGCCCAACGGCAAGAACAGGACGCCCTACAACCGAAGAAAGAGCGCCTGGCTTACGTGTTGACCCTGCTAGAGCAAGCCGACCGAGAAGCCCGCGAAATCAAACGCGCTTTGAAAGATGCACGCGGGCGGGTAGGTGAACTACTACAACACGACCAAGACGAAGTAAACGCCCGTTATGAAGCCCTCTTCCAAGAACATCAAGCACTGGAAACCGAAATCGAAGCGGGCGCGCTATCGGATGAGCAAATAGCGGCGATGTTGGCAGAGTATGACGAAAATATCACGACGGGGATGGAGAACGCCACGGATGAAGACAAGCAACGGACGTTTGAGAACTTGCGCTTGACCGTGACGGTAAACCCTGACAAAACAGCAACGGTAAGCTGTCGGCTCCCAGTCCCGGCCCGTGTCTATTGTATAAAGTCTACTTCATAGGTGTTATGGTGCGGTTCTACCAGCGTGCCGGTGTGATCGGGGTCCCACGTCTCGATGCAGTAATCGAGGCTCTGCTTCACCTTCGGCCAGAATTTGCGCAGCCACAGCTCATCGCCGCCGATGCGCCACTCGCGGTAGACCTTCATCACGCCGCCGAGTTGGCCGTCGGCGGCGGCGTGGAAGTCGTGAGCGACCGGGCGAATTGGCAGATTAGCGCGAAACGTCTGGTGCCCGCGCTCGTCCTGGCTGGCGAAGAACTCGGTCTGGCGCAGCGAGCGCTCCAAATCGGGGAACAGGTGCGGGATCGCCTGCGCGTAGTTCCACACGTGCGTGCATGAGCCGTGGCAGCAGCCGCCTTTGTCGAGACAGCCCTCCCAGCACCACAGCCGCCCGTCGGCCTGGCGCTGCACCGTCGGCGATTTGAGGATGGTGAGGTTCGCGGCGACGGCCTCGATGACCTCCGGCGGGAGCGTGGTGTCGTAGAAGCAGTCGGTGAAGGCTGCCGTGCGCGCGCGCAACTCGTCGTAGTGGGCGCGCCAGTAGGCGTTGACGGCGTCGATGTCGGGGAAGACGCTCGCGTACCAGGGGACGTGCGTGCTTGACTGGCACTCGCATACTTTGCCGTTCTCACATTCCTGATCTTTGCCCACCCGCAGACCGGTCTCCGGCGCGTGCCACGCCAGGCGCAGGCGGATGGTGTGTGTCTCACCCGGTTCCAGGCGCAGCGGGATGTAGAGGCTGCCGCCGGGACTTGGTGTGCCTTCAGTGACAGGGCCGGCTTCAGGCAGCGCGCCTTCCGCAATCGTCTTCCAGACGACGGTGAGCGGATCGAACCAGCCGCCACGGAACCAGGCGCAGTTGACGGCAACGGCATCATCATCCACCGTCGCGCTGAACGACGCGCGCTCTTCAGGGTGAGCCAGCGTGAATCCGCCCGGCGCGGCCAGCACAGCGCCACTCTCGGCGTTGGGAGCCATAAAGTTGCGCGTGTGGAAGGAGAAGACGGCGTCCACTGGCGCACCGGTAGGGTTAGCGAACCGGTATTTCAGCGCCGCCACGGGCAGGCTGGAGCTATCCGCATCGCCCGGCGTGAACGGACTCCAGCCGGTGAGCGTCACGTCCAGCGGAATTCTGGGATCGCGCAGCGTCACCGTCCCAAAGGGGAAGCGCGCCTCGAAGCTGGCCTCGGCAAAGCGGGGCAGGCCGTAGCTCGTCCCGCCGAGGCCATTGCCCGCGCCGGGCGTGCCGAAGGCTTTCCACATCGGCACCGGGCCTTCGAGCACGCGGGCGAGGCGGCGGGATTGTGATCCCGCCGGAGCGCTGACGGAGAGTGCGGCGAACATCAGCGGCTCGTTGAACAGGTCCATCTGTCCGCGCAGCGAGACGTGCGAAAGCGCGCCTGTGCCTTCTAAACAGATCATCCCCGCGCCCATCCCGCCTATCGGAAAGGCGACGCGGTTGAGGTGTTCGCCGGTGTAGGGGCTATTGTAAGGTCGTTTGGTCATTTATGATCCTTTTTACGAAAGTAGAGATGACCAGGGTCTTATCATGCTCGCTCCGAGGGGAACGCCAGTTCCCCGTTTTAGGCCATAAAACGCGGATCTGCCGATCCGCTCGAAGCAGAATAAGGAAACTTTGACGAGAATGATAAAGCCCTGTAGAGATGACTTCGACACGTTGACAAATCCCTTTAGATATAGTATAGTATATATGCTATACTGACTCATGGATCAGCTATATGTCCAAATGGAGAATCGAGTATTACACGACACGCGACGGCCATTGTCCGCTAGAAGCGTTTCTGGACAGCCTTACAAACGAGGAGTTCGCTCGTCTGAACAGCAAAATCCAATTGCTTCAGGAGCTAGGCATAAGCTTGCGCCGGCCGCATACGGACTTTCTTCGAGACAAAATCTACGAACTGCGCGCTCGTGATCGCAAGAAACAGTTGCGTATTCTGTACTTCTTTTTCGATGGCAACAAGATTATCTTCAGTCACGGGATTGTCAAGAAATCGGAACGAGTGCCTGATGCAGAAATAGCACGCGCGATGATGCATTATGAGGATTATTTAGCGCAGCAAAGAGAGAAAGAATGATGAATCATGAAACCTATCTTGAAAAACGACGGCAGGATCCAGAATACGCCAGGGTTGAGCAGCAACTCAAACCACTTTTGGACCTGGCAAATGACGTGATCCGCCTGCGAACAGAACGCGGGTGGACACAGAACGAATTGGCGCAGCGTATTGGCACTCGGCAAGCCAATATCTCGCGGCTGGAAAACGGGCTTGCTAATCCTACATTCATGTTTTTGCAGAAACTCAGCGTAGTGTTTGGCGTTGATTTAACATTGCGCCTATCCAATAGCGTTGTGTCCGAGACCCACCCGCAGCCAGCCCTATCTCCCGCCTACTAATTCCCTCCGACTACTTTTTACCGTCTACTCACTCAAGTCGCTTGCCCGCTTGATCGCCGCGCGCCCGAACCGATCTCGCACGGCATCGAGCGCATCCTGCAAGCGCTGGCCCTTCTCCGACGGCGTCTCCCACAATCCCAATTGCTGCATCGGCGCCCCCAGGCTGCTCACGCCGACGCCGATGAGGCGCACGGGTTTGCCTTTGGGCCACGCCTGCTCGAAGAGGTGCTGCGCGGCGCTGAAGATGACGTTGTCCTGATCGGTTGGCTCCGGCAGCGTGACTTGCCGGGTGATCGTGCTGAAATCTGCCCAGCGCAGTTTGAGCTTGACGGTGCTGCCTTGAAGTTCAGCGCGGCGCAGGCGATGCCCCACGCTTTCGGCGAGGTGCAGCAGCGTGCGGCGCAGCATCGCGTCGTCGGTGATGTTGTGCGCGAAGGTGGTTTCGCGGCTCAACGACTTGGCCTCGTACTCGGTGACCACGGGGCGGTCGTCGATGCCGCGAGCGCGCTGCGCCAGGTCGGCGCCGGATTTGCCGAAGCGGTGCACCAGATCGACCTCGGGCCAGCGGGCGAGGTCGCCGATGGTGTGGATGCCGAGCGCTTCCAGGCTGGCGGCGGTCTTGGGGCCGATGCCCCACAGTTCGCCGATGGGCAGTGCGGCGAGGAAGGCGGCCTCTTCGCCCGGCGGCACGACTTTGATCGCCATCGGCGGGCTAAGACTGCGCTTTTCGGCCTTGCCCACGTTGTTGGCGATCTTGGCGACGAGCTTGTTGGTCGCCACGCCGAGTGAGCATGGCAGGCCAAGCTCGTCCCAAATCGCGGCTTGCAGTTCGCGGGCGATGACTTCCGCGGGCGGGCGCAGGTCGCTCACATCGAGAAACGCCTCGTCGATGGAGATTTGTTCGACCAGACTGGTGCGGTTGTAGCAGTGCGCCATTACCTGCTGCGAGAATTCGTCATAGACGCCGTGACGCCCGGGGACGACGATGAGCTGCGGGCAGAGCAGCAACGCGCGGCTCATCGGCATGGCCGAATGGACGCCGAACAGCCGCGCAGGATAGGAGCACGAGGAGACGACGCCGCGTTCGTCAGGCCGCCCGCCCACGGCAAACGGCTTGCCGCGCAGTGTGGGATCGTGCAGCTCCTCCACTGCGCAGAAGAACGCGTCCAAATCCAGGTGAATAATCTTGCGGGGCATCGCATAAAGAGGTGGTTTGGGGTTGCGGGCGTAACTCGCGACCCCAAACCACCCATACACTACTAGAACTTTTCCGGCACGAAGGTCTGGTACTCCATCGGCGGGCGGGTGTAGGCGATGTCGTGCTGGCGCGGCGGCAACGTCATTGGTTCGGGCGTCAAATCGCCGTAGGGGATCAGGCTGATAAGGTGGCTGATGCAGTTGAGATGCGCGCGGCGCTTGTCGTCGGAGTTGACCACGTACCAGGGCGATTGCTTGGTGTCGGTGTGGGCGAACATCTCGTCCTTGGCCTTGGAATATTCGACCCATCTTTTGCGCGATTCCAGGTCCATCGGACTGAGCTTCCAGCGTTTGGTGGGATCGTCGAGACGCGCCTGGAAGCGGCGCTCCTGCTCTTCGTCGCTGACGGAGAACCAGTATTTGACAAGGATGATGCCGGAGCGGATCAGCATACGCTCGAATTCGGGGCACGAGCGCAGAAACTCGCGGTATTCCTCCTCGGTGCAGAAGCCCATCACGTGCTCGACGTTAGCGCGGTTGTACCAACTGCGGTCGAAGAGCACCATTTCTCCGGCGGCGGGCAGGCGATCCACGTAGCGCTGGAAATACCACTGCGTCTTCTCCCGGTCGGAGGGCGTGCCGAGCGCCTCCACCCGGCAGATGCGGGGATTCAGACATTCGGTGATGCGCTTGATCACACCGCCCTTCCCGGCGGCATCGCGCCCCTCGAAGATGACGACGACCTTCAGCCCCTTCTCCTTGATCCAGTATTGCAGCTTGACCAGCTCGACGTGGAGTTTGCGCAGTTCCTCTTCGTAAGCCGCGCGCTTGAGCCGTTTGTTGGGCTGTTTGCCATTCTCCTTCTTGGGCGTAGCGGGGGTCGCGTCGGCGGTCTTGACCTTGGGCGCGGGAGCCCCCGCCACAGCGGTAACCTCCGCAGCGGCGGCTTCTTTTGGACTTTCAGCGGTTTGATTCTTCTTCCCTTTTGGCATCGTGACCTCCGAAAATAGTCTTTGTTCGTCAGATCGTCATCAGTCATGTCGTTGGGGCTTTGTAAGCATACTTAGATTGTAGCACGTCTAGGCGGACAGGTCAATATGTCACAGGGCCTTATCATTCCCGTCACATTTACATATTGTGCTTAGAGCGGATCGCCAGATCCGCGTTTGTGACCCCTCTCAGCTTAAAGCGGGGAACTGGCGTTCCCCTCTGAGCGAGAATGAAAAGACCTTGATATGTGTCAGGGTTGGGCTTTTCAGTTTCCCAGATGCACGTATACTTTGACTGACGCTATCTTTTCCCGGAGGTACGCACCATGACCAGATTTCGTTATCCACAGGCGCACACCGTCGATCAGGTGGACGACTATCACGGAACGCCTGTGCCCGATCCCCACCGCTGGCTGGAAAACCTCAACGCGCCGGAGACGCAGGCGTGGATCGAGGCGCAGAACGCGCTAACGTTCTCCTACCTGGAACAGATTCCGGGCCGCGAGGCGATTCGCGCGCGACTGACGGAACTGTGGGACTTCCCCAAGTTCGGCGCGCCGTTCAAACGCGGCGGGCGCACGTTCCAGTTCCGCAACAGCGGCCTGCAAAACCAGGACGTGCTCTACGTGATGGATGCTCCCCCGGACGAGGCCCGCGTGCTGCTCGATCCCAACACGCTTTCTGCCGATGGCACGGTCGCGCTGACCGGCGTCGATGTGAGTTGGGACGGGCAATGGCTGGCTTACGCCGTCAGCGCCAGCGGCTCGGATTGGAAGACGTGGCGCGTGCGCGACATCGAAACCGGCGCGGACCTGCCGGACGTGGTCGAGTGGAGCAAGTTCTGCGAGGCGTCGTGGCTGCCGGATAGCAGCGGCTTCTTCTACGGGCGTTACGTCGCGCCGGAGGCGGGGACGGAGTACGCCGGGACGAACTACCACAAGAAGGTGTACCTGCACCGCCTCAACACACCGCAGGCGGAGGATGTGCTCGTCTATGAACGGCCTGATCACAAGGAGTGGGGGTTCTACACTGAAGTCACCGACGATGGGCGCTATCTGGTGCTGCTCGTCTCGCAGGGTACGGACCGGCGCAACTGCGTCTTCTACAAATCGTTGCCCGATGGCGAATTCGAGGAGCTGATCCCGACGTTCGATGCCCGTTTCAACTTCATCGGCAATACCGGCTCCGAATTCTACTTCCTCACCGATTGGCACGCTCCGCGTGGGCAAGTGCTTGTCATCGATGTGGAGCAACCAGCGCGGAAACACTGGCGGACGCTGATCCCCGAAGCCGCCGACACGCTCGAAGCTGTGACGTTGGCGCACGGCGAGTTCGTGACGCGCTATCTGCACGACGCGCATCACCAACTGCGGCGCTTTGGATTGGACGGCGCGCCGCGCGGCGAGATTGCGTTGCCAGGATTGGGATCGCTTCTCGAAGTTCACGGTCGCCGTGAGGATGCGGAGCTATTCTACACCTTCCACTCGTTCCTCTACCCGCCGACGGTCTACCGCTACGATTTCGACCGCGCCGCGAGTGAGGCGCTGGCTACGCCGGACCTCGACTTCGACGCGGCGGCTTACGAGACGGAGCAGGTTTTCGTCACCAGCCAGGACGGAACGCAGGTGCCGATGTTCCTGGTGCATCGCCGCGACTGGCGCAAGGACGGCCAAAATTCCACGCTGCTCTACGGCTACGGCGGGTTCAACCTGGCGCAGCCGCCGGTCTTCATGGTGTGGCGGCTGGTATGGCTGGAGATGGGGGGCGTGTTGGCGGT
>DAOUAY010000122.1:0-2107 GCA_034432995.1 Anaerolineae bacterium | reverse complement strand
GCGCAGGTTGAAGATCATTTGCAAGAACCGGCTCCGGTCGGCGGCGGGCGTAGGATCGCCGTCGATCATCGGACGCGGGCGCCCGAACTCCTCGATAATGTACGGGTGCAGCACGATGCTCAACAGGCGCCCGTCGTGGAACGTGTAGCGCGTCACAAACCCTTGCCGCACGCCGTCGGCCCACATCTGATCGAAAAACAGGTTGCCAGGGCCATAATGGATGAACGCGCCGTTGTAGAATTCCACCGGCTTGACCCAGTGCGCCTGGCTCCCTTGCGCGATCACCGCGCCAGCATCCACGTAAGCGCGCAAATCGCGGATGTGTCCCGGCCACGGCTCGTACTGATCGACTTCCCGGTGCTGAAGCGTGACGATAGGCAGATACCCGTCTGCGCGCAACGCCGCGACCTGGCCTTGCATCAGTTCGTGTTGCCAGGGTTCATAGCATGGAGCCGCGCCGGGGAGTGTGTCGCTGGCAAAGAAGGCCGTGCCGCTCGGATTGCAGCCCAGGAAGGCGATGTGATTGCCGTTGTGGGTGAAGGTCAACGGGCGCGTCGCGTCGGCAAAGTCCGCGCCGCCGCCATACCAGCCCCAACCGCGCTCGGCATACATCTCCAGGGTATGGAGAATCCACTGACGGCCCACATCACCGAGATGATTGCCCGTCAGCTCCACAACGTTCGCGCCGATGGCTTCCAATAACTCGATATAGCTGTCGTGAGAACAGAAGACCAACGACCCGCCCGGGGCCGGGGTACACGAGGGGGTAAAAGACACCTCGTTACTGACGTGGACGAAATCGGCGTCCGCGAACCAGGGCAGAATATCACGCGCCGGATAGGAGACGCCCTTGCTATCCATCAAGCGCGCCGTGCTCCGCGACATCGCAGTCACGCCGGTCATCACCACCACCGTCATCCTATCTACGTGGCGGTTGGTGAAAGTTGCCGCGTCGTAGTCCAGCAGCGCCAGAGTCTCCGGGCGTGTCGCGCTGTGCAGATAAAGATCGACAACGAGCGGGTACACAGCCATATCCAGGGGGCGGGAAAGCGGCGTCTGCCCATCCAGGTGCAACACCTTCCATTCGGGTTCGAGCATGTGGAAGGGCAGCAACGCCCACCCATCAAGCGCCTGCGCCGAGGGGAGCAGGTGTGTCGCGGTGATGGTCTGGACAGTATCCACCGGTTCGCCCCAGTGTTGGGCCAAGACAGCGCGGGTGTCCGCCGAGACGAGGAGTGGATGTGCGGCGAACAGACCTGCCGGCGATCCGGTCCAGGTCGCGCGCACATCGGCCAGCGGAACGCCATCGGGAATGGTGAAGAACGGGGCGGCCAGAGCGTAAGTCCACTGGCCCACCGGGAGTGCGCCGGGCGTCTCGGCGACGTCGAGTACGATGTTGGCGACCGCCGCGTCGCCGATCCACGCGAAGTGCGCGCTATCGGCGGCGACGATAGCTTGCAGACGCGCGCAGGCATCCGCCGGGACGCCGCTCGCACAGCCCACTGTGACCGGGAAAGCGGGCGTCGGCGTCGGCGATGGCGGGACGGGCGTGGGCGTCAGTGTCGGCGTGGGCGGAACAGGGGTGCGAGTGGGCGTGGGCGTCGGCCCGATGGTAGGCGTGGCACAGCCGGCGAGCACGACTAATCCTAATAGCACAATGCAAGGTGAGCGACGAATCAAATCTTGGGCGCGAATCATAACCAACCTCTTTTTGCGGCGCAGGCTACAACAGTCTTCCGGCCTGCAAACTGTCTTACGTGTAGACAGAGGCTCAACCAGGTATCTCGTGAGACTCAGTAGATCACAAAATGCTCCGAGGGGATCGGCAAATCCCCGAAATGCTCCGAGGGGATCGGCAAATCCCCGTCCCCGTCTGAATCTGCCGATCCAGACCAAGCAAAATTACAGCCAGTGAAACTTCTGTCGCCTGCGGGCCGTTTTTGGGGCATTGTGTCCGGTTGTGGGATTTTGTCAAGGCGCAATTGGTTGTACAATGAAAAAGCAGGCTGGCGAACCAACCTGCGGTGTGGGCGATACAAGACTCGAACTTGTGACCTCTGCGATGTCAACGCAGCGCTCTAACCAACTGAGCTAACCGCCCATTACG
>DAOUAY010000121.1:0-2972 GCA_034432995.1 Anaerolineae bacterium | reverse complement strand
AATGGGTGAATGGGCGAATGGGTGAATGGGTGAATGGGCGAATGGGTGAATGGGTGAATGGGTGAATGAGCGAATTCCGCTGATTCTTCGATTCGCTGATTCGCTGATTCTTCGATTCGCCGATTCATTCCGTCTCCTGCAAGAACTCGGCGAGGGCGTCTTGCCAGGGGCGCAGGTGGATGCCGAGGGCGGCGGCGGCGGTGTTCGCCAGGGGGGCGTAGAGCGGTGGCGTGCTGGCGCGTGGAAAGTCCGCCGAGGTGATCGGCGCGAGGGGGATGTGCGTCCGCCCGCTCAAACGCAGAATCTCCTGGGCAAATTCGTACCGTGAGGCGACGCCTGCATTGACGAGGTGATAGATGCCGTAGGCATGTGTTTCGATCAAAGCGACGATCGCCTGGGTCAGGTCCACCGCATAGGTTGGGCTGCCCACTTCGTCGGTGACGACGTTGAGGCTGCCGCGTTCGTCGGCCAATTCGATGATGCGATGCGGGAAGTTGCGCCCGCCCGCCGTATAAAGCCATGCCGTCCGCACGATGTAGAAGCGCCGGAGCAGGTGTTGCGTGTACCATTCGCCCGCCAGTTTGGAGCGCCCGTAGGCGTTGATCGGGTTGGTCGCGGCCCACTCGTGATACGGTTCGGCGGCGCGGCCATCGAAGACCTCGTTGGTGCTCACGTAGAGCATCTCCGCATCCACCTCGGCGGCGGCGAGGGCCACGTTTTGCGTCCCCATGCCGTTGACGCGATACGCCTGCGCCGGATCGCGGGCGCAGCCATCGACATTTGTCATCGCCGCTTGATGCAGGATAAGATCGGGACGGAAATCCCGCGTCAACGCGAGCAGCGCGGCGCGGTCGGTGATGTCGTGTTCGGGCAGATCGACGCCCAGAACGTCGTGACCGGGCAACAACGGCAGCAGCGTCCGGGCGAGCAAGCCCTTGTGTCCGGTGAGGAGAATTTTCATCAAACGCCTCCGGTATGTGCTGGACATAAAATCCAAAAAGATTATACTCTAGACACGTGAAGTGTCTATTGACCTTTCGAGACTTCCGACATTGAGAAGCCACACCTGCAAGGATGAAAATGTTTGCGCCGGATCATAATCCGGCGCTGCGGGAGGGGCGGATTGTGATCCGCCTGAAACGTTGAAGGAAGGCGATTTTAGGAGAGAGAACTATGGCTCAAAAAGCATTCCCCGGTCGCGGCAAAGTCGCCATCGTGCGCACGACGCCGGAGACCGTTTTGGACGATTACGCCCGGCTGATGGAGCTGGCGGATTACCGAGAGGTTCTGCCCGCTGCGCACAAGACGCTGCTCAAGATCAACATTTCCTGGCAGACGTGGTATCCGGCCTGTTCCACCACGCCCTGGCAACTGGAAGGCGTCATCCGCAAGCTCCAGGCCGACGGGTACACCAACCTGCTCGGCGTTCACAACGATACGGTCGTGGTGGATACCAGCGATGGCGAGGCCAACAACAAACAGCGCTACGTCACCGACAAGTACGGCGTCCCCTGCGCCTACATCTACAAGCCGGAAGTGCCCTGGGTGCGCTACGAACCCAAGCAGCCGTTCCTCGTTCTGGATGACGTTTACCCGGAGGGCGTCTACATTCCCGAAATCCTTATCGGCAACAACATCATCCAATTGCCCACGGTGAAGACGCACGTCTTCACGACGATTACCGGCGCGATGAAAAATGCGTTCGGCGGGCTGCTGGGCCGCAAGCGCCACTGGACGCACAGCGTCATTCACGAGACGTTGGTGGACCTGCTCACGATCCAGCAGGACATCCACCCCGGTCTGTTCGCGGTGATGGATGGCACGTTTGCCGGCGACGGTCCAGGCCCACGGGCGATGCACTGGCACGAGAAGAACGTGCTGCTCGCTTCGGCGGATCAGGTTGCTATCGACGCGACATCGGCGCTGTTGCAGGGCTTCGATCCGCTGACGCTGCCCTTCATCCGCATCGCGCACGAGTTGGGGCTGGGCGTAGGCGACCCCGCCGACATCGAATTCGTCGGCGATCTGGACGTGTGCATGGAACGCTGGTGCTTCAAGACCGACGACACGTTTGCCAGCCGGGGTCAGAAGGCGATCTATCACGGTATGCTCAAACCGTTCGAAGCGGTGTTGTTGCGCGGGCCGATTGTGCCGTGGTCGTATTTCGCCAGCAACTTCTATCACAACGTCTACTGGTACCCGGTGGTGGGACGCAAGCGGGTCGAAGCCGCACTCGATACACCGTGGGGCCAGCTCTTCAGCCAGTATGGAGCCGATGCCGGATTGGAAGGCGCGGTGCTGCCCAGCGTCGAGACGAAGACCCTGCTGCAAGGCGCGGCTGTCCTCGGCGGCGGCCTTGTGGCGTTGGGCGGCCTCGCCGCATTACTGGGCGGTTTACGGCGCAAAGGATAACAAGAGGCAGGAGGCAAGAGGCAAGAAGCAAGAGGTTTCTTGTATCCTGCATCCTGCATCTTCTCGGACTAACGACTACCAAGGAGGAAACCGATGCTCGACGTGCTCTTGGTTTTGTTTTTGAGTTTGGGGCCGATGATCCTCTATGCGATGGTACTGTGGTGGTTCGACCGGTATGAGAAAGAACCGCTAGAGCTGCTCATCGCGGCGTTCTTGTGGGGCGCGATCCCCTCCATTATCCTCGCGTTGATTTTCGAAATCATCCTGGATATCCCCATTGTCGCCATCAGCCCGAACCAGCTTACCTACGACTTGCTCGGCGCGTCGGTGGTGGCACCATTGGCAGAAGAAGGCGTCAAGGCATTGGCCTTGCTGATCCTGCTCATACTGCTACGACGCGAGATCGACAGTCCGATGGATGGTCTGATTTACGGTGGGATCGTCGGGTTTGGCTTCGCCGCCGTCGAAAACATCTTCTATCTCTTCGGCGCTTATACAGAAGGTGGCGTGGGCGGAGTGTTGTTCCTGGCGTTCCTGCGCGCCGGATTGTTCGGCCTCAA
>DAOUAY010000120.1:0-1852 GCA_034432995.1 Anaerolineae bacterium | reverse complement strand
GGTTTTGGTGTGTGGGCGCGCCCGCACACCAAAACCACCCCAAAATATCTTTTTGTGTCTGCGCAGGAAGGCAGAACGGCGGGTTTTGTGGTCTAGGCTGCGAAAAACTCGGGATGATCCGCGCGGAGGTCGCGCAGCAATTCGTCGAAAACGGCGGGGGCGTGCGGCGCGAGCAGTTCGAGCATGACAATTGCCAGCCGGCGGATCTCCCATTGCGCCTCCGGGGTGATGCGCAGGCGGAAGAAGTGCAATAACTCACGGAAGTTCATCGTGACGATGATGCGCGTCTCTGCGGCGTTCGGCAGGACGAAGCGGGCGTCTTCTTTGAGGATGCCCAATTCCCGCAATTCCTGGTACGTCGTTTTCACATTTTCGATAAATCCCTCCCATGCGGCCCGCGCGCGGGGATCCTCGGCGATCGCGTCGGGGACGACCAGCGCGGGATCGGACATATCCACGTAGCGTTGGCTTTCCTGGCTGTAAGAGGCCAGTCGATGGCGTACCAGTTGATGGCTTGCCGCCCGGCTGATGCCGCTGATCTCGAACGTGGCGCTGGCGTGCTCGATGAGGCTCTCGTGCCCCTCGCGCAGCCGCGCGCGCAGAAATTTCGCCGGATCACCTCGGCTTTCGCTGCGATAGCACACCCGCCCGGCGTGCTCCAGCAATTCCTCCGGCGTCCCATTGCCGCGCAAATACTGTGTCAACGCAATCAACTCAACCTGCATAGTTCTCCTTGTTGCTCGTTGCTTGTTGCTTGTTGCTCTTCACTCTTCACTCGCTACTGGCTGTGGTTGATTTCCGCGGCGCGGGCGGCCATCAGGGCGCGCAGCTTTGCGGCGTCTCTGGGATAGGCCCAGTAGAAGAGTGAGTAGAAGATGAAACAGATGACCCACGGGAACGGGATCGTCCACAGCATCGCCTGGGTGAAGCCGATCCGGTCGGCCAGGCTGCCCGCGATGTAGGCCACCAGCGCGGCGAATCCGCTCTCCACGAAGGTCGTAAAGGCAAACGCCGTGCCCCGCAGTTCCGGCGGGACCGCGCCCTGCATCATCGGCTCCTTCGCCCCCTTGCCCGCCCAACTGATGAGCAGCGCCGTCACGAAGCAGAGGAAGAAGAACGGCCAAAAGCTCCAACTCGTCGCGCTGGTGAGCATGATGTAGCTCAACGGAATCCCGCAGAAGACGGAGATCTGGCCGACGATCGTCCGGCCGTACTTGGGATTTTTGCCTTCCGCCCAGTCGCCGAGGATGCCGCCGAGCACGTTGCTGATCGCCGTGCCGATGACGATGCCGGAGAAGGCCAGCGTCGCGCTGCCCTGCGGATGATCGAAGGCGATGGCCTCCGTCATTCCGCGCACATCCACCATCCAGGTGATCAGGTACAGCCCCAACACCACCCAGGGCATACTTCCCGACAACCCTTGCAGGATCGCCACCCAGATGGTGGGGATTTTCAGCACATTTGGCACATCGGAGAACTTGATCGCATACTGCGCGGCCTGCTCCTCGGTGATCTTGCCTGCCAGTTCCGGCTCCGCAGCGCCGCGCGTCGGTTCTTTGACCAACAGCGCTACCATCGCACCGGAGATCACGCTGAACCCGCCGAGCAGGAAGAAGCCCCAGCGCCACAATGTCGGCGTCGCCAGGAAGCCCAGTCCTACCGTGCCGATAACCAGGCCCAGCATCCCGAAGGCCTCCATCAGGCCGAGCGCGCGCCCGCGTTGGCGCGGCGGGAACGTGTCCGACATCAACGAGAACGTCGCCGGCATCAGACAGCCCAGTCCCAACCCGGAGATGGCGCGGATGACGAGCAGTTGGCCGAAGTTCTGCGTGAAGCCGCAGAAGACCGTCCA
>DAOUAY010000119.1:0-6633 GCA_034432995.1 Anaerolineae bacterium | reverse complement strand
GCGAACGGCGCGCCGGAAGACCTGGCACTGGCGCACAAAGTCCTGGACGTGGTGCTCGGTTGTCAGGAACGCCGCGCGAACGATCCGCACTACGGCAACTTCTTCTGGATGCTCGAAGACGACGTGGTGATGGACCTCAACGCCGTCGAGTTCAACCTCGAACACCTCATCCCGCTGATGCTGCAACACGCGGACCGCCTGTCGCCCGAAATGCAAAGCCGCGTGCTGGACGCTATCCACCTGGGGCTAGACGAAATCCGCCGCCTGGATGTGCTGCCGGTCTACACCAACATCACGTTGCTCGACATCCTCAATACCTGCCTGGGCGGGGAACTGCTCAATGATGCTGACTTCGCGCAGCGCGGCTACACCAAGCTCGTGCTGTGGATGGCGCTGACCGACCAACAGGGCCACCCTTTCGAGTACAACAGCCCGACCTACAGCCCCGTCACGATTCGCGCGTTGGCGCAATTGGCAGCACTGACCCGCCACAGCGACACGCGCATCCGCGCGCGGACGGCGCTGGCGCGTGTGGGCCTGAGCGCCGCGTTGCATATCCACGCGGGGACAGGGCGCTGGGCCGGACCGCACAGTCGCGCCTATCATCCGAGCGTCGTCTGCGAGACCGAGGCCGAAATGGCTATGCTGCGCCGCTGGATCGCGGAGGGCGTGCTGCCCGCGTGGATCGCCGATGCGCTGGATGCGCGCCCGGCAATGTTCCAGGTGGACGAGACGGCTTTCGCTGAGCGGCAGTTGGGCCTTACCACGTATCACAGCCCTTCGTTTGCGCTCGGCGTCTCGAGCAAGGAGGCGGGCGGACAGTCGAACGCGATCATGGCGCATTATGTCCGTCCCGGCGCGGAGAAACCCGGCGTGCTTTATACCCGCTATCTGACCAACGATAAATGGCTCGGCGACTTCTACCACGCCACCGACCGCACCAAATCGCGCAATCTCATCGAGGAGGGGGAATTCTACGGCGTGCAGCAGGGCAACCGCGCCATTGGATTGTACACGCTCGGCAAGGCCGGCGCGCTGCGCAGCGCCAAAGCCGCCTTCATCTGGACGCAGCGCGAACACATCGACGAAATCTGGATCGGCGACCGGCGGGTGGAGTCGCTGCCAGCCGAAGTCTCGCCCGGCGAGGTGGTCGTCATTGGGAGTGGGGATGCCCTCTTCGCTGTTTTGCCCCTCACGCGCACGGATTTGGGCCGCGACGCGCCGATCCGCCTGGTAGAGCGCGAGGGCGACCTGGTGCTGGAACTCTACAACTACCTCGGCGCGGAAAAGGGCTTCTGGGAGCTGAACTGGCCCGGCGCGTTCTACAAGGGCAAGCCGCAGTGCGGTGTGTATCTGGAAGTGTCCGCGCGCGTCGCGTATCCTGACGGGCGCGCTTTTGGGCAGACGGTGGCCTCCGGCGCGCTGGTGGATAAGACCGCAGCGCCGTTCACCTACGCCGCTGTGGGCGAGCGTCTGTGGACGGTCGAATACAGCCGCGCTGGACAAACTTTAGGTATCGAGGTAGACTTAATGGCCTGGGCGCTCAAGCGGCGTTGGACGCAGGCTGGCGAACTCGGTTGGCCGATGCTCGAAAGCCCGCTGGCGCGGCAATCGCGCACCGGTCGCGTCGAAGTCGGCGGCGCGACGCTCGACTGCGGCAAAGACAGCGCGTGGCTTTTCGCCAGCCCTTCGACCAGACGTTACGTTGCCGCATATCACGGGTTGACTCCCGCCCCACTCACGCTCACTATGACTGTTGGAACTGTCGAAATCCCGGCGATGGGAACTGGGATCGTGGTGTGGGATAATGGCGAAATCATGGTTGAGGCTATGGGAGTCGATGTAGGAGGGAACTATGAACGAATATTATAATTCGTCGGATGATATTCGTGTCTTCAAGATAGCGTTGGATACTTCCACGGACGCAATCGGCATGTCAACCTCTGAGGGTAAACATTACTATCAGAATCAAACCTTCACCGAAATGTTTGGCGATATCGGCGATGATCCTCCGGCGACGCTATACGTCGACGAAGCTGTCGGACGTGAAGTGTTCAGGACAACAATGGCGGGCAATGAGTGGATCGGCGAAGTGTCAATGTATGGAAAAGACGGCTGCATTTTGGATATTCTGTTGCGTGCTTATGCTGTAAAGGAAGATGAAAAGATCGTGGCGTTGGTAGGCGTTCACACGGATATCACCGCGCGCAAACAAACCGAGAGGGCGCTGCGCGAGAGCGAAGACAAATATCGTCTGCTGATCGAGAATCAGACAGACCTGGTTGTCAAGGTGGATACGGAGGGACGCCTCTTGTTTGTCAGTCCTTCATACTGTACTTTATTTGGGAGAACGGAAGCGGAGCTGTTGGGGAAAACTTTCATGCCATTGGTTCATGAAGAAGACCGCGTACTTACCGTTCAAGCGATGGAGGCGCTGTATTATCCACCTTACACCGCATATATGGAGCAACGCGCCTTGACCAAATACGGTTGGCGCTGGCTTGGTTGGATGGACACGGCCATTCTTGATGAGGAGGGCAAGGTCAGGGCCATTATCGGGGTAGGCCGCGATATCACGGCGCGGAAACAGGCCGAACAAGCTTTGCGCGAAAGTGAAAAACGCTTCCGTGAATTATTCCAGGAGCTTCCGGTTTGTTGCTTTACTTTTGATGGTGAAGGTGTCGTTTTGAACTGGAATCGAGTCTGTGAGACGCTTTACGGTTGGACGGCCGAACAGGCTATTGGCAAAAGCATGTTTGAGTTGATGGTGCTGGGAAAAAATGCCGCTCAGACGCGCGCCAACATCGCGGATGTATTTCGGGGACACTCCTTTGAAAATCTGGAGTTCGAAGATGTTCGGGCTGATGGTTCGCAGTGCATCGTTTTAGCCGGCGAATATCCCATACGCGATAGCTATGGCGCGGTAATGTACGGCGTGTGCGCCGCACAGGATATTACTGCCCGCAAACAGGCAGAGGAAGCATTACGCGAATCACAGCAGATGTTGCGCTTGATTCTGGACACCATTCCGGTGCGGGTTTTTTGGAAAGATCGGACTTCCCGTTATCTGGGTTGCAATCGTCCCTTTGCATCCGACGCTGGCTTGCCTTCGCCCGAAGCGATCCTCGGCAAAAACGATTGGCAACTATCCTGGAAGGATCAGGCCGAACTGTATCGCGCCGATGACAAGCTAGTTATCGAAACCGGTCTACCCAAACTCGGCTTCGAAGAACCACAAACTACACCCACAGGTGAAACTATCTGGTTGCGCACCAGCAAGGCGCCGTTGGTAGACTCCGTTGGGCAGATCCAGGGCGTCTTGGGAACCTATGAGGATATCACCGCCCACAAGCGGATTGCGGAAGAACGTGAACGCTTGAGCGCGCAGATTCAGGAGCAGGCGCAGCGGGTGGAACAAATTCTGGCCACCGTGCCGGAAGGTGTCTTGTTGACAGACGCCGCCGGACGTGTACTGCAAGCTAATCCCGTCGCTGAAAAAAGCCTGTTATTCCTTGCCGGGATTACTGTTGGCGACATCCTCACCCACCTGGGAGACCGTCCCTTGACAACCTTACTCACCTCGCCGCCGCGCCGGGAATATTGGCACGAAGTCAAGGCTGATGGAAGCATCTTCGAGGTCATCGCCCGGCCTGTGCAAAATACTCCACTACCGGAACATTGGGTGTTAGTGATCAAAGATGTGACCCGCGAGCGGGAGATTCGCATGCAACTTGAGCGACAAGAGCGCCTGGCAGCGGTAGGGCAACTGGCGGCCGGCATCGCCCACGATTTCAATAATATTATGGCTTCCATCACGCTTTATGCTGAAATGCTCAGCCGTTCAGCAGCGTTATCTGAACGCGAGCGTGAAAGAGTCGCCGTTATTACACAACAAGCCTGGCACGCCACGCGCTTGATTCAGCAGATCCTCGATTTTAGCCGGCGGACGGTGCTCGAACGGCGCACTCTCGACTTGCTGCCGTTGGTCAAAGAGCAAGTCAAAATGCTAGAACGCACTCTGCCGGAAAACATCGAAATTGTGCTGCTTTATGGGGCGGAGCACTACACCGTTCATGCCGATCCAACACGGATGCAACAGGCGCTTACCAACCTGGCTGTCAATGCGCGCGATGCGATGCCATCGGGAGGCCGCTTACGTATCGAGCTGGCGCGTCTCGCCATCACAAAAGACCAGAAGCCGCCTATGTCAGAACTTGGAGTGGGAGAATGGATTCGCCTGACGGTAGCGGATAGTGGAACCGGCATTGCGCCGAACGCATTGCCGCATATCTTCGAACCGTTCTTTACCACCAAAGTCCCAGGGGAAGGAACCGGGTTAGGGTTGGCGCAGGTGCATGGCATCGTAGGACTGCATGAAGGCCAAATCGATGTAAAAACGCAGTTAGGCAAGGGCACGACGTTTGATCTTTATCTGCCGGCGATGGAAACGCACTCGCCATCTTTGTCCTTGCCGATTCCCTCTTCTATCCCACAGGGTCATCACGAAGTCGTCTTGGTGGTGGAAGATGACGCTTCGCTGCGGGTTGCGTTGGCAGATATTTTGGAACTGTTGAATTACCAAACATTGCAGGCGGCGAATGGTTCGGAAGCTCTTACTTTGCTGGAGAGTCGCGGAGCGCAGATTGCCCTGGTGTTGAGCGATGTCGTGATGCCAGGAATAGGCGGCATTGCTTTGTTTCATGCATTGCGCAACAAAGGTTGGACGATGCCGCTGATTCTACTCACGGGACATCCATTGGATAGAGAACTTGCGGCTTTACAGGAACAGGGGCTGAACGCCTGGTTGCTCAAGCCGCCGGACATTGAGCGCATAGCTCGGACAGTAGCGGATGCGCTACACGGTGTCAGTGCGAAAACTGAAGCGTGTGAAGGAACACAGAGATAATGGAATTGGTCTACAGATTCACTTCAAGGACGGATGGATAAACAGATGAATACTCACATAACACAATCACGCCCGTGGTTTTGGCGGCCTAATCTGATCGTCTTCATCTCCAGCGGTTGCATTATGATCTTGGAACTGGTCGCCGGGCGCATTATCGCGCCGAGCGTCGGTGTGTCGCTGTACACGTGGACGAGCGTGATCGGCGTGATCCTGGCGGGCATCAGCGTGGGCAATTACATCGGCGGGCGCTTGGCCGACCGTTGGGCGTCGCCGCGTCTGCTGGGATTGATGTTCTTCCTGGCCGGGCTGACAGCCCTGGGCGTGCTTGCCATTGACCAGTTCAATCCTATGGACTACGTCGAATGGCCGCTCATCCTGGAAATTCTGGCGCTCATCGCTGCGCTCTTTTTGATCCCTTGCTCGATTCTGGGCACAGTGTCGCCGATTGTGGTGAAGCTTGCGATGCGCGATCTGGCTCGCGCGGGTCGCACGGTGGGACAGATCTACGCCTTCGGCACGGCGGGCAGCATCGTCGGGACATTCCTCACCGGCTTCTGGCTGATTTCGCAGTTTGGGACGTACATGATCGTCCTCGGCGTGGCGATCTTGCTGCTGCTGTTGGGGTTGCTCTTTTTCCTGGGCCGTCGCTGGTGGGGTGCGGCGCTGGTATTGCCACTTCTGATCGGTGGTGGGATGTGGGCTAATCAACAGGGCTGGCTCGAAGGGTCGTGTCTCTACGAGACCAATTACTTTTGCATCAAGATCAAAGAGGAAGACAAAGAAGGCGAGACCGTGCGCACGTTGATCCTCGACCGTCTCGTTCACAGTTACACCTCCATTGACAATCCGGAGAAACTGGTGTACGGGTATGAAAAGGTCTACGCCGAACTGACAGCTTACCAGGCTACGCAGCACGAGGCGTTGCGCGCGCTCTTTATCGGTGGGGGTGGATATACGTTTCCCAAGTATATGGAAGCGCTTTATCCCGATAGCGTCCTCGACGTGATCGAGATTGATCCCGGTGTGACGGAAGTGGCGTACAATCACCTGGGACTCTCGCGTGACACACACATTGTCAGCTATAACGAAGATGCGCGGATGTTTCTGCGCCGCGAACCGACCGAGCGTTACGACCTGATCATGGGCGACGCTTTCAACGATTTTTCCGTCCCCTACCACCTCACCACGCGGGAATTCAACGAGCGCGTCCATGCCTGGCTAGAACCCGACGGCCTCTATATGGTCAACATCATCGACGGAACCTACGGGCGTTTTTTGCGCGCCTACGTGCACACGTTACAGCAGACGTTCGCCCACGTTTACGTCGCCCCGACCAACGCGGACTGGCGTGCGGCGTCGCGCAATACGATCGTTATCGTCGGTACGGATGCCCCATTGGACACGGACGCCTTCACTGCGTATTCGTATTGGCGACAGTGGCTTTTGCCCGATGAAGAAGTAGAGGCGTTATTGGTGGAAGACGTCGCCGTGGTGCTCACCGACCGCTACGCGCCCGTCGAACAAATGCTGGCGCCCGTCTTCCTCGGCAAAGGCCCGGATTGAAGTGAGGAGTGAGGAGTGAGGAGTGAGGAGTGAGGAGTGAGGAGTGAGGAGTGAGGAGTGAGGAGTAAGGAGTAGGGAGTAAGGAGTAGGGAGTAGGGAGTAGGGAAGTGGGGTGATCGCTGATTCGCTGATTCGCTGATTCGCTGATTCGCTGATTCGCTCAT